>UQEF01000014.1 GCA_900540045.1 uncultured Eubacteriales bacterium | reverse complement strand
CCGTCACGCGCATCATGCCCACGGGCGAGGACGCAGACGGCAATGTGCTGTATCTGCCGGAACTGTACATCGACAGTCCGAACATCGGCGCTTTCCCGCATCCGAAGTGGATTCACCTTCCGGTATCCGAAGCCAAGGAAGTGGCTGAAGGCGATAACTACAAGAGCCTGACTTCCTGTTATCAGGATATGCGCAAGGCAGCACAGGCTGAATACGACGCCGGGTGTGATATGCCTACGGTCACGCTGAAGGTGGACTTCGTGAACTGCAAGGATACCGAGGAGTACAGGCAGTTTGCGGCGCTCACCGATATCTTCCTCGGTGACGCCGTTCGTGTGGTTGCGAGGCGTCTGGGCTTCGAAGTGACCATGCGCATGACGCAGTACACCTACGACTGCCTGACCCGCAAGTACACCAGCGTCACGCTGGGAACGGCGACAGAAACGCTGGAGGGTACGACCATCTCTGCCCGGCAACTGGCGTCCGGGTCGATCAGCGGTACGAAGCTGATGCTCAACTCCATCGGTTCCGGGCATCTGCAAAACGGCTCTGTCGGCAGTCTTCAGGTGAAGGCTGCAGCGATCCAGAGCGCACACATCCAGACAGCAGCCATCACGCAGGCGCACATTGCGCAGGCGCTGATCGAAACGCTGAACGCCAATGCGATCACGGCGGTTTCTGCAAAGATTCAGGAGTTGGCTGCCGGGCAGATCACGACGGATGAGCTTTACGCTTCCATTGCAATGATCTCCACTGCCCAGCTGACTACTGCGAACATTATCAATGCGAACATTGAGTGGGCGCAGATCGAATCGCTGGCAGCTGACATTGCCACCATCTCCAAGGCACAGATTACAAGCGCAAATATCGATGAAGCCAATATCGACTGGGCGGCGATCACCACGCTGTCCGCTGCGGTTGCCAGCATGGTCAAGGCAGATATCGGTACAGCGGACATCGACTGGTCGCACATCAAGGATCTGGCCACCGATACGGCAATCATCACGCAGGGTACTGCCGGCGAACTATATATCGCCAAGCTGGCTGTGACCGAAGCGAATATGGTATCCCTGACCGTTGGCGAGCTTGTTGTAAAAGGCTCGGACGGGCATTTTTATTCCGTGAGTGTTGATGAGAATGGTGAAGTGGTCACAACCCTCAAGCAGGTGGCAAATGATGATGTTGCCGATCTTTCCATTCATGGTACAGAAAAGCTGATCGAAGGCTCTATCACAGCCAAGACACTGAATGTGCAGGAGATCTTCGGTGACAACGCTACGATCAGAAGCCTGATCGCTGCAAACATCGATGTTGACACGCTGTTTGCACGAGAGGCAACGCTCAATGCCATCAATGCGATGGACATCACAAGCAACACCTACCTCAAGCTGATGGTGGCCGAGAAGGCTGATCAGTCAGAGGTGGATGCCCTCGGTGAGCGCATGGATGCAGCAGAACTGAAGATCACGCCGGACGCCATTGTTTCTACGGTCACCGGCTCCCAGCAGTATCAGGAAGATCTGGCTTCTATATCTTTGTCGGGCAGCGGCGTCGAAATGATCGTGGGCACTCAGACTGCTTCCACCGCTTCATGGACAGGCGTTTCTGCAATGTCTGAACTGAAGGACGGTGTGCAGATTGCTTTCTGGCTGCCGCAGAGCAGTGGTGCGAATGTTACTCTGAATCTGACGCTTGCTGATGGATCGACAACCGGTGCTATTCCGTGCTACTTTTCCGCAGGCACACGGCTGGGGACTCAGTACAGTGCGGGCAACGTCATCCGTCTTACTTATCGCGAGAATGCGAAATACTACTCCAGCACAATCGCCAAGGGCTGGTGGGCTGACGCGAATTACAACACGGACACCTATGACCGCATCCGGCACGGAACAGTCAAAGCTAAGGAAACCTGTGCGTACTTCAGGCTCATCGTCAGCGACAGCGAGGGTTACTATCAGCTTGCTGCTGGTAAAGCGTTCGACATTTCCAAGCCTATTCTGTGGCTAGCAAGCACGCTTACAGCCGGTTATTCCACCTCCAATGCATATCTGGCCTATTCCAGTATTTCTGTCAGAAATCATGTGTCGGATTTCACGGGTACGACGGGTGCTTCTCTATATCTGGTTGGAACGCTGGTTGGCTCCACTTTCCTCCCAGCAGAGAATTACCTGACCTGCACGCCACCGACAGAAGAAAATGGCCTCACATACATGCTGCTGGGCATCATGACCTCTGCGTATGCCATGAACCTCGCTGTACCGCTTTGTGAACGGCGCTTTCCAGCCTCTTTCGCAGGTGGCATACGAGGCATATTCAGAGGTCGGAGAAGTACGCACAGAGATGCGGACTGCCATCGAGCAGACCAACACTGCGATTGCGCTCAAGGCTGACCAGACAACTGTTACTGCACTTTCCAGCCGTGTTGATTCGGCTGAACAGCAGATCACACCGGAAGCGATTACTTCCAAGGTGCTGCAATCCGCACAGTATGCTTTTGAGAAAGCCGATGGACGCAACTACTGCCTAAACAGTGCTGTGGAGCACAAGTTCGTGGACGGGTACTATCGACTGGCATCGGGCGGAACCACTACTGCAACAGGTCAGCGGCTGGATCTGTCGGATGACTTCTTCTCACACAGCAATGGGCTGAGCAGAATGCTCTTTTCCTTTGACATCAAGCGTACCAACATTGACGCCTCCGCCGCCTCGACTGCAGGTGTGTATTCCGGTTTCTGGATTTACTACAACCTCTACGGGGCGGATGGCACGACTGTTTCCACCACCGGACGCGGCTTTTATCTGCGCACAAGCGATGCAAACTTTGCTGCCACCGACAGCGACTGGGTGCATATGACCTACGGCGTATATAACTTCTCCGGCTATAATCCGATCAGCGTTGCTTATGCGTATATCGGTACTGCCTCGCAGAAGGGTTGCACCGGTACAGTCGAGTTCCGCAATTTCAAAGTCGAAACATCAGAAACATGGACAGACTGGAGTGCTGCGCCCGAGGACATTTATGGTCTTTCCAGCCGTATGAGCAACGCTGAAAGCCGTATCACCCAGAATGCCAGCAGCATTGCACTCAAGGTTTCCACGTCCACTTACAATTCCGAGAAGGTCTACCGTGGTTCGACTGCGCCCACAACTCTGTACACCAACATGCTCTGGCTGGACACCTCGGTAAGCCCGAACCTGCTCAAACGATATACGGGAAGCACATGGGTGGCGGCAGGTGCGCAGGAGGTCAAGGCCAGCGGCATCACCATTGGCCCCAACAACGTGGCAATTACAACGGAGAACTTTCTGCTTCAGCTGCTCGATCCCGGCGACAATGAAAACGTACTCATGGAAATGAGCGCCAACGGCAACGTCGGTTTCAAACAGCTTTATGCGGATGAGGTTATCTCTGACTCCGTAGCACAGTCCTATGCCGGTTCTTCCCGGCTGTGGGTAAAACCATCCATTGAGACGCCGACAGAAACGGACTTCCGTTCGCTGGGCGAGGCTGTTCAGACGCTGAACAACAGATTCCTGCCCAATGACGTGACCATCTATCTGCCGTGGGGCCGGGAAACCTATGAACCCTCCGGTGTTGTCATCCGGGGCATTTCCGGCCCGGGCAAGCTGACGATCTATGGCTACGGTGAAAACAGTATCCTCAACAGCTACATCAAGGTTCACGGCTGCTTTGCCCACATCTGTTTCCAGAATCTGTACCTTCGTGAAAGCAGAACGCTGAATGGAAGCAACCGCCAGCCGTATCTGTGCGAGGTTACAAAGTGCCACTTCGTGGAGTTCAGCGGTTGTACGCTCGACGCCAACGGTATCACGTATGACTCCGTATATGCCCGCTCCTCTCATGTTTTCCTGTACAATTGCGGTCTGTACAATGCTCTGCAGGGGCTGGAATGCTATCTGGCACAAGGCAATGTGAAGGACTGCTGCGGCTCCTGCAGCTGGGCGATGGTTTCCTACGCCAGTCTTATTATTGCCAGCGGTACGGTTCCTGCGGGCAGCAGAGGCACGGGTGAAAACGGGCTTCTGTATGCAAACAGCGTCACAACCGATTACGGCACAGCCATTCCTACTGTCACACCGGATGAAACCGGCATTCTGTACGCAACAACCACAAAGTCGTGGCGCGGCAGCTGGCGAACCGATACGCTGGATGTCATTCAGGGCGTGTACTACGACAGCGGCTACAACTCGTCCCTTAACTGGAACAGAGGCTGCATGTGGTTCAGTAATGCACAGAACCTGCTGTCGGGGTGTACAGTCAAGAGCGCGACGCTTACGCTTCACCGCAAAACCGGCTCCGGTTCCAGCTCAGCGAAGAGCGTCTACCTGTGTGCGATCACGAATACCTCTGCAAGCGGCACACCCAGCATTGCCAGGAACTATGGTGCTATCGGCACCATCGGTCGAGACAAGCAGGTTACGTTCTCGATCCCTGTGGATGCTGTGCAGGGATTGGCAGACGGCTACTACGGCGGTCTGTGCCTGTATGAAACCCCGTACAACTTCGGTTCGTCCACCTACTCCAATGCGTACATGCGCATGAGCGGAACGGACACCAATTACGAACCCTATATCGAATGCGTATTCAGCGGCAGCACGGCTGTCGGCTAAGAAGGAGGATTTCAAGTGAATATTGCTATCCCGCTGGGCGGGCAGATCCGTATGGTGATCTGCTCGTCCTTTGTTATTGCCAAGCGCAAGGATACCACCCACTACGATCTGAGCGGCGAGAGCTTCCAGCTGACGGGCGTGACTGCCGATCAGGTCTATGTCTTTGATGACTCGGTTGTGATCACCGAAGGCATGGAACTGACACACAACCTGATCGCTCAGTCCCTTCCGCTGGATCGCTTCGTTTCCGTGAGCGCGGAAGAGGCGCTGCCCAATGCCATCGGTCTGCTTCTGCGGCTGGCTGTGGCAGACGGGCGCGTGACGGACAGCGAACTGCTCCGTATTCAGCCTGCGCTGGAGGGCCGCCTCTGGCAACCGGGGCTGGATGTCAAGGTTGGAGATGTGTATACCTTCGGCGCGTTCCTCTGGCGCTGCCTGCAGGACCACACCACGCAGGGTACCTGGACGCCTGATCTTGTACCTGCTCTCTGGCGCAAGGTGGAGATTCTCTCCGAAGATGCCGTGCGCATCTGGGCTGCGGGCATTGACTACATCGTTGGCGATGAGGTCGCTTATCCGGATGAGAACGGCACGAGGTACACCTGTCAGCAGGCTCACACTGCACAGACCGGCTGGGAACCGCCCGCTGTCCCCGCTCTGTGGCAGGAGAAGGTCTCCGGTTCAGCCGAAGAATCAACCGATGAAAACCAGATCGAAGAAGTATAAGGCCGCTGTCATAGCGGTCTTTGCTATATCAACTCTAAGGAGGATTTGACTATGAGGGATTTCTCTATCGACATCATTTGGGCCAAGCTTCAGATGGCTATCGCGGCTGTCGGTGGCTGGCTCGGCTACTTTCTGGGAGGTATGGACGGTTTGCTGACTGCACTTCTGATCTTTATGGCCGTTGACTATGTGACCGGCCTCATGTGCGCTGTGGCAGACAAGAAGCTGTCCTCCAGCGTGGGCTTTAAGGGTATCTGCAAGAAGGTGCTCATTATCATGCTGGTGGGTGTTGCCCACATCGTTGATCTTCATGTGGTAGGAACCGGCAATGCTCTGCGCGGCGCCGTGGTGTGCTTCTACCTGTCCAATGAGGGTGTATCCCTGCTGGAGAATGCGGCTCACCTTGGACTGCCTATCCCGGAAAAGATGAAGAGCATTCTTGCTCAGCTTCACAATCGAATTGACGATACCACGACCGACCAGGGCGGCGGCGCATAACCGCCGCTCTTTTGATTGGAGGAAATCATGAGCGAAAGAATCAATACTCCGTACACCAGTGAACACTTCGTTGCATTCTGTCTATCCATGCTGGGCCAGCCCTATTGGTACGGCACGGTTGTCTACAAGTGTTCCGAATCCCTGCGAAGCCGAAAGGCCAAGCAGTATCCGTCCCATTACAAGGACTCCCGCACTGCCCGCTATAAGCAGGACATTGCGAATAAGAAGGTCTGCGCTGACTGCGTTGGCCTCATCAAGGGCTACAACTGGACCAGCGGCGGCGTGGGCGTCAGGGAAGCCATCGGCACCGACAAGACCTTCTCCAGCAAGTATGGCGGCAACGGCTGTCCTGATAAGTCCGCCAACGGCATGTTCACCTATGCAAAGAGCAAGGGCTGTGCCTGGGGAACGATTGATACGCTGCCGGAGATTCCAGGCGTTGCACTTCGCTCCGACGGTCATGTCGGTGTGTATGTCGGTGACGGCTGCGCTGTCGAGGAGCGCGGTTTTTCGTATGGCTGTGTGAAGACCAAGGTGTCCTCCCGCAAGTGGACACACTGGTTTCAACTGCCCTTCGTGGATTATGGCGATGCTGTATTCACAGGCGGCTCTTATGTCAAGCCAGATACCGCAGAAACCGTGTACACTCTGGGCACCCGTACTCTGAAGAATGGCAGCAAGGGTACGGATGTAAAGGCTATGCAGGAATTCCTCCTGCAGCTGGAATACAGCCTGCCCAAGTATGGGACGGACGGCGAGTTCGGTTCTGAAACTGAAAAGGCCCTCAAGAAGTTCCAGAAGAAGGTTGGAATCAAGCAGGACGGCATCTACGGCAGCGAGACCCATACGGCGCTGATGGACGCTGTGGCTGACGATGATGACGGCAAAGAACAGCCCGAAACTGAGAAACCGGAGGTGCAGACTCCTGCCACGAAGCAGGTGCGCATCGTCTGCGCCAGCGGCTCTGTCAACATCCGCGTGGGCAATGACACCAAGTACAGCCGCATCACCTCCGTGAAGGATGGTGCGACCTTCGAATGGATCGCCACTGCGGAGAACGGCTGGCACGCCATCGTGGTCAATGCTCAGGTGGGGTGGGTGTCCGGGAAGTATTCGCAGGTCGTCTGACGAACATATATAATGTAGAAACGCACATTGGGGCCGGAGCAATCCGGCCTCATTTCTTGTATATGGCGGCATAGATGGTCATGCCAGAAAGGAATTGCCTCGTGACAAACGCTGAGAAGCCTTTTTCGGTGCTCCTGAGATTTCCTAAGATTTCCTACCTTACCTCGAAATGCCTTGCTACATCTCACGGCGGTTTATTTGACGCTTACGGAGAGTGTGCCGTGTACCGGCAAAACTATCTCCGCAACCATTATGCAGAGCGTGACAAACAACACCTTTTTCTTTTCCGTTTTTCAGCATCCCTGCGCGACATGTATTTTTTGTATCATACATATTTGTTTGCGGGCTCAAAGTACGCTGCTTGTACTTGTCATTGACAAATACGTCAACAATATTTACTGCCATGCATCGCTGAAATATAATAAAATATAATATAAGTAAGCTTATGTTTTAGAGAGGAGCGTGCGTGGATGAAACGCAAGCACTGCAGGAGAATGGCTGCTCTTTTTGCGGCGGTTATGCTGCTGTCCGCATTTCCGGCGGCGGCGGAACAGGCGTATACCACCTATACAAGCGAAGCGCTGAGGCTCTCTTTTCAGGTGGACGCTGGCTACAGCGTTACGGAAAGGGATGGCTATATATGGGTCTATCCCGGGGAAACCGCCTCTAATTTCCGCCTGACATGGGCGGAGGAGGGCGATGTGAACAAAGAGGACTTCTTTGCCCAGACGGGCGAAGCGCTGCGCGCCGCCATGGGCGGGAGCATGGTGTACGATCCCGGCACGCAGAGCCAGCCTATGGATATGCGGGGCATCCCCATGGACGCCATGATGTATGCCTATACCGACGCGCAAAGCGGCCAGATCATAGAGGGCGCTTATCTGTGGGAACAGCGGGAGGGCTACAGCATACTTTACGGCGCGGCATATATCCCGGCGGAGGCCGACGCGGTGCTGTCCGGGCTGGTGCTGGCCTCGCAAACGTTTTCGCCCGTTGCGGAGGGCGCTCAGGAAAAAGTACCGGAGGGCGGAGCACTTTCCGAATGGATGGCGGCGCTTTATCAGGACTGCATGGAGATCGCGCAGGCCACGGCAGCGTTTGCCCGGAGTTATCAGGCGTCCGTGAACAATGCCGATACGGCTTACGCCGCCGAAATGCAGGCGTACGCGGCGCTGTGCAGGGAGAAGCTGGAAAAGGTTTCCGCCTGCCGGAGCGCACTGGAGGGCATGAAGGGAATGGTTTCTGGCGGAGAAGGCGCCTTTCAGTATGAGAACGCGCTGGAGGCCTGCCGCATCGCGGAAAGCCTGCTGGCCTTTTATATCGGGTACTACGATTCCAGCGACCCGCTCGGGGCGTATCAGCAAAAGGCCGCGCAGGGAATGTACGCCTCGGAAGCCGATTCCCTCAACGCCATGTATATCGCCATGGGCGATGTCAAGGAGAATTATCAGGCTCTGGCATGCCCGCCGGCCATGACGCAGACATGGCCCTTGTATATCCGTCAGATCGACGCCTTCCAGGAAAAGCTGTATGCTGATTACAAGGCGGCGCTGCTGGACGACGCGCTGATGGATTTTTCCGCAACGCAGCTTCTTATGCGCCAGCCTTACCTGATGCTGCGCTATGAAATACTGATGTACGCCGTCATAGAGCAGCAGTTTGTCAACCTGGCCAACATGCTGACGCTGGAGGATGATACCGGCGAGCAGCAGATATGGGTGGATTACTCGATGGCCGAAGAAATCTATCCTAACCTGTATCCCTCCATGGATTCGGCGGTGAACCTGGCGCTGAGCACGGATGCGGGGAAAACCCGGCTGCTGGTCGAGGTGGAGATCGAGGGCTTTTCGCAAAAATACCAGCGGACGGTGAACGTGGGGCCGGAGATCACCTATCTGATGATCAAGCCCCCGGCCATGAGCGGCCTGACCAGCCTGGGAAGCGGACGCGAGACGCAGATCACGCTGCGCGTGACCCAAATGGATACCGGCGAACTGCTGGTCGCGGAGAGCAAAACGATCACGTTGCACAGCATATACGATTTTACGATGCTGAACAGCGAGTTCGGCGTGATCGAACCGTACAACCTGCTGGCGTGGCTCCGGCCCGACGCGGAGGAGGTTTTGGCGCTGCGGCGCGAGGCCATCTACTGGCTGGAAACCAACGCTGGCGCGGGTTACAGTTCCCTGCCCGGCTATCAGCTCGCCTATCCGGACGGTACCGACGAGCCATCTACCACCGTACTGCAGGCCATGGCCATACAAGGTGCGATCAGCGATATTGGCGTGCGCTATAACATGGGACCGTATTCCTTTGGCGGCTCGCAGCGCGTGCTGACCCCCGATGCGGTGATCCAGAGCCGGTCGGGCATCTGCATTGAAACCGCGCTTCTGATGGCGTCCGCCCTGCAGTCGGCGCAGATGCACGCCATGATCATCATCACCCCGGGACACGCGCAGGTGGCGCTGGAAACCTGGGAAAACAGCGGCACGTACTACCTGCTGGAGACGACCATGCTGCCCTATAACGCGACCGAGGAGGAAACGATGACCTTTGCCCGCTTCCTGACGGCGGACGAATGGCGGGAGTATCTCTCCGGAGACGGCGTATATGTGATCGACTGCGACCTTGCGCAGACGCTCGGCATCCGTGGGCTTGCCTGAGCGGGAGAATGACAAAAGCATTTCGGGCGCGGGCGCGCTCTGAAATCAGATTGAGAAAAAAGGAGAGGATATCATGAAGAAATTATTGGCGGTACTGTTGGCGGCGCTATTGCTCGCCGCGCCGGCATTCGCCCAGACGGCGAGCTTGGCGGGTGAATGGACGATGACGAAGACAGTCGCAAGCGGCGTGGTCATGTCGCCGGAAGCCTATGGCCTCAGCATGACGATTGTCCTTAACCCCGACGGTACGGCTTTTGCCAGACAAACCATCAACGGTGCTCCTATGGAAGAGAACGGGACGTGGACGCAGGCCGGCAACACGGTCACGATCACCAGCCAGCTCACCGGAGAGGTTTCGACGTTCACGCTCCAGTCGGACGGCACGCTGCTGGCCATGGTGGACGGCGTGGCCATGTACTTTACGCAGACCGCAGCCGCGCCGCAGGCGACGAACGCGCCCGGCGGAGGGCTGCTGCCGGACGGCCTGCTGCCCTCCACGGGCGGCACGGCTCCCGCCACGGGCAGTTTTGAGGGCCAGTGGGTGCTGACGCAGGCTTCCGCAAACGGCCAGACCATTGACCCAGCGGCCATGGGTGTGCAGATGACCGCGACCTTCAACGCCGGCGGAAGCGGCACAATCTGGGACGGCGAGGAATCGCTCGCCTGCACCTGGGTGCAGAACGGCTCCGCCGCCACCGTGACGGAGCAGGATGGATACACCTGGACGTTTGTCATGCAGGCGGACGGCACGATCAGCGTCGATGTAGACGGTATAACGCTGTTTATGGCGCGTCAGGGCGGCGCGGCTCTGCCCTCGACCATGCCCCCCGCTGTGGGCGGGCAGACCGTAACTGGAAACGGCTTTACCCTGCAGGTTCCGCAGGGCTGGATGGAATTGAACGAAGCCACGCTTCAGCAGCTGATACAGACCAACGGTCAGGCGGCTGTGGACGCTGCCGGGCTCAGCCAGCAGCTGCAGTATGCCCAGTCGATGGGCATTCTGCTGTATTACTCGGCGGATCTTAATGCCAACATGAACGTGGCGCAGGAGAGCGCGCAGGGCATTACCATGGATACGCTCCCGACGCTGGAGGCGGACTACGCCGCCGCCTATGCCAGCATGGGCATAACCAATTACGATATGGCGGGCCCGGTGGAGTTTTCCGGAAGAACGTATTATACGGGCACCTATGACGCGGTTTATCCCACGATGCAGTACTATTACATCGTCAACAACGTGTTCTATACGATTACGCTGACGAACGTTTCGGACGCAGATGCGGCCATGATTTTGGGCAGCTTTACCGTGAATCAATGACGTAAAGATTGAACGCGCGCCTCTCTCCGATCCGGCGGAAGGCGCGCGGCACAAGGAGGGATTCCGATGTTCAGGCGCAGGCTTGTTTTCTGGATACTTACGGTCTGCCTGCTGGCTGCGGCCATGCCGGCCATGGGCGAGGGCGCGCCGTCTTTTGACACATGGATGGAAGCGGCAGATTACCTGCGCGACTGCACGCAGGAGAGGGCGGGGGAGATTCGCTTTACGCTGTCGGTTCAAGAGGCGCTGACCATGCCGGAAGATGATCTGCGTCAGGAGTTTTTGCAGATGGCGCCGCTGATGAGCCGCCTGTACGCCTCCATCGACTATGACAGGAACAGCGTGAAGGTTGTAATCACGCCGGTATACCGGGCGGGCGTAAGGATGCTGGACGCATGGAGAACCGGCGACGAAAGCGCGCTTTCGCAGCAGGAGCGGTCGGCACTCGATGAGGCGGAAGCCATTGTAGAGCGCTTACAGGCGCGGTACTCCTCCTCGCTTGAACTGGAGCGGGCGATCTTTGACGAATTGTGCGCCCGGCTGGCATTCAATGAGATGCTTGAAAAGGAGCCGAGCGAGGACGCCCTCGGCGTCAGCGCCGCCTTCGCGCTGACCCATGGCTGGGCCAACTGCCAGGGCTATTCCGACGCTTTCTACCTGCTGGCGGGCATGGCGGGATTTGAGGTAGGATTCCAAAATGGATACAACGCCGGGGTTCTGCATGCGTGGAACACGGTGGAACTAGGCGGGCAATGGTATGTTGTGGACGTCTCCACAGCGGATGTTGCAGGCGACCTGGTCGCGCCGGAAATCGGCGTTTACACGCTGTTTAACGCAGGCCGCGACCGTTGCGCGGGTGCTCTTTCCTGGGATCCCGTCTGGGAAACCGCGGATATCGCGGACGGTTCGGGCGGCAGTTACTTCTTTCACGCGGGAATTCCCGGATTTGGCGCGACATTCGACGACCTGGACGCGATGGCGCAGTACTGCTACAATAAGCGCGTATATGACGGCGAGCGGGATATATGGGTACTGCTCCTTGGCTATGGTGAGGAACTGCCTATAGACGGCATCAACGCAGCGATGACGCGGGTGACGAACCGCCATAACGGCGAGACGCGGTGGCGGTTCTGGGGTTGGCCGACGGGGGGAGCGCAGTGCATACTGCTGCGCTGGGATGTTTTTTAACAATCAGTAATGGCGAAGATAATGCAGGAGGTATATGATGAGAAAATGGACGATGCTGCTGGCCTTGCTGCTGGCAACGGTGTTTTGCTTTCCCGGCGCTCTGGCAGAGCAGGAAGCCGTGGAATCCACAGGGGATAATGGTGGCGGGCAGTTGGTCTCCCATGTTTACGAGCCGGGCGATATTGCGTCCGGGCTGCTGGCTCAGGCGTTTGGGCAGGAACACGGTACAATGATTGTGGCGGAGGTACGCGGCGAGGGTATCCCCCTTGAAGCGGAGATGCCGGATCTCGTCCTGCGGCTGGGCGCGGGCCTTCAGCAGCAGGGTGCGCGTCTGGAACTGGGCCTGCGTGAAAGCCAGGAAAACGTGGGCTTTGACATCGTGCTGGATGCGGACGCGCAGGGTTTGGCTATAGCGAGCGATCTTCTGCCGGATGAACGCTATACGATGAACTGGGAGACTCTGCTGGGAATGAATCTGGAGGAAATGACGGCCGGATTGCTCGGCACGCTGGAAATGCAGACGGCGCAGACCGCAGCCGCAATCAGCGCATTGGAACCGCTGATGGAGCCGTATGTCGCGATCGTTGACGAATTTATGCAGGAACTGGCCGTGAAGGAATTCTACGATGTGCCCGAGGAATACGGCTTTCCCGCCGTTGCCTACGAAATCTACATTACCTGTACGCATGCGCAGGCGGCAGAACTGCTCACACGGCTGGCCGACCAACTGGAAGGCGACGGGCAACTGGCTCCGGTGCTGGACGTGATGCTCGCCTCGCAGGGGCTGGGATCTGCCGCAATTGTGGAATTGATGCGCGGCGCAGCCGGGCCGCTTGCGCAGTCCGAAGGCCATTTCGTGCTGGGCGCCGGGACGAATTATGATGCGGCTGCCGAGCCGTGGTACGTCATTGTTACCAATACGCAGGAGGACGGCGCGACCGATGAATGGTATCTGAGCTTTGAGCCCTATGCAGAGGAAAACACCCCGTATTTCTTCGACCTTGGCTATTCGCAGACGCTTGCGGACGGAAGCCTGGGCGACGGCATGCGGCTGATTGTGGGCATCTTAAGCATGCCGGACACTGCGCTGACGGGCTGGACTGTAGAGCTGACCGTCAGCGAGGGCGAGACGGACACGGGGCTGCTGCGGATAAGTGCGCTCAAGAGACCCACCACCACGGAGGAAGGCCTGCCGGGCTATGGAGGCGAGGTCTACATAGGCGTCGGCAATCCGGAAATCGTAATGGAATACGAACATGAGATGAATGCGTTTATGACCCCCGACGGCGGAGAGGCGTTTACACTGGAAGGCACGCTGTGTCCGGACGCGGCGCAGAGCGCGGATACCTACGCCTTTACGCTGGAAGCGGGCGTGGAGCCCGGCCCGGACGGACTGCAGGGCAGGGGCAGGCTTATGATTGGAACGGAGGATATGCCTGAGCTGACGGGGCTGAGCTTTGAACTGCATGAGGCCGAGCCTCTGCAGCTCGGCGGCACGGATGTGGCGCTGGAATCCCTTTCGGAGGAACAGTTGAGCGCACTGATCGAACGGTTCACAACGGCGCTGTCGGGCTGCCTGGAGGCGATGCCGGTTCGGCAGACGGCGGAATAAGAAGCGGGGAGGGCGGCAATCGCTGCCCTCCTGCCTGTAAAAGATGGAGAAAATCGGAGGCATAAAGATCATGAAAGGATGGCTGGCGCTGTGCTGCGCGGTATGCATGCTGGTTGGTGCTATGGCGGCGGCAGAAAGCCCGACGGAGAACGGATTCTCCGCGCTGGAGCTGCCGGCGGACGAGATATTGGATATGAACCTTGATAGGAACCGCGGCACGGAAGCGATCCAGTGGACGCAGACAGAGGACGGCGCGGGCGTGAAGATGACTGTGGCTGAAGAAGATGGGACGCAGGCGGAATGGAGTGTGGACTGCTCGCAGGCGCAGGTGTGGATTGCCGACCTGGACAGGAACGGCGTCAAGGAGATCTGCGTGAGCGGCGATCCCATGTCTGATGACGACGTAACATGGTGCCTGACGTATGAGGCGGGAGCGTTCAAGCCGCTGCCGTTTGAAGGCGCGGAATACGCGCAGGGCCGGATTACGGGCATGGACGCGGAAGGAATGACCATGGCCGGATATGTGGACGCGCTGGGAACCCGCCTGGGCGTTCGCCGCTTGACGGTAGAGGATGGGAAGCTGGTCACGGCCGGAGACGGGCTGTGGCACTTTGAATACGACCTGCAAAGCGAGGAAACTTGGGCGCAGCAGGCTTTGACGGCGAAAACGGCAGTGCCGGTTACCTATGTGGATTTGACCGGGAAGGAATCCCGGGGGGAACTGGCGGCGGAAATAAAGATACTGATCACCGCCACAGACGGCGTTTCCCGGGCATGGTTCACCGTGCAGGACGGCCGCAGGGGTTATTTGACCATAGCGCCCGATGAAACCGCGGGCTGGGGCTATATTATCGGCGGCGTTGGCGAGCAGGCGTTGTTTGAGGGAATACGCTACGCAGGCTGAGGGCGCATACGAGCTTTCAGGGAAGGAGGGCAAATATGGCCTGGGATTTATCGGCCGACAGGGAACGGGAGCAGATGGAAAGCCTGCGCAATGCGTGGCTGGAGCGCGAGGAGGTCATCCTGAATCACCTCAGGGTGTCGGCGGCTATGTTTCGGTGGGGCTATCGGATACTGGGCATTATCGCCGCGCTGGTGGCGGCCATCATGTTGGCCGTGGGGCTGATTGAGATGAATCTCATTGCTGTGCTGTTTGGAATTATACTGATACCCAAAGCGATCAAACTCTGTAAGCTCAAATACAACGGGGGCTATGTCAGCGCGTATGCGGAAGTGGAAGCGGCGGTGGCTGCGGTGCGTCGTGGAGAAAGCGGAAGTTTTCCGCCGGAGTATACGCCGGACACACAGAAGCTGCGCGAGCCTATGCTGGGCGCGATCTGTGGAAAACTGGCGGTTATCGCAGGCTTTCTGCTCTTTTGCGCGGTCGCATTCGCCGGAATGGGGGGTTTGGGCATCGCTTTTGTTCTGATAGATGTGGATTTCAGGGAGTTTTTCTGGCTGTTTGTCCCTCTGAGCGTCCTTTTTGCGCTCATCGGGGCGCCGTTAGGGGCGGCGGGCGTCGTATACGCCAGGAGCGCCTGGGCAGTCAGGAAGCGATAAGAAAGGGGGAGTGGATAGAATGGAAGATACATGGCGCGAAAATCAGGAATATGCCCTGCGCCAGACGAGAATATGCTTTGTCGTGATGCGGCTTTTCCGGTGGCTGCTGGCACTTTTGACGATTGTATGCGTAGGGATGGGGATATGGTGGCTGCTGCGCGGAGAGACGCGCGCCCCGGCGGCTCTGGGCATGGCAGTCTGCGGCGCGGCTATGTGGATGCTGATAGGGGCGTTCATGAAACCGTATGCCCGGACTGCCGCTGAAATCGTGGCCGCGCTGAATACAGGGGGCCCTCCGGAAGGGGGATACAGCCCTCATACGGCGTGGATGGTAAACTGTTATATCAACATGCATCCGGCATTTTTCCTGCTCTTTGCCCTGCTTTGGCTGATCCTTGGGGCGGCCTGCCTGGGCGGGGGCGGATATCTGCTGGCTTCGGAGATAGGGTATCCGTCGCCCCACATACCGTCACTGGTGATGGGCGCCGGGCTGTTTACGCTGGGCGTGGCGCCGGCGGTGATGGGGCTGGTTTATATTGTTGAAGGACTTTCCGGACTTGGAAAGGGCCGCAGAAAACCGGATAAATGATCGCGCACATTGGCTGGCATATATGAGGGAATGGGCTGCCGGCTTATATATGAGCGGAAAAGCGCAGTGGAGACGTGCGCAGGAATATAAGCCCATAAAGGAATGGATTATCCTTGCATTTTCCCTCTATCGCCTTGACTATGGGGCGCGCTCCCGGATGGCTTCTGGATGATGCTGACATACCATAACAGGAGGAAAACAGAATATGCTGAAAAGGATTATGCTGTTTTTGCTGGCAGCGTGCCTGCCGCTGGCGGCGCCGGCGCTGGCCGAGGGAGGAGAGCGGCCGCAGATCATCCTGATGGCCTGCTATCAGCAGGTGGGATGGGGCGTTTACGCAGATGCGGCGTTCCTGGATGAAGAGGGCGGAATTTGGCACTACGAAAACGAAATGGGGCTGCCCAGAGAAGACGCCGAACGGCTGGAACTGCTGGGTAAAACTGAAGACGTGGAGCACGTGGGGCAGTTGGACAAACGCAGGGTGGAGGAAATCCGGAGCCTGATCGCTGCCATACAGCCTGAAGAAGTGAAACGTGGTCCGGGACATATATTGGATTACGGTCTTGACACATACAGCGCCATCCGTTACGGAGACGGTGGAGAGGCGGAAATCATCTGCCTGGCGAAGTGGGGAGACTGGACCTATGAAAATACAGATATCAACGCCCGCGCGGTTTATCTGGCCCTGTTTACGGAAGTGCTGGGCAATGATCTGGACAGCGACGAATATGAATTTCTGTATCAGCCCACGCCGTTTGAGCGCATGTCTCTGACGGATTTCTGCGGCGTTGAAAAGAATATTTTTGAAGACGCGACGGTGGCGGTGCGGGAAAACGGCACGGAACGGACGCTCGAGGGCACGGAGGCGGAGGAAAAGCTGGCATGGCTTCAAAGCCTCGCGGTTACAGGCAAGCGCAGCGCCCTGAAACCTGAAGGCGGCGAAACAACGTACCTGCTGGTCACGCCGGAGGGGGCGGAGGCAGAATTTGTGTTCAGCGACAGTCTGCTGGCGCGGCCAGACGGCATGTATACGGTGGAAGCACTAAGCACGGAGGAACTTGAAAAGTTAGAGGACTTGAAAAATGCGCAGGATGCCATCGACAGGACGAGGGAAGGCATCAAAAAAAGAACGGAATGATGAAGCGCTGGATCGCTGCGCAGGAAACGCAGGCTTTGCCATCGAAAGGAACGGATTTGAAAGGGCCTCCTTTTCATGGTATAATCAGGGCAGGAAAAACGGCGTCCGGCCATGAGAAAAGGAGATAAAAGAGGTCATGCGATTCGAAGAGGCTCTTAACGGTTATATCCATCAAATAGGCATTACCGCAAAGGATCTGGCCGACGCCAGCGGCTTGTCCACGGCGGTTATCAGCCGCTACCGAAGCGGGGAGCGTACGCCCGCGCCGGATGGCGAACCGCTTCTCAATCTCTCCAAGGGGTTGGCTCGCCTTGCGCAGCGTAAAGGAATGGACGGATTTACACAGCCGGAGCTGCTTTCGGCCCTGCAAAAATCACTGAGATATGACGAAAAAGAGGGAAACCGGCTCGCAGTGAATTTCGATCTGCTCATCAATGTGCTTAACCTGCGTTCCAGCGATATGGCGCGGGCGCTGAATTTCGACCCCTCCTATCTGTCCCGTATCCGCACGGGACAGCGCACGCCCGCGAATTCCGCCGCGTTTGCGCAAGGTGTGGGTAATTTTGCGGCCCGCCGGTGCGCAGAGCCGTCTGAACGCGCTGCGCTTGCGCATCTGATGGGTGTGCAGCAAGGTGCGCTCAGCGAAGACGGCGCTTGCGCCTGCGAGGTGGCAAAGTGGCTGCTGAGCGGTGCGGCCAGCCAGAAAAACCCGATTATTTCCTTTTTGGAAAAGCTGGACAATTTTGACCTGAACGACTATATTCGCGCTATCCGCTTTGACGAATTGAAGGTGCCTACCGTTCCCTTCCAGCTTCCTACGACCAGGACATGCTATGGGCTGGAGAACTTCCGTCAGGCCACGCTGGATTTTCTCAAGGCCACGGCGCTTTCCCGGTCGCGTGAGCCGGTATTTATCTGCAGCGATATGCCAATTGAGGAACTGGCGCAGGATATGGAATTCTCCAAAAAATGGATGCTCGGACTGGCGGCAATCCTCAAAAAGGGACTGCGCCTGGATATGGTGCATGACCTCAACCGCCCCTTTGGCGAAATGATGCTGGGGCTGGAAAGCTGGATTCCGCTGTACATGACGGGACAGATTATGCCGTGGTATCTCCCCGGCAGACAGAACGCCGTTTACGGGCATCTGCTGTTCTGTTCCGGCGCGGTGGCGGTTGAGGGCGAATGCATCTCCGGGAATTTTGCTCATGGCCGCTACCTGTTTTCCAAATCCGGCAGCGATCTGGCATATTACAGACGGCGCGCCGAAGCCATTCTGAAAAAGGCGCAGCCACTGATGGATATCTACTGCGGGACGGCGGAAAACGTCTATGGCTCATTCCTTGCTGCGGAGGCGCTTAAGCCGGGGAAGCGCCGAAGTCTCCTGACCACCCTTCCGACCCACACGCTTTCGGAGGAATGTCTATCGCGATTGCTGGAGAAAAACGGCGTTCCTGACAGCGATGGGCGGCGTATGCTGGAGGCCTGCGCGCAGATGAAAGGTTTTGTGGCGGCAATGCTCGACAACGGAAGCTACGAGGAAGAATTCCCCGTCCTGACGCAGAAAGAGTTTGGGCAGGAGAGCGTGTCGGTCGCGATGTCTGAGGTGTTTGCCGGGATGCCGGTTCACTACGACGAAGCAGACTATTGGGAACACCTGCGCCTCACACGCGCCTTCGCGCAGTCGCACCCCGGCTATACCGCCCGGGAAAATGGTCGTGGCGCATTCCGGAATATTCAGATATTCATCAGTGAAGGAAAGTGGGTAAGCATATCCAAGTGTAGAAAACCCACCATTCACTTTGTCATTCACCATCCGAAGCTGTGCGTGGCGATAGAAAATATGATTGTGCCCCTGAATGAGCAGGAGGCCGGCGAGAGCCGGAATCCCGACCGATGACAGCATTTTACAGGAGGAATCATCCATGAAGAAAAAGCGGACATGGACGGCGCTAATACTGATAGCAGCCCTGATACTGATATTCGCTGCGCCAGCGAACTGTGAGGCGGAGGACGCGCGCATTTTGCTCATGCACTGCTACCAGCAAGACAGATCAGGCGTTTGTTCTGAAGCTGTCTTGCTAGATGAGGAGGGGTGCGTGTGGCAATATCAAAGCGACGACCCGCTGCCGGATACCGATGAAGAACGGCTGGCATTTCTGGCGGAGTGCCAGAACGTGACTCTTGTCAGGCGGCTTGATGTGAACCGCGTTCTTGAACTGGAAAGCCTGATTGCCGCTGCGGCCGAGCCACAGATGGAGGATCAAGCCTTTGGGATACGCGACTACGGCCTGGATACATACAGCGCCGTGCGCTATGGCTCGGATGGCATTGTGGAGATCATCCCGTTGGCAATCACAGGCAACCGGGTGGTGGAGAATCTGGAGCCTAACGCCTATGCGCTTTACATAGCTTGCTTTACAGAGGTCATGGGTTACGATTTGGAAGCAGAGTTTGATTGCCCGATCAAGCCCTTGAACATCCGCCGTACTCCGCTGGCCGAGTTTCTGGGGGTTGATGAAGGCGTGTTTGAGGGCGCGACGCTCACCGCAAGCCGTTTGGATTGCGAGGCTGGATACATCGACATTGAGATTGACGAAGAGGAAACTGGGGAAAAGATAGAGTGGTTGTCCGGGCTTGTGGTGACAGGCAAGCGCAACGCCCTGTGTGTGACGGGAAATACGGAGGTGTACACGCTTCATTCGCCCGAAGGCGCTTTTCTGGCGAGATTTGAATTTTACCAGGGATTGCTGGTAATGGATGACGGCATGTATGCGGTCGAGACGTGGGCGGAGTGATTTTAAAGATGACTGGCTGACAACTCCAATCTTGGAAGGATGCTCATGCCATATTTCAGCACATATTTGGGACACATCAGCCGGGAAGAAACTCGCTGCCATATATCTATCAGGCAGATGAGAGATAGGATGAAGAAGATTAGAAATCCGGCCCTGTTTGTTCCAGAGCCTCAATGCATGAGAAGCAGCCTCCTCCCGTTCGATGATTTCTGCCAATGTTCTTGGCTGATAGTCCATCCAAGGCATCATACAGCCGACGTTGATGAACTGCCCGCGGACATGATGTCTTTCCGTGCAGGCATTGCGAATCTCTTCGCGCCATCGAAGAAGGAAAGTATTTTCACGGGTATTATGAACATGCCCATGAAGCATATAGCAGTTTTCATCATAATCAGCCCTATGAAAAGGGATGAGGTAATGGCACATAATTACATGCTTGCCGCTGTCGGTGATTTCCTTTATAGGTGCGATATCCTGAAAATACCGTTTGGTGGTCTGACTGAATTCTCTGGGATCATGATTGCCGCGAATCAGAACTTTTCCGCCGTTGAGCCTTTCAAGAAAGGCTGGCCACTGTGACTCCTTTGCCTAAATGAAATCGCCCAGTACATAGACCGTATCCTGCTTGGTAACCATGCTGTTCCAGCTGCGGATAAGTGATTCATTCATTTCATCAACATCAGCAAATGGTCGATTGTCAAAGCGGATTGCATTGGCATGACCCAGATGAAGATCAGCAATATAGTAGTTCATACATTTTCACCATAAGCAGTTCTGCATCGACCTCAACGGTCATGGTATCGGTAGCGCGTGCAAGATAATCACGGAGGATATCATGGATGCTTTCAGTTGCGGTTCTATTGTCCCTGATGAAAAAGTCAGGCGTCTTTAGCGCCGTCAGCATTTGAGCAATCTTTTCCGGTACCACTCTTGGCCTCCCTTCTGGCCCTCCTCAGAGCCTTCTGCTCCTCGCGCCATGCAGCCGCAGCTTCTTCAATTTCACGCATGGTCTTTTCGTAATCACCGCTCAGGCAAGCATGGGTCTCGATGGACATGATCGCGCAGTTTCGCTTGCCGCGGCGAGTGAAGAAAATGACATGCCCGGGCGTTTTCAAATAGGCCCACACTGCGGATGGCTTTCTGCGGAATTCAGTCACGCTTACATCTTTTGTTACGATCAGAAAATCCAATTTCCCGGGCTGATGAACAATTTCACTCATGTGAATTTTCACCTCTCTGCTGTATGTATTCATCCTTGGCGATGAGAATCTCATCAATCGGAACTTGCAGCATTTCTGTAAGAATGAACAGGTTATCGATTGAGGGAAGGTTCTTGCCTGCAATCCAGAAATATACCGGGCGCCGCTCTGCAAAGCCCAAGCGCTGCTGAACGTCCTTTGCTGTCAGTCCGCGTTCAGCCAGAAGCCGCTCGATGTTCTTTCCGGTTTTCACCAGATCAATTACTCTGCACATATATTATGCCACCTTCCGGCGCTCTTGTCATTGTAGCCGTACTACCATGAAACCCGTTATGGGCATAGGAAAGTCAGCCCTATGAAAATGCACCCAAAATGAAAAATAGGCACCCTGCGCAGGGTACCTACATTGTGGAGTAATCTGTAAATCCTCGCAACCTCCGTACGGATGTAATCCGAAAATTTCTTCTTTCGGCCCCGGGCCATCGTTCTTTCGCTGATAACAGCAAAACGAAAGCTGTGGGTGCACCAAATTCTTCGAGTTTTGCACCCACTTTGCACCCAACTGCACCAAATTCCAAACGAAAGCTCGACTAAAAAACGAAAGCCCCGAATTGTATTGTTTTCGCGGTCATTCCGCAAATAAGGACTGAAACTTTGATACAAGGTTTCAGTCCTTTTCTTTATGGTCTTGCAGAATCCGACTGCGAAACGGCTTTTGCACCCGGAAATTTGCAGTTTTCCGGCCGGCCACCGTCGCCGCCATGACCGAAGCAATTTCTACCTCAAAAACCGCACAGAGAAAATGCACCCACTGTCCTCGTTGGGTGCATAACAAAACGATTGCCCGGCTTTCGTTTTGCAGTTGGGGGCTATCGTTTTGCGAATAGCCCTTTCGTTTTGTTTTGGGTGCAAATGACAGAAAAATCATGGGATATGGACCGCTCATTATTCCTGGCAGAATTTACGAATCTCCTCTATAAGCGCCCATAATGAGTTATCAGATCTGGAAGGTAAAAGCCCACATCAATGAAACAAAAGTACTGTTCTCTGGAATGCTCTAACGCCCTGGCGCAACGCTTTTATCGAAAACGCAGAATAACCCCAAAACAAAAATAAGGCAATCGCCCACCTGAAAACTAGAGGTGGGCGATTGCCTTATCCTTATTCCTCGCCAAGTGCCTTATAGATTGTATTTTCCGCGCTCTGATAGAAGAGGCAGGCTTTCTGTTTATTGTCAGGTTTCGGAATAAGTGGATAGTATCATGTCAATACATTTCTGAGCTTCTTCTTGCGGATAATGTTCCATTAAATTTCTGAAGATCCGTGCAAGCATACCCTTTTCAGTTGTCGATAAACCAGGGATGAGGTTTATTGCTCTAAACTGAGTTGCACCTTTAATTCGCCCAGTCAATATATCCAATTTTTCAAGAGCTTCATTTCTTAAGTTGGCTTCACTAGGTTTAACATGCAGTTCACCGAGTTCCTTCCTTACAGATGAAACCTGAATGGTAAGTTTTCCTTTTGTTGTGGATGAGATTACAGGGGTGCCAAGCTCCTCAAGCACCTCGGCGCTAACCTGTTCCACCTTCCTCAGAGCAACATCTAGCGCTTTATTTCTCGAAACGGATGCACTTCGAATACGCTGGGTGATATCGACAGCAAGGGCTCTGAGCTGCTCCATCAACCTATAGTAGGCTCCATTATGCTCGAAGTCATCTCTGCGTGCATTTGGAATCAAGTCAGAGCTATCAAGGAAGACTTCGCCAGCTATCCAACCATTGAATCGACTATCTTTAAAAATGTGGTTGAGCGACTGTCCATCACCAATCATTATATTACCCTGCACGCTATTCGGGAACTGCACAAGCATGGTGTGCATGTGATTTTTGAACAAGAAAGCCTGGACAGCAGCAATGCGGATCATACGTTGCTCATTTCCATCATCAGCGCCATCGCAGAAGAGGAAAATGAAAACCGACGCAAAAATGTAAATTGGGGCATGGAACGCCGCCTGGAAAATGGTACTTCCAGATTATATACTCGCCCTTGCTATGGTTATACAAGGGATACATGCGGTGAATTGGTTATAAATGAGCAGCAAGCTGATGTGGTGAAAATGGTGTACACTCTTTATCTAAAGGGTTACAGCATTTTAGGCATCATCGCAGTTCTTCAGCAGAAAGGAATTCCGACCCCCAAGGGAAAAGAGAAATGGTCCAAGAGGGCTATTGAAGTGATGCTCGCCAACAAAAAATACGTCGGCGATTCGATCATCTTCAAAAGGTATATCGATACCATGACTCCTGTTGCCAGTGAGCGATGCACGACTTATATAGCCACCGATTCGCATCCTAAGATCATCACCCGGGAACAATTTGATCAAGTCCAGGAAGAGCGTAAGCGGCGTAGCAATATCGTCGTAGACGAAACCGGCGCTCACCGGAAAAGCAAAAAGTATAGTGCCAAACATGTACTGAAGGAAAACGAGGAAGGTCATGATGAACCAATACTTTCTCAATCGTAAGGATTACTCATATGAATTATATAAAACTCATGGTTTGAGCAACGAAAAGTATTTAGCAGCGCCAAAGGACAATGGTGGCACTAGATATGTCATCAAAAGCGCTGGCCGGGACTGTGCATGCAATGAGTTCATGGGGCTGCATCTGTCAAAACTGATGGGTGTGAATGTTCCGGATGCCCGCCTGATGCTTCCCAAACACGGTGACAAATATGAAGTTGCCATTGAATTCATCGCGTCAGATACGCTTCCGGATTATGAACGTATTCGTCACAACGCCTCTTTGCAGAGCGAATATGTTTATTGCCTATTGGCCCACTGCCTGCTTGAAGATAATGATTCTTGTGATTTGCTTTATTCCGCCGGGCACCTGTACACATGTGATTTTGCAGAAGGGTGTCATACTGATGATTTTTCGATCATGGTTATGGAGAACAAGAATGCGTATGGACGGTTGATTTCAGCCGAACAATTAACCCGGTTCATGCTTCCGGAGATAGAATACAGGCCATGCACATTGGCATTCTATGAAATGCTGGTCGATGATTTGAAAATATGCTCCAAAGAATTCTTTGACGCAGCTCTTGCAGACATCTGTCAGCGTTTTCTTGCTATTCCTGATTCAAAAATCAAGGAACTGCTCGATGCCCTTACAAAAATATACCCGCCAGAACTGGCAACCCATTATAGGCGCTATATAGATGAGATTCGTAAATTTTGCCGGGAATAGTTGGCGGTCAATATCCCATGATTTTCTACTGTTTGCACCCAAAACAAAACGAAAGGGCTATTCACAAAACGATAGCCCCCAACTGCAAAACGAAAGCCGGGCAATCGTTTTGTTATGCACCCACCGAAGACAGTGGGTGCATTTTCTCTATGCGGTTTTTGTGGGAGAAATTGCTCCGGAAATTTCTGAGACTGCGGTAAGCTGAAAACCTGCAAATTTCCGGGTGCAAAAGTCGTTTTGCATTTGGATTTTGCAGGAATATAAAGAAAAGGACTGAAACCTTGTATCAAAGTTTCAGTCCTTATTTGGCGGAGAGTTAGGGATTTGAACCCTAGTTACGCTATCAACGTAAACACGATTTCCAGTCGTGCGCCTTCGACCACTCAGCCAACTCTCCATGGTCGCGTTGTTGCATCATTCACAACAAAAATATTATATCTGTTTTACTGGAAAGTGTCAAGCAGTTTTTGCACATCTTTTGGGCAAAAGATGTAGGCCAGAAAAACATCGTCTACGACACTCCCACAGCGCTGCTTTGCGATCTGGATGCGGAGGGCAAGATCGAGCGAATGATCGTCTATACGGATTTTGACGCCTTCGTAGGGAAACCGATTATTCGCCCGGCGATCTACAACGCCCGCAGCGAGCTTCGGGAGCAACTGCCGCAGGCGGTTCAGGCTCTCTACGATGATGATACGCAGCGGCGCTATGAGCTTTGTCGTGTCCATACGCTGGGAGAACGTCTGTATGTAGAGGAAAACGCACTGTTTACCAAGGGCGAAATCTGCACGCCACAGGCGCATCTGAGCGTTTTTGTGCTCGGACAGGACG
Source organism: uncultured Eubacteriales bacterium (assembly GCA_900540045.1). GTDB lineage: Bacteria > Bacillota > Clostridia > Christensenellales > Aristaeellaceae > Limiplasma > Limiplasma merdipullorum. The sequence continues at coordinate 14,722 of UQEF01000014.1, read as the reverse complement.
GAAGCGTAAAACAGCGCTGCGATTATGGCGGAATTGTCTGGGATTTCAAATTGTGGCCCACGCTGTATTGATTGGATGGAGGATAATATGGCCAGTGCAAGTAAGTATCTCGTTCGCCCACAGGTGGAAGAGGACTGGGTGGATTCTACCCGCTCGGATTCCGAGCTCTCCGTATGCCTGATGAAGCCTGTGGGACACAATGATATGATGGAAGTCCGCGACGGCATCTATGATCAGGACAAGGGGGAAGCGTATCATCAGCACACGCATGGCTGCGAACTGTTCTTCCTTCCCAAGGGAACGGTGGAAATTGTCATCCGCGGGAAGAGCACGGTTTTGCAGGCGGGAGACTTTCTGTATGTTCCCACAGGGGTGCCGCACGCGTTCCATTTTCCGGGGGAGCGCACCACGCTGCGACTGTTCCTGCAGGGCGTGAACATTTATGGCCGGCGCATTCACTACAACCGGATCCGGGAAAACTATCCGCAATTACTGGAAGATCCGGAGTGTGCCGAGCGCTTTGCGCTGGCGCGTTCCACCTTCAAGCGGGAAGAGCCTGTAACGACTCCCGTCGATCGGCGAAGCCTTCCGGAGGTCCGCACCCCGGATGCCGGACTTTCCGAGTTCACGCTGCCGGGAGCGGTGCTGCGTCAGGTCCTGGGCCGTTGGGAAACCAGCGACATGTATGAGGTGTGGCGCGTGGAAGCCCGCAAGGGATTGCGCGTGCGCTGGGATATGCCGCATGACGACTGGGAGCTCTACCAGGTGACGGAAGGCTGCGTGCGGTTCCATGTACTTCAGGAGACCTTTGAGGCGCATACGGGAGAACTGGTGCGCATTCCTCCTTATACCACCTATGATATGGAGGTGCTGGAGGAGGGAACGGTAGTCCATGATATGGGCTGCTCCGTTCGTCTGCTGAGCTTTTTGGAGGAACGCCTTTCGGTTCTGACAAACAAGCCTGAGCTCTGGAAGGACGAGGCATACAGGCATCGTTTCTTTATAAAGTACAATTGCTTTGTTACGTCCTGGGAGTACGAAAATTGAAGGGGGTTTCAACCATGGCAAACATGAAGACACTCGATGAATTTCTGACGCAGGCAGGCGTATTTTATCTTGCTACCATAGAGGGAGATCACCCCAAGTGCCGTCCCATGGGCATGCACCTGCTGATAGGCGATACCATTTATTTTGGTGTGGGTGAGTTCAAGGCCTGCTATAAACAGATGAAGGAAAATCCGAAAGTGGAAATCTGCGCGACGGTCGGCAAGGAGTTTATCCGCTTTTATGGACGCGCTGTGTTTGAAAAGGACTACACGCTTGCCGAAAAGGCACTTGAAGCTGCTCCGCATCTGCGTGCCATCTATAACGAGCAGACCGGCAACCGGCTGGGCATGTTCCATCTCGAACCGGCCACCTGCGAATTCCGCACGATGCTTGACGTGAAGGAAAGCTTTCAGGTCTGAAGGCGCCTTATGGAAAACACGTTCGGCCACTCGAAATGATGCGGCCTCTTTGGTTTGACGCATATTCATGGCAAATTGCAGGCGAGGGCCTGCTGCCATGATGGAGGGTCAGCCAATGATACACGCGCATGTTTATCTTACAACAAAGTTCCCTCCTGCTGTGGATCGGAATTCTTGGATCCTACAGCAGGAGGGTGTTTTTTTCGGCCCATTTGTCATGGAGGGCGAAATCCAGACAGGTACTTTGGAATTACGTTGCCGGCGTCCAGGTGGTCTGGGTCTTGAGGCCCGCGGCACTGGTGGGCATCAGGGCCATCTCAAGGCTGGTGGCCACGCCGTACTGAGCGCACATTTCGTCCAGCATGGGATACATTCCGGTGCTGTAGTAGGCCTCGACTTCGGCCTTCCCCTCATCCGTAGCGATGAAATCCGCCTTGTACGCCACCAGCTGATCCAGGAACGCGTCGGACAGCAACAGGTCGTAATGATAGCGGTCTTCCCCTTCCTGCACGGTAGCGTACATCGCGCCGTTACTCATCTGGGGAGCCATATTCATCAGGAAGGGAGCGGTAATAATGATGCGGGTGGGAATAACTTCATACACGACCATTGAGCCGCTGCTGATGGAACTGGTAATATAGCCGAGCTTGCCCTCACGGATTTCTTCCGGGGTGCTCCCCTCCGCGAAGGATGCACTGTATGCAGCCCAGTTGGAGGCCAAGGTGGGATAATACTTATCATAGAGGTTGATGAGCGCATCCTGCCCCTCGGTGGTTTTCAGATCGGCGGCGGTATAGACCCGCACATTTCCGTCGAATTGTACGCCATAGGAACAGTAGTAGTTGTAGCCGGCCTCCTCCTCAGCAGGGCGCAGCTGACGGCACCAGCTGATGGACACGGCGGGATTGCGCTGGAATTCAATGGTCTTGGTCGTGCTCGCCTCGGATACGCCCATAAGGTGCATGCTGCTCACATCCAGCACCAGCTCAAGATTGGTGTTGTTGGGGACGTTGTTGAGACTGGTGGCCATCTGGTACATCTCACGGTAGTTGTAGCCGGTCTCATCCTGCGCGAAGTCGCTGCTGCCCAAGTAGTTGCCGCCCTTGAGAAATTCCTTGATCGCCGCCAGCTGAAGTTCCTCCGACCACTCGATGGCGCCATAATTGACGCCGCCTGCCTTGTTGGTGGTGGCCGAGGAGATGGCCTCTACCTCTTGCTTGACATAACCGTTCTCGATTGCCCAGGCGTGAAATTTCTCCTCTGTCATTTCTGCCATGACGACCGCAGGCAATACAAGGAGTAAGGCCATCAGGAACGCAGCCAGTTTCTTCATCGGGAAAGCCTCCTTATGAATTTTTTGATTGTGAATATTATATCATTCTCGACTGGAACATGTCAATGAATGCCGCTAGGCTGCCAGCTGTGTGGGTAAGCTCCGAGCACACCTTCGGTGCCGCTGAGACGCTCAAGCCTCATGGAGAGAATCACATGAAGTACCGGCAATTCCTTATGGCATTTGCGAAGAAGTGTGGCATAGCTGCAAGAACACCAGATAGGCAAAGCTTCTCCGCTTCAACTGGAAGAACATCGGCTTTATTAAGGGCGAACGGCTCCTAGGCACCTTCATAGAGGTCCTTGAGAATCTCCACGCACTTGTCAATCCCAAGTGTGCCGCTGTTAAGTGTGATATCGTAATTTTGCGCACGCCCCCACTTCATATCCGTATAGAACCGATGATAGGCCGCGCGGCGTTTATCCTTGTCGCGCAGGCGTTGCTGCGGGGAAGCTTCCCGTTCTCCATATTCCTTCACGATTCGTTCTGCCCGGAATTTCATATCGGCATGGACAAAAACGCGCAGCAAATCCGCTTTATCGCGCAGGATATAATCCGCACAGCGGCCTACGATGACGCAGGGACCTTTTTGTGCCAGCTCGGTGCTGATCCTGTATTGGATCTCCCAAAGATAATCCGCGTTGTTGGGTCCGCCGGAGTGATGCGAAAATGCGGAAACCAGAAATCCCCCCGGCGCATATTCCCCGGCATCCTTGATGTAGTTTTCATCAAATCCGCTTTCTGCAGCAATTTGTTGCAGCAGCTCTCTGTCGTAGCAGGGAATTCCCAACTCTGTTGCGACGGTTTTTCCAATTGTGCGTCCTCCGCTTCCAAACTCCCGGCTAATGGTAATAATCCTGTTTTTCATGCACAACTCCTCCTTAAGTGATAATCATGCACGCGACGACCGAAGCGCATGTTCCTTTTTGAGATGATTCCTTTCATACAAAAGCAGTACCAACGATAAAACAAATGCCAACCCATCTGCAACCGGCCCGGTCCACAGGACCCCCTCCACGCCCATAAAGGTCGGAAGGATGAGCGCTGCTGGAATAAAGAAAATAATTTGACGTGCCAATGAAAGGATGGCGGATTTCACGGGCTTGCCCACGGCCTGCAGATAGACCGCCGCAATGGTCTGAAACCCGGTCAGGGGACAAAGAAGCAGGAAAACACGGAATGCCATAACAGCAAATTCGTTATAAAGCCCTTCTTCTGAGCCAAACAGGGACACGACGGTCATGGGCGCAAATTGAAAGAGCAAAAATGCGAGGACCGATACAATTTCTGAAGCAATCAAAGAGATCTCAAGAGCCTGCTTAACGCGTTGAAAGTTCTTGGCGCCGTAGTTAAAGCCGATGATAGGTTGCGCGCCGGTGGCAATGCCCAGCAGAATAGCAATCATGATTTGATTGACCTTCATGACAATGCCGGTTGCTGTAAGAGGAATTTCCGCCCCATAGACGGAGGAAGCACCGTAAGTGGCCAGAAGGTTATTGGTTAGCGCCATGACGATTGTGATGGCAAACTGGGTAATAAAGCTGCTCAAACCGAATGTCGCAATGCTTCCGCAGGTTCGTATGTTCAGACGAAAGGCAGAAGCGCTGAGCCGTATGGTTTTGAAACGGGGCAAATAAACGACAGACACCACAAAAGATGCTACCTGACCGATGACGGTTGCAATGGCGGCTCCCTGCATGCCCATATGAAACACAAAAATCAGCACCGGATCGAGAATGACGTTGAGAATCGCGCCGATTACCATGGAAAACATCGCATATTTGGGGCTTCCATCCGCGCGGATCATGGAGTTGATGGCGGCCGAAATCATCATAAAGGGAAGCCCGGCTCCGATGATGTAACCATAATCCAGCGCATAGGGGCGGAGAATTTCTGTGGCGCCAAACAGCGTCAGCAGGGGATCGATAAAAATGATAAATACAATGGCCAGAATAATGCTTACAACTACGGACAGTGTAATTGCGTTTCCCACGCCTTTCTGGGCTGCCTTTGCCTCGCCCTCGCCCAGTTTCAGGCTCAAATACGCCGCACCACCGTTGCCAATCATCATGGACAGTGCCAGCGCGATGATCGTAATGGGAAAGACGATGTTGGTAGCTCCATTGCCCAGATAGCCCACGCCCCAGCCGATGAAGATCTGGTCCATAATGTTATACAGTGAGTTCACCAGCAACGCAATCACACTGGGGATGGCAAATCGTACAATGAGTTTGCCGATTGGCTCTGTAGCGAAGGAGCTTTTCTTTTCGGGGATTGTAGTTTCCATAGGGAGGTCCCTCCTTTTGATAAGTAACTAGTTACTTGATTGGGGGAAAAAGCTGGCAGCGTGCGGAGGAAATTCTCCACATACTGCCTTAAGAAGCCGGATTTACTCGGATTCGACATTTTGGAGGATGAGGTCGGCCAAGCACGATAGTTCCTGCCGCTGTTTCGTAGTAAGATTACGGCACAGCTCTGCAAAGACCTCTTCATCCTGGGCCAGAATCATGTGATGAATGCCGGCCGATCGTTCCGTGCAGACAATTTTCTTGTATCTGCGGTCTTTGGCGCTGGAGACGCAATTGACGAAGCCTTTGGCCTCCAGCCTCTGCAATAGCTTTGTCATGGCCGGATGTGTTACATGTTCAAGACGTTCCAGATCATTCTGATGAATTTCCGTTTCACCGGCTGCCTCTAAACGACTGATCGATCCAAGCACCCGCAATTGAACCGCCGTTAGCCCCAGAGCAGCTGCCTTTTCGTCTAATTTCTTGCGAAACGCCCGGTTAATAATGGCGATTTTCAGGCCAAAGGGCATCATGTCCAATCCCTCGCTTCTTCCATCTCCGATTAATTAAGTAATCGATTACTTATTTTACTCGCTTTACTTGCATTGTCAAGTCTGATTATTGGGGCGCCCTATCCTTGATCTGATTTGTTCATACCAGCGGCATGGCCCTTTGCGCCTACAAACAAACGACGATGTGACTGAAACCACGAAAATGCGTCTATAACCTGTGCGCGTCTCTGCAACCGGCACCGTTAAGCTTTGCAACAGATCCGCGTTTTCTATAAAAGCGATGTCCGAATGAAGGAAAACAGATTCGCAATAACAAAAGTACGCCCATACCGGATTTTCCAGGCATAGGCGCATTTCCTTTGTTCACAACAAATTCTGCTTTCGCGCTTTTGAGTGGTGGGGGAGAGGCGCCCGATGCGTTGGCATATGCCGCCAATGCTTTGCGGGATCTCCGGGTTTTTGTTTTTAGGAAATCCATCTTCTCATGAAAGGTTTTCCAATTGGTAAAAAGGGACGGTCCCTTTAGGGTGAATCAGAGCCGGTGAGCGCCCTCATAAGCCTCGCGGATCTCCTGCGGCATCTCCGCGGGCGTAAGGGTTTTCACCCGTTCCTCGTTGCCGTCCGCCATGGCGTTTTCGTAGTACCAGCATTTGTAGCGAATCATATCCAATGTGCGCTGCATGTGCCTGATTTCCGCCTCGACGGCATCGCGCTGCCTGACAAAGAGTTCATAACGCTGCGGATATGTGGAAGCGCCCTGCGTACACCACTGCATAAACTGCTTGATATCCCTGATCTCAAGGCCTGCTTTTTTCAGGCATTCGATCACGCGCAGCGCCTCGAGTTCCTGCTCTGAAAACCAGCGAATGCCCGCCTTGCGCTTAAGATAGGGAAACAGTCCCTCTTTATCGTAATACCGAAGCGTCGATATCGGCAATTGAAACATCGCAGCAACCTGTCCGATCGTATACATATCCAACGCCTTCCTTTAGAAATTTTGTTGAAAGATATTGACCTAAAGTCAGCTTCAGGTGCTATCATGAAGTATAGCATTGGACAGCAGGTCTGTCAATGCGCGCGCGGAACGGGCGGCAACGCCCTTCTTCATAAACTTGACGGGCGAAGGAGGCTTTGAGCATGAAAAAGCAAGCCGTTGCGGGAACGGATGGGGACAAGTATATCCCTTATGAAAACCGTGAAGGTCAGGAATCGGTGGTCTATTTCACAGCCAACCTGTCCGCGGAGGGGCTGCTTCGCATCTTTGACAAGGTCGGGGCACACCTGACGGGCAAGGTGGGTATCAAGCTGCACACGGGCGAAAAGGACGGTCCCAACATTATCCCCCGCCCGTGGGTAAAAAAGCTCGTCGATGAACGCCTCAGCAGCGCGGCGATTGTGGAGACCAATACGTATTATGAGGGCGACCGCTATACTACGCCACAGCACCGCGAGACCATTGCCGTCAACGGCTGGACATTCTGCCCGGTGGACATTCTGGACGAGGACGGCATCGTAATGCTGCCTGTAAACGGCGGCAAGTGGTTTACCGAGATGGCCATGGGCGGACATTTGCCCGGCTATGATTCCCTGCTGGTGCTGACGCACTTCAAAGGTCACACTAAGGGCGGCTTTGGCGGCTCCTGCAAGAATATCGGTATCGGCTGCGCGGATGGCCGCGTCGGCAAGGCCATGATCCACACTACGCCCGGTTCCGACGATATGTGGGATATCAGCAACGAGGAGTTCATGGAGCGCATGACCGAATCCGCCAAGGCTGTGGCGGACCATTTCGGCAAGCACATCGTTTATATCAACGTATTGCGCAACATGTCGGTCTCCTGTGACTGCGAGGGCTGTGCTGCCGAGCCGGTCGTCACCCCCAACGTCGGCATCCTGGCCTCCACGGACCTGCTGGCTGTGGATCAGGCGTCGGTGGATCTGATATATGCCATGCAGGAGCATCAACATGCCGACCTGGTAGAGCGCATGGAGAGCCGCCATGGCCTGCGTCAGTTGAGCTATATGAAAGAGCTGGGCATGGGCAACGACCGCTACCGGCTTCTGGACATCGAAAACGACGACAGCCGGATCTGGCCGGCAGATGCGGTCAGGAATGTTGTGCCGTTTCAGCCGTGACACGGAATAAGCTCAAGCGGATGCACAAACCATTTCTTTCGGCTTAGTCCTCAAAGAGATTGAGAAGATATCCGTAGCCTTCGGACTCCATCTTCTCATAGGGAATAAATCGCAGGGCCGCACTGTTGATGCAGTACCGCACACCGTTGGGGGATTCCGGGTCGCCGCTGAACACATGCCCCAAATGGGAATTCCCTGCACGGCTGCGTACCTCCGTGCGCTGCATTCCATAGCTGTTGTCAGGAAGCTCCACAACTGCCGGAGCTTCAATGGGCTTGGAAAACGCCGGCCAGCCGCAGCCGCTTTCGAACTTGTCCGTAGAGGAGAATAGAGGTTCACCGGTAACTACGTCCACATAGATTCCCTTTTCAAACTGGTTCCAGAATTCATTATCAAAAGGCCGTTCTGTCCCGCTTTCCTGGGTGATCCGGTACTGCTCTGCGGTCAGCTTGTCACGAATGGTCTCTGCGGCAGGTTTTTGGTAGTCGCCCGGATCAATGCGTAGCCTGGAAAACAGCTCGATTTCTTCCCGGGGAATATGACAGTAGCCGCCGGGGTTCTTTTCCAGATAGTTCTGATGGTATTCCTCCGCCGGATAAAAGTTTATCAACGGGCCAATCTCTACGAAAAAGGTTTGGCTGCGTCCGCGCTCAATGGCGGCGATGCGCTCGACCGTTTCCTTGGCCCTTTCATTGGTATAATAGACGCCAGTCTGATACTGGCTGCCCCAGTCGTTGCCCTGCCGGTTTTGCACCGTGGGATCAATGACGTAGAAATAAGCCAATAGCAGTGCATCCAGGCTGACCTGCTCCGGGTCGTACTCCACGCGCACTGTTTCCCGAAAGCCGGTATCTCCGTTACAAACCGTTTGATAGTTGGCGTCCGACTCGCCGGTACCATTGGCATACCCGCTTTGAGCATCCATCACGCCCGGAATTGACTGCATCAGATGCTCCAAGCCCCAAAAGCAGCCGCCCGCCAGATAGATAACATTCTCAGTCGTGTCCATATACATGCCCTCCTTATCCGCTCTGTTTGAAGTCTGCCCGATTTCCTTGCTTGTATTTGCGGATGAGTCTGTTTCCAATGACCGTGCATACGGGGCCGAACAACTGCTTAGCAGCAGTGCTGAAGCAATCAGAAGGGTAACGCATTTTTGTCGCATGATTGAGGCCTCCTCTCATGGACCTGGTTGTGTGATGCCTTTCAAGCAGTAGGACATGATACAAAATATCAGGCCCGGGCTTTCCCGGGCCTGACAATTTATTGTGCCTGTTTTCCGGGGCGTCTGCTAACGCAAGGCTTATCCCTTTTTATAGCCGCATTTGGGGCAGACACCGTTCTCATTCAGCGCAATGCCGCAAAGCGGGCAGCGATCAATTTGGTTATGCGTTTCAAATTCGGCCGAAGCAGCATTCACGCCGCTGGTGAAGGTGATCTTTGCAATGTTCAGCTTGTCCTTGAGCAGATCATAGACCATTTTGATCATGCCTTCTACCGTCATGGTTTCCTTGGTTACCACCAAACGGCACTCCGGGTAGGCGGTTGCCAGCTCGGTTTTAAAGGCCGGGCCTTTCATCTGGTTCTGTGGCGCGCCATTGCGGATGCCCTGCTCTTCATAGACCTTCAGAATTGCAGGCAGGAGGGGATCATCCTCCCTGAGAATGAGAGCATGATCGAAGTTTTTCAGGACAGACCAGGCAGTTTTTTGAATCTCGTTGCAGGGGAATACCATGTTTACGCCGGGATTCACAGTATCCTCGACTTCAATGGTCAACACCCCCGTGTGGCCATGCAGATATTGCGCCTCACCCTTAAAGCCATAAAAGCGATGTGCGTATTGAAGTTCGAGCGTCGTAATGCTTCTCATGTTGTCATCCTCCTATTTCATTTCTATTTACGGGTAGATGCGCCCGTATGCGCCCGTTATTTGGAGGGACCCGACTGCGTGCCGTTCTGCTGGCAAGTGGGGCAGATGCCTGTAAAAACCAGATTGTGACCGTCAATGGCAAATCCGTAAGCGTCTTTCACCCGATGAGCCAGATCCTCCATGTAGTCCATTTCGATATCAAAAACACGTCCGCACCGGGAACATTTGGCGTGATAATGCCGTTGAAGGCGATGATCGAAACAGTCGGGTCCATCCGGCATTTCCAGCTTCTGAATCTCCCCGTCTTTCGCAAGCTGATTGAGATTGCGGTAGACCGTGCCCTTGCTGATGTGGGGGTGCTGCTGAACGATGGCATCGTATACCTCTTCAGCGGTGGCATGTGACCGCAGATGATTGACGGCTTCCAAAACCAAAGTACGCTGGATCGTGTTGCGTTTCATGGCGCATTCCCCATTAATAATAATTATTATCAATAAGAATTATAAATCAATAAAGATGGGCTGTCAATAGCAATTAAAAATGCTATTTGTATATGCCTTTATTTTCGGAGCATGCTGCTTAATGTTAGGTGCGCAGGATCGCTTTATTTCCTGCAAGCACACCGGCACATGGTCCCTCAGACAGGACAGAGGGTTCCTGCTTTCCCCAAATCAACGACCGAGCGTGCTGTAACCCGTTTTCGAAAAAACCGTCTCATCGATTCGTCTGCTGATAGCGCTTTCCTTTAGGTAAGTATCTAACAATCATGTTGGTACTTGTTTTATTTTCCTGCCAATGATACCATTAGCCTGCCAGTGGGCAATCTGAGCTTTGGAAAGAAGGTATCCTGATGAAAAAGAATCTTGGTGTTGTACAGGCCGTATATCCCATGCCGGTATTGATTGTCGCTGCCTACGACGAAAATGGCAAGGTGAACGCCATGAACGCCGCGTGGGGGATGATTTGCAACAGCGACCGGATTGCGCTGTTCATTGATGAGGACCACAAAACCACCCAGAATCTTTTGAAAACCAAGGCATTTACGGTCAGCATCGCGGATCGCGCACATATGGATGTGGCGGATTTCTTCGGCATTGCCACCGGAAACAAAATGCCGGATAAATTTGAGCGTACCGGCTATCATGCCAGCAAGAGCGCGTTTGTCAATGCGCCCGTCATTGATGAATTCCCGGTGGTGATGGAGTGTGAATTGGCAGAGGTGAGCAGCACAGACAGCTTCTATGCCATTGTCGGCCGTATCGTCAACACCGCCGCCGAAGAGTCGGTGCTCTCTGAGAACGGCAAGGTGGACCCCGCCCGCCTAAACGCTTTGATCTTCGACCAGTTTCAGCATGGGTATTATGTCTCCGGCGAGCAGGTGGGTAAAGCCTGGCACGAAGGCGCTGGACTCATGAAAAAGTGACGCCTGACAGCAGGCAACCAAAAAGATGGACCGGAAATTCTTTTTTCGGTCCATCTTTCTTTTGTAGATCTCTTCTCAGAAAATCTCCGCCAGCGCTTCCAGCAGCCCATCCGGAAGGTGAAAAGAGCTGCATTCGCGCAGAATCGCCAGCGGTTCATGATGTGAGCGCAGCAGGCGAAACAGCCGGTCCTTGAGCTCGTAATCAATCTGCGCGCGGTTGAGCAGCGTCTCACAGTATTGGGCACGGTTGTTGGCGGCAAGGCAAACGCCGTCGGGAAGACTCACCGTGACGTCTCGCGTATTGTCAATGGGCGGAAGTGTCACACGGAAACGGTGCTTTTGCGGGTCATAGACGGTTTCGGCCGAGAGAAGCTCCTTTCCGCAGCGCGCCAGGCACGAAGCGGGCTGGTCCACACCGCAGAAGGTGACGGTGATCCGCCGCGTCCTGTGCAGAGAGCGGGCGCCATGTACGACCGAAAGGGAGAACTCACCACCGGTCAGACGCAGAGAGGTCAACAGGTATTCGCCCGAGGCATAACGGTCTGTCTCTCCGTCGTCCTCATAGAGATCAAACGCGCCATCTGCGCCCACAAACACAAGAATCTCCAGGGCCTCAGGAATTGCGCCCTTCTCCTCAGGCGCCATCAGCGGCACAATGCCACCCGCCTTGGCCAGCACAGGAATGCTTTCCAGCGGCCGGTACAAGCGCCTCCTCCCTCCACCGTGATAAATTGTTCCTGTAAACAGGTCGTGATAGAGCCCATCCGGAAGCCAGGCATCTGCGCTGGCGAGCCTGAGCTCCGGAGACATGGGAGAGGTAATGGGGACGGCGATCAACTGATTGCCGAAGAGATACTCGTTGGGTACCTGGTAGGCGGCATCCTCACGCGGCCATGCATAATACATGGGCTGAATGAGCGGTTCGCCAAGTATGTGGCACCGCCAGTTCATGCTGTAGAGATAGGGGAGAAGGCGGTGACGCAGCCTGAGAAACGCCGTCATGATGCCGCACACCTCAGGCCCATAGCGCCACGGCTCTTTGCCGTTAAATGGATTGGACGTGCTGTGCATGCGCAGAATCGGGGAAAAGACGCCGAACTGAAGCCATCTGGTTTGCAGCTCATCGTCACGCTTGCCATGCGTATGCCCTCCGATATCGTGACTCCACCACCCGTACCCAATGTTGGAAGCTGTCGCCGTAAAATAGGGCTGAAACTGCAGGGACTTCCAACTGATCACACTGTCGCCCGAGAAGCCTGCCGGATAACGGTGACTGCCCGCTCCCGCGTATCGGGACAGGATAAACGCCCGTCTGCCCTCGTGCACAGCATCCTGTGCATGAAAGTGATTGAGAAGCCACAGCGGGTCCATGCCTTCAATGGCACAGGCGTGCCCCTGCTGCCAGTCAATCCACCAGAAATCCACACCCTGCCGCTCCAGCGGGCGATGGAGCAGGTCAAAGTATACCCGCCAGAACGCCCGATTTTCCGGTTCAAAAGGAATCCGCTGGCCGCGCGCGGCATCCCTTCCCAGCGCGGCCGCAGCCTGTGGATAGGCGACCTCGTGCGGCTGAATCCCCTCCGCGGGATGCAGGTTGAGCGTTACCCTGAGTCCCTTCTGGTGAAGCGCCTTTAGAAACGCCGCCGGTTCGGGAAACAGCGCTTTGTCCCAGGTATAGCCCGTCCACCCCTTGTGGTCGGAGCCGTCGGAGCTGATGTGCCAATTCATGTCGATCACGGCCACGCTTAAAGGGATGCCGGACTTTTCAAACCGGTCCATGAGGGAGAGGTATTCTTCGGCCGTGTAGGCATGAAAACGGCTCCACCAGTTGCCCAGTGCATACCGCGGCAGCAGCGGCGTGGGCCCGCACAGGTGAAAGAAGTCCGCCAGCGCCTGCCGGTATGCGTAGCCATAACTGAAAAAATACAGATCCTGATGGCCCGGGCGGGGCGGCTCAATCCAGCCGTCCTCTGTCAGCACATAGGAAGTGCTGTCATCCAGCACGCTGTATCCCTGAAGGCGGGACAGGATGCCGGGCTCCAGCGGCACAGGACCGTCCGCCTCATCCAGCGTCCGCGCCGTGCCGCCCAGATTTTCTGTGAGCGCGTCCCCATAATGCCAGGTGCAGTAGATTCCCCGACATTCGGAGCGGTTTTCAATCCACAGCCCTCCGTAAGAAAATGGCCCTTCGTCATAGAATACATTCATGAACGCAGTCGAAAGCTCAATGCCGCGTTCCGTGCGCCACAGCCGGTGTTCAACCGGCGGAAATGCCCGGTTTTGCACCTTCTGCGTGGGACGGTCCTCAAAGATGCCATCGGGGGCATATTCCAGGCGAATCAGCTGCGGCGTCAGCAGCATCAAGCGGTACCGCTCCCCCTGAATCACGGTGGTCGGTTCGTTCATGGTGCCCCCTCCGTTTCGGAATCAATGACGATTGGCTCGCCCTTTACGCTCAGCAGGCCGCCTTCCACCTGCACCGTCTGGCGGCTCACAAGATCGCAATAACGCCCGTCCCGGAAGGGCACGCGCACGGGCGCACTTGTTCCCTTCGTGCTGAAAATGCCCATTAGCCGGCGTTCGCCCCTGGCATACATGGCCCGGAGGATGCCGTTTCCGGCATCCTGAACGCTGTAGCTGCCTTCCGCCATCAGCGGATGGGTGCGCAACGTCCGCAATGCACGAAGCTGAGGCGAAATGTCCTCACCCGCCTGCCAGTCGATGGGATCCTTGTCAAACAGGCTGGGCCGGCTTTCGCAGCTTGCCTCCTGTCCGTTATAAATCAGCGTCATTCCCTTTTGAAAATAAAGGAATGCCAGCCAGTTCCGGCGCTGGAGGGCATCCGGCACAAGGAAGGCTGCGCGTGGGCGGTCATGGTTTTCCAGAAAGCGCAGCTTGACATAGTTGTCAGGATAGAGATACTCCTGCCGGGAAAGGGCAGCGGCGTAGGCGTCCAGCGGCTTTTCTCCGCACAGCAGGCTTACCCAGTCGTGATAGACGTCGTACTCGTAGCTCAGATCAAACGCCTGATAGATCTCGCTGTCCGACAGGCTGACCATACCCCGCGCGCGATTGCCGAGCGTGAATTCCGGCTCCACCGATTCGCTCAGCCACAGGCAGTCCGGCCGCACCCGACTTACCTCGCGCCGTGCGCGCAGCCAGAAATCCAGCGGCACAAGGGGCGCCACATCGCAGCGAAAACCATCCACCATGGAGGCCCACATCTTGAGCGTTTCAATCTGATAATCCCACAATTCCGGTTGGTTGTAATCCAGGTCGATAATATCCGACCACTCGCCGATCCTGTTGCCAAAGCTGCCATCCGGCTTGTGATAGAACCATTCCGGGTGGTTCTGCGCCAGCCAGGAGTCCGGCGATGTATGGTTATAGACCACGTCGATGATCAGCCGCATGCCCAGGCGGTGAACCTCGTCGGCAAGGCGTTCAAAATCCTGCATGGTCCCGTATTCCTCATTCACGGCGCGATAGTCCCGGATGGCATACGGGCTGCCAAGCACACCCTTTCTGCATGTTTTTCCGATGGGATGAATGGGCAAGAGCCAGAGAATATCCACCCCCAAATCCCGGATGCGCGTAAGGTCCTCCCGCACCTTCTCAAAGGTACCTTCCTTGCTGTATTGCCGTACATATACGCAGTACATCACCTGCTGGCGAAGTGCCTTGCTGGTATCCC
>UQEF01000013.1 GCA_900540045.1 uncultured Eubacteriales bacterium | reverse complement strand
AAAGAGACGCTGCAGGGCAGTGTGACAGAGCTGTCCGCCACGCGTGCGCTGAAGCTGCTGAAGGATGGCAGCCGTGTGTGCGGCGCGCTGGCGTATGACGCAGCGGGAAAGCGGTGGCTGAACCTCCGGGCGAATGCGGTGGTGCTGGCATGCGGCGGCTATTGCGGCATCTATCCCGTTTCCACGAACAAGCGAGATTCCGGCGGCGACGGTGTGGCCATGGCCTACGAGGCCGGCGCGGAGCTTTGCGATATGGAGTTCATCCAGTTTGAGCCCAGCGCGGCGGTATGGCCCCGTGAGCTGGTGGGTACCAGCGTAATTACCACGCTGCTCTTTGAGGGCGCGGTGCTGCGAAACCGCGACGGCGAACGCTTCATGCTGCGATATGGCCCGGAGGGCGACCGCGTCAGCAAGGATGTGATGAGCCGCCGCATCGTAGCGGAGATCGCGCGCGGCAAGGGCACGGAGCACGGCGGCGTCTACATGGATATTACCGGTGTCGATCCGGCCCGGCTGGCATCTGGCTATCAAATGTATGTCCAGCGCTATCGCAATGTGGGCATAGATATCACAAAGGAATGGATCGAGCTTGCGCCCGCGCCGCATACGGCGTTGGGCGGCGTGCGTGTGGATGCGCAGGGGCATAGCACCGTGCAGGGTCTGTTTGCCTGCGGTGAGGTGATGGGGGGCCTGCACGGCGCAAACCGCATAGGCGGAAACGCCGGGCTGGAGACCCTGGTGTTTGGGCGCAGAGCGGGAAGGGCGGCAGCGGCCTTTGCTCGGAGCGCCGGGCCGTGCAACGCCGCGCCCGAGTCCGCTCCGCAGCTGGCGGAGGAGAGCTGTTCATCGAAAATCGCGGCGCTGCGCCGCGGGATGCGCGAAGCCCTGTGGGACGGCGTAAACGCCGTGCGCGACGCACAGGGGCTCCAAAAGGCCATAAACGTGTTTTCCGATGGTCTGGAAGCCGTGAGCGCGCTGCGCGGGGTGGATGCACAGGAGTCGTTCGAGCTGTTCCGGCTGAAAAACGATATGATTGCGGCGTATCTTACGGCGCTCAGCGCGCTGACCCGCACGGATTCGCTGGGCTGCCACGCCCGCAGCGACTATCCGCAGGAGGCCAAGCACACGTATCGCGTCATGGCACGCATGGATGAAAACGCACGGCCTTACGTTTGGAAGGAGGACCTTGAATCGTGAAAAAGGTCTATGTGATTAAGAACCGTTATGTCGACTCGGTCACGCTGATGGGCGTGGCGGTGGAACTGACTGAACTGCCCGGCGTAACGGGGGCGGAAAGCGGCATGGGCACGAGCCAGAACGTGGATTTGCTGACCGGGTTGGACTATCCCGTGCCCGCGGGCGTTACCAAGAACGACCTGATGATCGCCCTGGATGCGGAAGGACCGGAGGCACTGGAAGCGGCCTTTGCAGCCGCGCAGGAGCGGCTGGCCTCCGGCGGCGGGCATAGCCGGCGCGTATACCGCAGCGTGGACGAGTTGCCTGTGGGCCGCTATGACGTTTTGCAGATTTCCTTGCCCGGCGAATATGCCGTCCAGGAAGCTCGCAGGGCCATTGACAGGGGAATGGACATCTTCATGTTCACGGCGGACGTAACGCTGGAGCAGGAGCGCGCCCTCAAGGAATATGGCCGGGATCATGGCAGGCTGGTCATGGGGCCGGATGCGGGCGTGGGCCTGCTGGGCGGTGTGGCGCTGGCAGCGGGCAGCATCGTCAGGCCCGGGCCGGTGGGCGTAATTGGTGCGTCCGGCTCCGGATCGCAGGAGGTAGCGTGCCTGATTGAGCAGATGGGCAGCGGCGTCACGTGCATTTTGGGCACGGGTGGCCGCGACCTGAAAAAGGAGGTGGGCGGCGTATCCATGAAGGCCGATATGAAGCGGCTGGAAAAGGACGAGGATACGAAGCTCATCTGCCTGGTGTCCATGCTGGCGGACCGGGAAGTGATGGAGGAGGTGCTTCTGGAGGCGGATCAGCTGACCAAGCCGGTCGTAGCCGTGTTCCTGGGCGCGGACGAAACGCTTTATCAGGGCCACAGGGTAACAGGAACCTACAGCCTCCAGGAGGCTGCCAAGGCCTGCGTGCGCCTCGTGACAGGGCGCGAGCCCAGCATCGGCTGGACGGAAGAGGAGGCTGCGGCCATCGCCCGCGAAAAGGCGGCCTCACTTTCCCGTGAGCAAAAGTATTTCCGCGGCCTCTATACGGGGGGCACCTTCGCGGAGGAAACACTGATGACGTTTCGCGCCGTCGCTCCGGAAATCGCGCTGCATACCAACCGGGATAACACGAAGTATGCCGCTCGCCTCCAGACGCACAAGCGCAGCGAGGGTCACACCCTGCTGGATATGGGCGATTTGGATTTTACTGCCGAAGCGCCGCACACGGTGTTTGACCCCACCCAGCGGGTGGAGCGCCTGCGGCAGGAGCTGGCCGACCCGGAGGTGGCGCTCGTGGCGATGGACATCATTCTGGGGCCGGGCGTGGCGCCCGACCCTGCCTCCTGCTATGTTCCGCTGATGAGGTCGCGGCCCGATGTGATCTACGTCTGTGCCGTATGCGGCGGCGAAGGAGACCCGCAGGGCAAGGAAGACATTGCCAGGATGCTCAGAGAGGCTGGCGCGGTGGTAGCGGACAGCAACTATGAAAGCGCGCGCTTGTGCGCCATGATCTGCCGTCAATTGGGGAGGCGTGAATAATGGAAGGCATCTACAAGCAAAAGCCGAGAGTGGCCAACCTTGGCATCCTGCTGTTTTATAAGGCGCTGGAAGCGCAAAACTGCGATTGCACGCAAATCGAGTGGACCCCGCCCTATAAGCAGCCCGAGGAGATCGAGGAACTGCTGGACGAGTTTCTCTAAAGCGTCGCATACGGCCGGGAAGACAATGCCAAAGGAGGTAGTCGGAGATGGACATCAGAGAAAGAATTGCGCAGGCCAACCAACAGGCCGTGGCGTGCATCATAGACAGCGATCCCTATTGGGTAGATATCCGTCCCGCCGGTGAGTGCGTGGAAGGGCTGGAGGATCATATGATCCTCCATTCCGGCCCGCCTGTGGATTATGATGACATGGTCATGCTGCACAAGCGCGGCATGGTGAGCGCCATGCTGTTTGAGGGATGGGCCAAGGACGAGAAGGAGGCCGTGGAGATCATCCGTTCCGGCGAAATACGCATCGACTCCGCGCTCAACCACAACACCGTCGGGGCAGGAACGGGCATCATTACCAAGTCCGTGGCAATGAACGTTATTGATGACCGGCGCAACCACACCACGGCGGCCACCTTCCCGGCGGAAGGGCCCTTCCAGGGCGGCTTTTGCGGCTGGGGCCTCTACAGCCCCGAGATTGCCGAAAACCTGCGCTACATGCGCGAGGTTCTTTTCCCGCCTCTGCGTGAAATGCTGGCCAAGGAGGGCGGCATCGCCATCAAGCCCATCCTGGCCGAGAGCATGCAGATGGGCGATGAAAACCACACCCGGCAGACGGCGGCTGATTTGCTGTTTGACAAGCAGGTTCTGCCTAGGCTGTTCGAGATGGACCTGCCCAAGGAACAGATCATGCGCACGGTCAAATACATCGTGGAAACGCCCCGCTTTTTCCACTGCTATGGGCAGGGGGCTTCCCGGGCCGCGGCTATTGCGGCGGACGGCACGGAGTATTCCACCATGGTCACCGCACTGGCGGGCAACGGTGTGGAGTTCGGCATCAAGATCGCGTCGCTGCCCGGGCAGTGGTTCACCGCGCCCGCGCCCATGATGAAGGGCCGCTATACCTCCACCCAGTACACGGAAAAGGATCAGCTCCCATGGCTGGGAGACAGCTGCGTGGTGGAAACGGCCGGCCTGGGCGGCTTTGCGGCGGCGGCCAGCCCCATCGTATGCAGCCTGCGCGGCATGAGCCTGCAGGACTGCATTGGGCAGACGCGCGAGATGGAGCGCATCTCCATCGCAAAGAATCCCAACTATCCCATCCCCAACCTGGACTTTGATCCGCTGCCTGTGGGCATCGATATCCGGCTGGTACTCAAAACGGGCGTATGCCCCGCCATTCACGGCGGCATGTTCAACCACGAGGGCGGGTTGATTGGCGCAGGCATGGCGCGCGTACCCATGGAGTGTTTCCAGAAGGCCATGAAAGCCTTCGCAGCCAAATACAGGAATTAATCATCAAAAGCCGCAGCGCCGGATCATTTTGAAAAGGCGCTGTGGGTTTTCCATTCCTAAAAGGAGGCGTGTGTGGTGCGCAAGATTCTGGTGCTCAACCTGGGCTCCACCAGCTTTAAATTCAAGCTTTACAACATGGGCGGGGAAGAGACCCTTTTGGCCTCTGGCGGCGTGGAAAGCATTGGCACGGAGGGGGCTTACCGCATCCGGGCAAACGGCAGCGAGGAGAAAGAGCGCTGCCGGTGTCAAACGCACATCGACGCGCTGGAATGGTGCATGGCCGTGCTCAGTCGCATGGGCGTCCCCGTGGACATGGCCTCACTGGATGCCGTTGGCTACAAGGCGGTGCATGGAGGCAGCATATCCGGGTCCCGGATGGTGGATGACACGCTGATGGCGGAGATGGAGCGCATGTGCGCGCTGGCTCCCGCGCATAATCCGGTCTACCTTGAAATGATGCGCCGCGTGCAGGAGCGCTACCCCGCACTGACGCAAATCGCCTGCTTTGAAACCGCCTTTCACGCCACGATACCCTTGGAACGGACCGTGTACGGCATTCCCTATGAGTGGGTGGAGCAGCTTGGCATGCGGCGCTACGGCTTTCATGGCTCCAGCCACAGCTACATTGCCTGGAAGATGGAGCGGGAAGCGCCGGAGGCCAGGCGCCTTGTGAGCGTGCATCTGGGCGGTTCCAGCTCATTGTGTGCCATTCGGGACGGCAGGAGCATAGCCACCTCCATGGGAGCCACGCCGCAAAGCGGGCTGTTTCACAACAACCGCGTAGGTGATTTGGATGTCTTTTGCCTGCCGGTCATTATCCACCAGACGGGCGGCGTAGAGGCGGCCATGAAGGCGCTTTCCGGGCAGAGCGGTCTGCTGGGATTAAGCGGCGTCAGCAACGATATGCGCAAGGTGGAGGAGGCAGCGGCGCGGGGCAATGAACGTGCGCAACTGGCCATAGGAGCCTTTGCGGATGAGATCGTAGGCTATATTGGCATGTATACCGCTTACCTGGGCGGACTGGACGCCATTTGCTTCACCGGCGGCATCGGCCTCAACGACGCTTCGCTCAGGCAGCGCATAGCCGGCAGGCTGAGCTTTGTGAACGCAAGGCTGGACCCCCGGCGCAACAGAAGCGGGTATGAGGGCCGTATCAGTACCCCGGATAGCGGCGTGGCGATATGGGCATTTGAAACCAACGAGGAGATTATGGTCGCGCGGGGCTGCATGCGCGTGCTGGGCGCATGAGAGGAAGGGAAAAGCCTCTTCCATGCGGCCGTAAAGCCTGCGCGGAAAGGAACGGCAATATGGACAAGCTGATCGAAAAGCTGGAAACCTCCGTAGAAAACGGTGCGGAGGTCATTGTAGTGGGCGGCGGCATTGCCGGGGTTGCGGCAGCGGTGGCGGCCGCGCGCAGCGGGGCGGACGTCCTGCTGCTGGAAAAAGGCTCGCTGCTGGGAGGGCTGGCCACGAACGGACTCATCAGCTGGTATGAGCCGCTTTGCGACGGGCACGGCGAACAGCTTATGACGGGGCTAGCAGAGGAACTGCTCAGGCTGTCCATCCGTTATGGAGACGACACGCTTCCCCGGATCTGGAAGGACGAGGCCCGCCCGGTGGATCGCAGCCTGATCAGCCCTGAAAAGCAGCATCCCATAGGCGGCCGATATGCGACCTTTTTTTCACCCACGATTTTTCAACTGGCGCTGGATGAATTGCTGAAAAAGGAAGGCGTGCGCATCCGCCTGGATATTCTGGCCGCGCGTCCCATCATGGAAGGAAGCCGCTGCACTGGAATCTGCTGTGAAAGCAAGTCGGGGCGTCAATACTTTCCCGCGAAGACCGTGGTGGACGCCAGCGGCGATTCGGACATGTTTTTCCGTGCGGGCGCCCCGTGCGCCGAGGGACAGAACTACTTCAGCTTCTTGGCCCATGTAACGGATACTTCGGAAAAGAAAAAGGCGCTTCAGCAGCGCCGCTGGATATCCATCGGAGCCGACCTGCATGGCAGGGGCCAGCGGGAGGGCGAGCCCTTTACCCCCTGCCTGACAAACGAGCAGATAACGTCCTTCCTGCTGGATGGGCGCGCCGCGCTGCTGGAAAAGGTAAAGACGAAGGATCGACGGCATTTTGAGGTCACTTCTCTCCCCTCCATGCCTCAGGCCCGCAAAACACGGCGCATCAAGGGCGCCTGCACCCTCACGGAGGCGGACTGCAAGCGGCGCTGTGATACGACCGTCGGCCTTGCGTGCGACTTTGAAAAGCCCGGCGACTGGTATGAGATTCCGTGGGGCTGCCTGTACAGCGAGGCCGTTGACAACCTGCTCGCAGCGGGACGGATGGTCTCTGCGGACGGCTGGGCCTGGGATGTGACGCGCGTGATTCCGGTATGTGCGCTTACGGGACAGGCAGCCGGGACGGCCGCAGCGCTGATGGCGCGGGAGGACGTTGCAGCGGCGCGGCTCTCCATGGATGAGCTGCAGGCGGCTCTGCAGGCGCAGGGTGTGCGTCTGCACCATGACCTGTAAAAGAGCTGCCGTCCTGCGCGCCGGCCCATAAAGGAAAAACAGGACGCTGTTGACAGAAAGGAACTTGCTTTTATGAAGGATGTTATCATTCGTTCGGACAGGCTGACCGTGCATGCAAATGCGCTGGGTGCGGAACTCAAGGGCGTTGAGATGGAAGGACTGGAATACCTCTGGCAGGGCGATGTGGACAGCTACGCGCGCACCTCTCCCACATTGTTTCCCATTGTGGGGCGCTTCCTCAGCGATACCTATTATGTGGGCGACCGGCCTTATGGCATGCAGCTCAATGGGATCGTCATGGACCGCAATTTCCGGTGCGCAAGCTGTGCTTCAGACCGGGTGGTCTTTCAGCTGGAAGCAGATGAGCGTACGCGCCAATCCTATCCATTTGACTTTGCCCTGACAGTCGGCTATGCTGTGCAGGGCGATACCCTTGCGGTGAACTACAAGGTGGAGAACCGTGGCAGCATCCCCATGCCCTTCTGCCTGGGGTGCCATACCGCCTATAACTGGCCCCTCCTGCCCGGCGATGACCCGCAGGATTACAGTCTTCGCTTTGAAAAGGAAGAGGAGCTGGAATCTTTCAATCCCTTTGGCTGGCGGCAGCCCTTCGTGCAAGGAAGGGAACGCCTGCTCAACCATGCTCTGTTTACCAATTATACACGCAGCGTTACGGGCCTGCGCTCCGCGTGGATAGAATTCGGCAGCCGCAAACATGGACGGCGCGTGCGCATCCGGCGCGGATCGTTTTCCTATCTTGCCATGTGGACGCCGCATGATCATGAAGCGCCGCTGCTTTGTCTGGAGCCGTGCACCGGCCTGCAGCCCGGTAACCATGGATGTCTCCGGCTGGAAGACCGCGACGGCTGTGTTACGCTCTCGCCCGGAGAGGTGTGGGAAGGAAGTTTCTGGCTCTCCTTTTCCTGAGAAAGCGGGGCCGGGGTAACCGTCTTTTTCGGTGCGCCGGCTTTCTGCCGGAAGCAGGCCAGGAATCCGGTACCAAGGGACGCAGAAAAGCGAGGAGATGGTTTTCAGACTGTGGGCTGAAGCGAAAGCCCTTGAAAAGCAGGGGGGAGGCGGCTTTGCGTAGCAGGAATGCCGCACATGGCAATCCGCTGTGCCAGAAAAGGAGATGAGGTGCGATGTACCGACTGATTGTGGTCGACGACGATGTGGATGCCGTCAACAACATCGCCAAGGACTTTCCATGGGAACAGTCCGGCTTTACGCTGGTGGGTTCCTTTCAGGATGGGGAAAGTGCGTTGGCGTGGCTGAAGACGCATACGGTCGATCTGATCCTTTGCGACATCAAAATGGCCCGCATGAACGGAATCGAGCTGGCGCGGCAGATGCAGCAGGCACACAGAAAGGAAAAACTGGTTTTCATCAGCGGCTTCAAAGACTTTGACTATGCGCAGAAGGCGCTGGAGTACGGCGTTTTTCGCTACTGCATCAAGCCGGTCACATTCCGGGAGATGCAAAAGACCATCGCCGCGATTCGCGAGACGATTGAGCGCGAGCGAGGCGTTCATCTGCCTGCCGATAGCGCGCACTCCGGCGAGGCGAACAGCCACAGCATCGCCGATGTGAAGATAGACCGGATACGCCGCTATGTGAAGGATCACTACGCCGGTGTGACGCTGCGGCAGCTCGCGGAGTTCATGCAGATGAACACCACCTACCTGTCGTACTATTTCAAGGAAAAGACGGGTCAGAAGCTGTTTGACTATATCACCGAAGTGCGGTTGAACGCCGGACTGGAAATTCTTAAGACAGACAGCTACCTGAATGTAGCGGAGGTGGCGCAAAAGGTGGGATATACGAACGCCATCAGCTTTTCGCGCAGCTTCAAAAAACAGTTCGGCGTCTCCCCTTCTCAGGTGCGGCGAAACTTTGACTCCACGGAGGAAAAAAAGTGAGGCGGGGCACGGTTCGCAGGCCAGGAAAGAAAGGCGCTGGCGGCACGCTGAAAAAGCAGATGATCGTCATGGCCGCGATGCTGGCCATATTGGCTTTTGAGGCGGTCTATCTGGCATACCAGAGCTCCAACCGTCTGGCGTCCTCGGTGTCGGACGTATGGCAGGGCATGCTGGAGACACAGAGCGAGCATGTAAGAAACAGTCTGTTCATGAAAAATCCCTATCTCACCCCCGACACGCTGTACCTGGCCAAGCTGAAGGCGGCCTTTTATGACGATCCCGACATGGTCGCAGAAACCAGCCGGGACGCAGGATGCAACGCCGCCAATATCTTGCTGGCGATTTCAAACCTGTGCAGCAACATTAAAATGGGGATCACCTACAGCACCAGCCTGCGCTCCTGCTACTGGATGCTGGAAGATCCGGACGCGCCGTATGTGCTGATCAACGGCAATCCCACGATCAAGGCCGAGGTTACCGACGCCGAATGGATGGATGTTTGCCGCGAAATGGAGCAGGATGTGAAGGTCGAATGGCGCACCATCCCCCTTTCTTACCTGAACAACACGTTGGTACTGACCGTTTACCGGCGCATTCGCTCGGAAAGCTTCCTCCCGGGCGAGACGATCACGGGCTATTGGGTACTCAATTACGATCTGTCAAATATGCTCAGCGCCTTCACGGCACAAATGTCCGGAGCGGGGTTCGTCTGCCTGTACGATACACGGCGTGAGGACGGCCTGACGGCAGGCAATTTTGAACTGCCCCAGCAGGAGGAGACGGAGATCGTGGAAAAGGTGTTGCAGGCGTGGGAGACGGACAGCCCCACCGGCGTGGTTCGCAATGGTCAGAATGAGGCGTTCTATTACCGCGCCGAGGAGGTCTGTCCCGGGACGCTTAGCATCGTATGCATACAGGACCGGCAGCTCAGTCAGGCGCTGGACGGCGTGGTCAGGTCCATAACGGCCGCGCTGCTGGTCAGCTGCGTGGCGGTGGCGGGCATCAACCTTTATTCCATCCTGCGTTACCGCAAGTACAGCAGGGGTTTGCGCAAGATGTTTGATGCGCTCAGAAGCCGTCAGGGCGAGCAAAGAGCGGCGGAGGACCCCCAAGAAAGCACCGGCAGCGAGATTCTGTTGCAGCGGATTTTGAATAACGACGTGGATTTGGAGGAGCTGCAGGGACTGGTGGAGTCCAAGCGGGAATTGAAGGCCGAGCTGGACGCCCTGTATGGCCATGTGCAGATCAACTCTCATTTTCTCCTCAACACGCTGGACTCCATCTACTGGTCCAGCGTAAGCCGGATGGGTGCGGACAGCAAAGAATCGGCCATGATCGGCGACCTGTGCGAGATCCTGAAATATGCGCTGGATTCCTCGGACTTGTACACCTCCCTTCGCGAGGAGGTGGAATGCACGCTGCGCTATATCGAGATCCAGCAAATGCGCAAGAACATCGTATTCAATGTGGAATGGGACATACCGGACGAGCTGTACAACGCGCGCGTATGCAAGCTGATTTTGCAGCCGGTGATCGAAAACTGCGTGCAGCACGCCTTTCAGATCACAAAGGAGCGTGCGTTCCGCATTCGGATCGCGGCCCGGAAAACGGAGGAGGGCTACCTGTGCATCAGCGTGGAGGACAACGGCTATGGTATCAGCCCCAAACGCATCCGTCAGATGAATCTTGAAATGAAAAAGCAGCGATATTTGCGCATCCGCCATATCGGCCTGGCAAACGTCAACCGCCGCCTGCAGGTGCAGTTTGGCGGGCGAAGCGGCGTATCGCTCAGCGCCATTGAGGGAGGCGGGCTGCGCGTGTGCCTTACGATGAAGTACGGCGTCTACGAGCCCGACGCCGCGCTGAACAAAGCATGAGATATCCCGGTGAAAGGCCGGCGTTCAGAAAGGAGAGCTAACCGGATGAAACAGTGGTATCAGGACAGGATGTATGCGCGCGTGATTCGCATGGATGGCCGTGTGGACCGCGTGCAGCTGGATTGCATGGAGGATTGCGGCACGCTGATCGCATCCTTCCCGGAGCAGGCGGATTGGACGGATATCCGCACCGTTGAATTTGCTCCGGAGATGGGGCAGAACAAGGCCGGCCAGGACGGCTATTACATCATTCCGCACGGGGAGGGAAGCGTAGGAGACACCATTCTGTGCCGCTTCCGCGAGCGTGAGGACACCGAAATGGTTTTGGACCGCTTTGCCATGCCGATATGGAGCTGCATTCAAAGCCGGGGAAGTTTCGTGGCCATCGTGTCTTCGATGACGTACGAATATCGGCTGGCCGTTGGCGTAAAGGACGGCGTATACTCCTGCTATGCCTGCTTCGATCTAAATGGCAATATGCCCTATGAGCCCATCACCATTGAATTCCGGCTGCTGGACGAGAAGGCGGACTACAACGAAGCCGCCCGGGCCTATCGAGAATGGCGCGAACGGCGGGGAGAGCTGCGCCGCTATGACATTCGTGCCAAGGAGCGTCCGCAGGCGCGCTACACGGCGGAGAGCATCTATGTGCGTATCCGTCAGGGGTGGAAGCCCGTCCCGCCTCCGGTGCGCGAGCAGACGCCCGAAACCGAGCCGGAAATGCATGTGGCGTCTACGTTTGACGATGTATCCGAACTGCTGGACGTCTTTCAAGCGCATGGCATCGACAAGGCGGAGATCTGTCTGGTCGGCTGGAACAAGAGCGGGCATGACGGCCGCTGGCCCCAGCCCTTCCCTGTCGAGGAGCGCCTCGGCGGGGAGGAGGCGCTCAAACGGCTGACTGCGAAGGCGCGCGCCATGGGATACGCGATGGTCTGCCACACCAATTCCACCGATGCCTATTCCATCGCCGACTGCTGGGCAGAAACCGACATCCTTTGTGATGAGGCGGGTGCGCCCGTCAAGAACAATCAGCCCTGGAGCGGCGGCGACATGTACCAGGTGTGCCCGCTGTGCGGTCTCCGTCAGGCGATGGAGCTGCTGCCGAAGGTCAGGGCGCTGGGTTTTGAAGGCACCCACTACATCGACGTGATCTCCACGGTCTTCCCCCGCGCCTGTCATGCGCCCGGCCATCCTGTCACACGCAGGCAGTGCGCGGCCCTGTGGAATCGCATTTTGCGCTTTGCACGACAGCAGTTTGGCGGCATCAGCTCGGAGGGCGGCTTCGACTTTACCGCGCCGGAACTGGACTTTGGCCTGTACGTTTCCTTCGGGCTGGGGGACTGCCCCCTGGCGGATGACGTTGTGCCGCTCTGGCAACTCGTCTATCATGGCTACGTCCTCAGCAATCCCTATAGCAAAACCGTCAACCCTACCAATGACGACCTGCTGAAGGTTGTGGAGTACGGCGGACGGCCCACGTTCTATTACGATTCCAAATTTGTGACGCCGGATCCCAACAAAGACGTCAACTGGATGGGCGAGAACGATTATCACTGTCACACGCCCGAGGACCGTCAGAGCAGTGCAGAATGGATTGCGCGGGTGTACCGCTGGTACGAGGGGATTCGCCATCTGCAAACGCTTACGATGGAACGCCATGAAATCCTGCCGGACGGCGTGCGCCGCGTGACCTATGAAAACGGCGATCAGATCGTCGTTGATTACCACCAAAAGAAAGCCTATCTCAATGGCAAGCAGATTCTGCCCCTGGAGTGAGCCTGAGGCATGCGGGAGGTCCATCCTCCGCATGCCTTTTCAATGTCCCGGAAGCGTACGGGGGGTGCAGGGTTCGACAAAAAACTGTATAAACTGGGCGCTAATATTCCTAAATATATATTTCGATGCCATAAATCAAAAGACAAATCATTGCGGTTCACTTTTGCAATGAATATACTACAAAGTAGCTTCATTCCGAAAACAAAATGAATAAGGAGGTATATCTGAATGAAGAAAATGATTACCTGGATCATGGTGCTGGTGATGGCCCTGTCTCTTACCAGCTTTGCGGCTGCAGAAGAAGCTGTCACCCTGCGTCTGTGGATGTGGGACGACGCGCAGCAGCCCGCCATGCGCGCCATGGCCGATGAATATGAGGCGTCCCATCCTAACGTCACCATCGAAATCAGCTGCCAGGCCGACGTTTCCGGCCTCAACCAGCGGATTCAGGCGACCATCGGCACGTCCGACGCCCCCGAGATCTTCTTCATGAACTACAACCTGGCGGCTGAGTATATCCCGCTGGGCATCGTGGCTGACCTGACCCCCTATGGCATCGATCAGTCCGACCTGGCCTCCGGCATCGTTAACGCCTACACGGTGGACGGCAAGGTGTACGCCGTGGCAAAGGATACGGATTCCTACGCCGTGTTCTACAACAAGGCCCTCTTCGATCAGGCCGGCGTGCCCTACCCCGACGATTCCTGGACGATCGATGACTTCTGCGAGACCGCCAAGAAGATGACCAGCGACGGCATCGTGGGCTGGACCAGCTCCACCTCCGACCGCGTGTGGTACAACTTCATCTGGAGCAACGGCGGCCAGATCTACAGCGAGGACGGCACCGCTGCCGCCATCAACACCCCTGAGAGCGCCGAGGTCATCCAGATGCTGATGGATCTCTCCGCTAACGGCTACGCCTACACGGGTCCCCAGCTTGCCGAAGTGTCCGATACCGCGGCCTTCACCTCCGGCATCGCCGCCATGACCATCAACGGCTCCTGGATGATTTCCCAGTACGCCAGCGCGCTGGGCGACAACCTGGGCATCGTTGAGCTGCCTTCCGGCGCGGCCGGCAAGTTCAGCGCCAACCACGGCATCGGCTACTCCACCACCACCTCCAACGAGCATATGGAGGAGACGGTCGACTTCCTGAAGTACCTGGCCACCTATGATGCCCAGGTGAAGCAGATCGAGGTCGTTATCCCCGCCAACCTGACCTGTGCCTCCGCCTGGGAGAGCGTGTACCCCAACGTGAATGTCGGCGCCTTCATGAATGCGCTGTCCTATGGCCGCAGCTACCTGTCCAGCGTCAACGCTACCCTGGCCCGCACCGCGTATCAGGATGTGCTGGCCCGTCTGCGCAACGGCGACTTTGCCAACGCCGAGGAGTTCTGCGCTGCCGCCGAGGAGGCTGTGAACTACGCTCTTTCGGAGTAATCGCTGATTCCTTTCCACTTAGGGCGTAAAGTGTTCCAACCGAGGCTGCCGGGGCAGCGATCGAGTCCCGCCCCGGCAGCCTTTTTCGCAAGGACGACCTTTTGTGCATCCTTGCGTTTGCATATTTCGGCAGCTCGCGGCAGCCTTTGCCTGCGCCGCGGCACCGGTTGTCAGCTCGGCGGGTGCCTGACGCGGCTGCAAAAACATACGCCGCTTGCAGATGCAACAAAAAGGAGGTCCTCCCGATGAATAGCCCCGCAATTTCCGAGCGCGAATTGCGTTACCGCCAGCGCTACAACGGCAAGGAAGTGCTCACGGCGTTTTTGTTCCTGCTGCCGCTGCTGGTGGGCATCATTTTGTTCTTTATCGTGCCGATTGTCGAAACGTTCTACTATTCTTTCACCCGATGGAAGGGAATCGGTACAGCGCAGTGGATCGGCATAAACAACTACATCAAAATGTTTACCAGGGATACCAAGTTCGGCATGGAGGTAAGCAACACGTTTGTCTATGTGCTGGGCTCGGTGCCCCTTACCCTGATCGTGGCCGTGATTTTTGCCGCGATGATGAATTCCAAAATCAGAGCGGTCGGCTTCTTTCGAGTCATCTACTTCCTGCCAAACGTGACGATGGCCACCGTAGTGGTGATGATCTGGCGCTGGCTGCTGAACTCGCAGTATGGAATTGTCGATATTATCCTGGACGCGCTGTTTGGCATACGTCCCGCATGGATGACGGACCCGAACCTCACCATGCTCAGCATGTGCATGATTTCCGTATGGTCGGGCATGGGCTACTGTATCGTGATTCTGCTGTCCGGGTTGCAGGGCATATCCCAGACATACTATGAGGCGGCGCGAATTGACGGCGCTTCCGGCCTGCAGCAGTTTTTCAAAATCACGGTGCCGCTGCTTACCCCCACGATATTTTTCCTGCTGGTCACGCGCATCATAGCCGCCTTTAACCAATATGACATGGTGTATATGATGGCCGACAGCGCTACCTCGGGAGCGGTGGGGCCCATTACAGACAGTTTGAGGACGCTGGTATTTGGCGTGTATCAATCTGCCTTCGCAGATATGCAGATGGGCTACGCCTGCGCCAAGGCCGTGTTCCTGTTCTTTGTGATCCTCATCGTGACCGCCATTCAGATGATTGGTGAGAAGCGTTGGGTCAACTACTGATGGAAGGGGGAGAAGTAAAAATGACTGCCGCTCAGACCATGGCCAGGCCGCATCGAAGAATACAGCCCGGACGCGTGCTGATGTACACAATCCTTATTCTTGGCGTCATTGTGATGCTGTTTCCCTTCATATGGATGCTTTTGTGCTCCTTTAAATCCAATATTGAGGTGATCCAGATCCCCCCCACTTTTTTCCCCAAGGAATGGGTGGCTGACGGCTATATCCGTGCATGGGAACGCAATATCGTTACGCCCTATATCAACACGGCGATCACCTCGGTTTGCATAACGGTGTTGCAGCTTGTCACGGCTTCAATGGCAGCCTTCGCATTTGCGCGGCTTCGGTTCCCGGGCAGAAATGTGCTGTTTTTGGTGGTGCTGTCCATGATGATGGTGCCGCAGAACATGACCATGATTCCCA
The DNA here is from genome assembly GCA_900540045.1 of uncultured Eubacteriales bacterium. Taxonomy (GTDB): domain Bacteria; phylum Bacillota; class Clostridia; order Christensenellales; family Aristaeellaceae; genus Limiplasma; species Limiplasma merdipullorum. Next base: position 27,718 of record UQEF01000013.1, on the reverse strand, counting down.
AATTCCACATTGTGCGTGCGCTTGGCGGCTATGATAAGCTGATCGGCATTATCATGCCCAACTTTATCAGCATCAACGTCACGTTCTTCATTCGGCAAAACTTCCTGAGCTTCCCATCGGAGCTGGAGGAGGCCGCGAAGATCGACGGCTGCTCCATCCCGCGTATCTTTTTGCAGATCCTGTTGCCGCTTTCCACCTCCATATTGACGGCGATGGGCATCATGGTGCTTCTGTGGGCATGGAACGATCTGCTTTGGCCGACGATCATCATCACCCGCGAAACGAATCGGACGCTGAGCATGTTTATTGCGCTGTGCAAGGGGCAGTACATAACGGACTATGGCTTCCTCATGGCGGCCAGCGCACTAGCCGTGGTGCCGATGATTATTGTTTATATCATCTTCCAGAGAGCCTTTGTAGATTCGATCACCATGACGGGCATCAAGGGCTGATGCAGCGGGGAGACCGCCGCAAAGCCAATCATACCGATCAAAAGCAGAACGCCTCCGACCTATCCCTCGACGAGATGGCCGGAGGCGTTTACCTATTGTTTGCGTTACGAAAAAGCTTCAGCTGGACTTGCCATACACTTTTCGGTACGCGGCAGCAGATGGATGCGGGGCGGCGGCCATGGGCAAGGTGGACAAAAAGGCCGGAACAGCCACATATTCTGCCTTGATTTTTTTCGTGAATTCCATATAATAAGGTAATCGTTGAGAATCGTTCGGGGAAAGGGGCGGAGTCCGATGCGTGAACAATATGTTCCCGTATTTTATGACGAAAATTCCTCCACTTCATCCCAGTACGCCAACACGATCCAGGGCATCCGTATGGCGGCTGCCCGTTACGGTATACATCTGAAGCTGTTTTCAGATGCCGATTTTGACAAAACGGAATTTTCATCGCTTCCACAAATCGCCATTGTCACGGGAACCAGCCTGCCTTTTATCCAAAAGGCGATCTCCCGACTGCGGGACAACGAGCGCTTTGCCGTACTTGCCGGAATGGATTCGGAACAGTTCGGATATGACGTGTCCTGCGCCACGCCGTCGCGGCGCGCAGAGACCTTGCAGCTGATCAACTATCTGTGCAACTGCGGAAAAAGAAGAATAGCCATGGTGGGTTTTGGCATGCGCTCCATCAACGACAGCTTCCGCTATCACGCGGCCATGAGCGCTGTCGCGTCGTGGGGCGAGGTTTTTCAAGAAAGGGACGTATGGCGCTGGGAACAGGAACCGATGGACAGCTTCCGCAGCTTTGCCCGGGTGGCCCGGGAATATGAGGCGGTAGTATGCCCAAATGACGCCATTGCCATTTACCTGGTGAACTATCTCAAACAGCATGGCATAACCGTCCCGGATGATCTGTTTGTGGCGTCCTTTGGCAACATGGCGATCGGCCGGTACCACCGGCCCTCCATCACCAGCATGACCATGGACATGCAATATGTCGGCAAGCAGGCCTTTTCCGTATGGCGCCATCTGATGAAAAGCGAGCAGTCCATGCAGCGCATCGCCCTGAGAATTACCGTGCCCAGCAAGATCCTCATTCGGGAAAGCACTGCCCATATGCCTTTACAATCCGGCGTTTGCGCCGTTTTCCCGTCGCACCAGGACAGTTTTTATCACCAGCCCGCCATTTCCCGGCTGGTCCGCCTGGAAAAATGCATCAGTCAGAGGGATGAGACGGATATGCAGATCCTGCGCCTGCTGATGGCAAAAAAAAGCTATGAGGAGATCTCCGATGCGCTGTTTATCAGCAACAGCACCCTTCGGTATCGCCTCAACAAGATTTATGCCGATGCGGGCACGAAGGGAAGGCGCGGCTTTGAGGCTCTGGTTCAGGAAAGCCTGGGCCCGGGCAATCCCTTCGATAAAACGGAATAAGCCTCAGCTGTGGCAGCGTGCCAGCACGCTTTGAACCGTTTTGTCCAGCAGCTCGCGCTCCTGCGGGGTCAGCGCTTCGCCGCGCCACTGTTTTTCCCGCGCCGAGCGATAGGGCGAAAGGATATCCATATCCAGCTTTTCCACGCAGTCATCGGGCGTGTCCAAATTGCCGATGCGATAGGTCATGTATTTGAAAAACTGACGGGTAAAGGTATAAAGATCCAGCGCGCCAAGCTCGCTTTTTCTCTCCAGCGTATCACGGTAAAAAAATGCCGTCAGGCCGTCCGTCTGCGCCGGAGATAACCGAAGTGAGTAAGTACAGGCTTTCAAGAAGGTTTGGACATCGCAGTAATGCACATAGTCATGCAGCAGGATGACAGGAATATCTCGCGCATCTGCTGCCTGCGCGTTCATGTCATCGATGATCCGGCTCAGTTCCTCAAAGCGTTCAAACAGATTCATACGTGCTTCCTCTCATGTGGCAGATCAGTATCCCTAGTGTAATCCTTCCCGCGCAAAACCGCAAGACGGAATTTTCATGCGATTCTCTGCTGAGATTCCTGTCGACAGAAGGCTGCGGAAACGGTATCATAGAATCGTATGCAGAATCAGAGTTGCGGTGGGAGGATACCCTCATGACCACATGGAAACGGAATTCATTGCCATTGCGTGAGCCCCTGGCCCCGTATGACGGATTGCTTCGGGTCACCCCCGGATTTCCGGGCACTTGTCAGGGACGTGTTCATTCGGTTTTTCATCGCGTGGTCAATGTGGAGATGCAAAGCGAGGGAGACCGCCGCCTGCTTGTGCTGGCTGCTCCGCAAGTGCCTGCCCTGCCGGACAGCATATGCCTTCCGCCGCAGCTTTTACCGACCTTCCAGGTAGGGCAGAAGGTGACGCTTGACGGTCAGCTGCTCTCATGGCAGAATACCGCTGTCCGTCTCCGAACCGACAGCCACTTCAGCGGAAAGCTTGACAGGCAGGAGGGACAGCCCTGCCTCAAGAAGCTGACGGCCTGTACCACGCAGCTGCACAGCGGCTTTGATCGCCTGCCTGCGCCCCTGCGGCACAGAGCTGAACAAGCCCTGCTGGAGGGGCGCTGGCAGGCGTTTCTGGGGCTTGGCAGCGGATTGACGCCCTCCTTTGACGATGCCTGCGTGGGCATGGCAGCCATCTATACCGCCACAGGGAGGTCCCTTCCGCCGCTGGAAGATTTGTCTGTAACGACCGATGTAAGCGCCCGTTACCTTCGTTTGGCGCAAAGGGGCTATTTTGGAGAACCGCTGCTGGCGCTGATCCGTGCGCTCTGGAAGAATCACGCCGGCATTCCGGCAGCGGCGCAGGCCCTGGAGGCTGTAGGCGCGTCATCCGGAAGCGATATGATCTATGGCGTCCGGCTGGCATTGGCACATGGTTCTCGCTTTTGAGACCCGGTCCCCCGCTTCGCGTTATTATGCAGCCATCACCGGCCATTGCCCGGAATGGAGACAGGAGCCTTCGACATGGCAAAACAGGGCGCTTCTGCCGCGCAGGATTGGGATGCCGGCGTGAAGAAAACAGGCGGAGCCGCACGTGTCTTCTTCCCGGGAGCTGCCGCGCTCTGGCGCAAGGAAGAAAACCTTCTTGTCATGCCGGCGCACTGTGGCTCCTGATCTTTTTATTCCTGCATTCACTTCTCCTCCCCGAAATGCGTGTTGCGAGTAAAGCTGTTTCGCATAAGGCGGATAAATTCATCGCGGCTCTTGGTCTGCGCTGAATGAAAAATCTTGCGCACCCTGTACTGAAGCGAACTGTCTCCAAGATACAGCTGCTCGGAAATGGCATCATAGTGCTTGCCGTCCAAAAGAAGCCGGATGATCCGCAGGTCCAGCTCATCGCAGTTTTGCAGGCAGCGCTCCAGCGACATCAGCGCCTGAAGCTCCGGATCCGTGTAAAAAGGACCGCCTTCGTATTCCCCGGCCAGGGTCCCGTCGTTCGCCAGGCTTTGTGCCCCATCTCCAAGGGCGGTACCCGTGCTTTCACGCTCGATCACATGTCCCTGGATGGCAATGCGCATACGAAAGCGTTCGTTGCCCTCTTCCTGCAAGTATTGCCACACGATAACGGATTGCTCGCCAATAGCAAAAAAATCAACGGCGAGCGAAGTCAGCGACGGATTGCAGTAACGTCCGATAAAGTGATCCTTCATACAGGCGACCAATAGGTCGTTTGGCACAACGATTCCCTTTTCCTCGCAAAAGTGCAGGAAAGCGACGGCTACAAAGGCGTTTGGACAAAGCACGGCGTCAAAGCCGTCACGTATGGCATAAAAGGCGTTAAAGCTTTCGTCAATCCGGTTCTGATATTCAAAGCATGCGCCCTCTGCATACGGATATTTCAAAAGATATTGTGACATCGCGTCCTGGTGGACCATGTCGTTGAAAGAACGCTGCCCCAAGCCTACCATTGCGATGCGGCGACAGCCCTTATCCAGCAGGTGATCCAGCATCTGTTCCGTGATAATTCTGCGGGAAAACGTCGCACAGGAATAATGCGCGTCAATGTGATCCGCGTCGACATTGGTCACGACGATCCGCCACTGTGCCTTTTTCAGGTCTTGCAGAATACGCGGCGTCCTGCTGGATTCGCTGCCGACCACAATGACGGTGGAGGCGGCCGGTGAATCGCTGAGCAGCCCGGTGCAACGGTCGTAAAGATTCACTTTGTATCCCTTTCGGCTGGCCATTTTCTGAATCCCGTTGACCATGGTGATTGCCGTGGGAATCCTGCGAAATTCCTGCTCCCAAAGCACAGGGATCTGCGGCTTTTGTCGAAAGTTTCCGTTTCTGTTTCGCATAGAAAGACTCCCGACCTCCTTTTGCCCTTACGCCTGTTAAGCAGTTTAGCACAGATATTTGCTGTTTGGCAACCATGCGGTCGTCGCAGGCAAAGCAATGGGGAAATAGGGAGTTTCACGACAAGCGAAAAAATCATCCGAACGCGACTCCTCTCGGAAATACGTTCGGATGATTTCAATTGGTGCGGGAAACAGGACTTGAACCTGCATGAAGAAAACCCTCACTAGAACCTGAATCTAGCGCGTCTGCCAATTCCGCCATTCCCGCATGATGCCTTCTCCGGCGGAGAGAAGGGCTTTGGTGGGCAGGGGTGGATTCGAACCACCGAAGTCTGCGACGGCAGATTTACAGTCTGCTCCCTTTGGCCACTCGGGAACCTACCCATGTGCTTTCCAGAGGTGGAAAGTGGAGCCGGCGATGGGACTTGAACCCGCAACCTGCTGATTACAAATCAGCTGCTCTGCCAATTGAGCTACACCGGCACAGCCCACGGCAAAGAAGATGGCGACCCGGAAGGGGCTCGAACCCTCGACCTCCAGCGTGACAGGCTGGCATTCTAACCAACTGAACTACCGGGCCATAATGCTGGTGGGCCTTCAGGGACTTGAACCCCGGACCAACCGGTTATGAGCCGGCCGCTCTAACCAACTGAGCTAAAGGCCCATAGCCATTGCAGGAAAAATGGTGACTCCTAGGGGATTCGAACCCCTGTAGCCGCCGTGAAAGGGCGGTGTCTTAACCACTTGACCAAGGAGCCACGCTGTTGGTGCCGCGTTTCTGGTCGGGGTGAAGGGATTCGAACCCCCGGCCCCATGCTCCCAAAGCACGTGCGCTACCAGACTGCGCTACACCCCGTCACATCAGCCCGCACAGGCGACGATGATTATTGTACTCATTTTCCCCTGCCTTGTCAAGGGGTCTGAACAAAAAAATTGGGAAAGCTGCCACGCGTGGTGAAAAACGCGTTTTCCGGCCATGAAAACGCCCTCCGCGCGTTTTGCAGCGGAGGGCGTCCAGGGGTTTCCCCCTGTGGCAAGGGGAAAAGGAGGAATTTGGATACCCGGCCGGATTACCTCTGATCCGGCCCGGTCTACGGAGGTCACCGGTCCACGGGATGTGAGGGGGTAATTCGCATCCCGTCTTCTGATGACATGCACAGCTTACCAGACAAATGTGGCGAATGTGTGATGAAATTGAAAACGATACGCGATATTTTTATTCCCGCAACACCACGCCGTCCTCACCATAACGCCCGCGAAGCCGGGATAGCGCCTCCGCCTTCCCATCGCACCAGAACGTCCGGTTGAGCAGAAGGGTGATGCCTTCATCCTTGAGCTTTACATACACGGGCACATCGCCGGGGTGCGCGGCGCATTCGGCCTTGATGCTCTCCATTTCCGCGCGGCTGGGCGCGAGCACATAGAGCTTTCGCCCGGCGCGCTTGGCAAGCTGTGCGTCGTTCAGAGCGGGCGCTTCCGCGGGGGCATGCCCCCGCGCCGGGCGCACGTCCCGCCGGGATTCCGTCCGAGCCGAAGCCATCTTGAGCGGCTCTGCCATGCGCTGGGCAGCGTTGCGCCCGTCCAGCGGCCGCACGGCGTCCACCAGCAGTTTGGGTTCCTCCTCCTCCCGAAAAGACAGCTTTCCATCGAGAATCACCAGGCTATCCACATTCAGCAGGGGTACGTAGCGCTCGTACACCTTGGGAAACACCAGCCCCTCAAGCTGGCCGGTCAGATCCTCCAGGGAAAGGATGCCCATCATCGCGCCCTTTTTGGTGATCTTGCCCTTGCACAGGGTCAGGATGCCCGCCATGCTGACCTGCGCGCCGTCATAGTCTGCGCCGTGCTCCTCGCCCTCGGCCATTTCGCGCACGTCGGCTACGGTGGTAAAGCCCGAGCGAAGCAGATCCGCCGCCTCGTCCAGCGGATGGCCGGTGATGTACACGCCCGTCATTTCCCGCTCCATGCTCAAAAGCGCCTTGCGCGGATGTTCCTCCATGGGCGGCACATCGTACATCATGCCCGAGGGCGCGCCCGTCCCCGGCACCATATCGAACAGCGACAGCTGCCCCGCCACATTCTGACGCCGCTTCTGCGCCGCGTCATCCATCAGGCGCTCATATACGCTGAGCAACTGCGCACGGTTGAGGCCCAGCCCGTCGAATGCGCCCGCCTTGATGAGGCTTTCCACGGTGCGCTTGTTAAGCATCTCCCCGCTGACCCGTTCGGCAAAATCGAAGATGCTGGCGAAAGCTCCGTGAGCGCGTTCCTTTTCGATCAGTTCCACCGCGCCGTGCCCCACATTCTTTATGCCGCCCAGGCCGAAACGGATGCCGGGAGTGCCGTTTGCGTCGGTGTCCACGCTGAAGCGCCATACGCTTTTGTTGACGTCCGGCTTGAGCACGGGAATGCCGTTCTGACGGCAATACTGGATATAGCCGGCCACCTTGTCCGCATTATCCATCATGGAGTTGAGCGTCGCAGCCATAAACGGTACGGGGTAGCGGCGCTTGAGCCAGGCGGTCTGCACTGCCACCATGGCATAGGCCGCGGCATGGCTTTTGTTGAAGGCATAGCTGGCAAAGGCGCTCATCTCGTCGAAGATCTTCTCCGCCACCGCACGGGGCACGCCGCGGCGCACCGCTCCGTCGATGACCACGTTGCCCGCCTCGTCCGTCATGCCGTCGATGAAGTATTCGCGCTCCTTGGCCATCACATCGCGCTTTTTTTTCGCCATGGCGCGGCGCATCAGGTCGCTGCGGCCCAGGCTGTATCCCGCCAGGTCGCGCACGATCTGCATCACCTGCTCCTGATACACCATGCAGCCGTAGGTTACCTCCAGAATGGGGCGCAATAGCGGCGTTTCATAATGCACGGTCGAGGGGTCCGTCTTGCCTGCGATGTAGCGGGGGATGGACTCCATCGGCCCCGGACGGTAGAGGGAGATGGCAGCGATGATATCCTCGAAGCAGGAGGGCTTCATATTCTGCAAAAACAGCCGCATCCCGCCGGATTCCAGCTGGAACACACCGTCGGTGTCGCCCGTGGAGATCATGCGGTAGACCTCCGCGTCGTCCAGCGGGATGTCCTCCGGCTTCATGTCCACCCCCTGCGCGTGCATCATATCCAGCGTATCGCGGATGACCGTCAGCGTGCGCAGGCCCAGAAAGTCCATTTTCAAAAGGCCCAGCCGCTCCAGCGTACCCATGGGGTACTGAGTGGTGATCACGTCGTCATTGAGCTGCAGGGGCACGTATTCGGTCACGGGTTTGGCGGTAATCAGCACGCCGGCCGCATGGGTGCTGGCATGGCGGGGCATGCCCTCCAGCGTGAGCGACATGTCCAGAAGGCGCCGCACCTGCGGGTCGCTCTCGGCCAGCTGCTTGAGCTGCGGGCTGATTTCCAGCGCCTTGGTCAGCGTCATGTCCAGCGCGAAGGGAATGGCCTTGGCCACCTGATCCACGGAGGCATAGCTCATTCCCAGCACACGGCCCACGTCGCGCACCACGGCCTTGGCCTTCATGGTGCCGAAGGTGATGATCTGCGAGACGTGATCCGCGCCATATTTGCGCGCCACGTAATCGATCACCTCCTGCCGGCGTTCATAGCAGAAGTCGATGTCCAGGTCGGGCATGCTCATGCGCTCGGGGTTCAGGAAACGCTCAAAGAGCAGGTTGTATTTGAGCGGGTCCAGCATGGTGATGCCCAGCGTATAGGCCACGATGCTGCCCGCGCCGCTGCCGCGGCCGGGGCCGACCATGATGCCGTTGCGCTTGGCGTAGTCGATAAAGTCCCACACGATGAGGAAGTAGTCCACATACCCCATGCGGGAAATCATGTCCAGCTCATAGGCAAGGCGTGTGGACGGCTCACTCCGGGGGTCATTCGCCTGATCGGGATAGCGCGCCTTGAGGCCCTCACGGCACAGGCGGGTGAGCATTTCCAGCGCCGTTTCACCTGTTTCGATGGGAAAGCGGGGCAGGTGAAGCTTGCCGAATTCAAACGTCACCTGACAGCGCGCGGCGATCTCGCCCGCCTGATGCACGGCCTGGGGACAGTCGGCAAAGAGCGAAAGCATTTCCGCCTCGCTCTTGACGTAGAGTTCCTCGGTTTCCATGCGCATGCGCGTCTCGTCCTGGAGCGTCTTGCCCGTCTGGATGCACATGAGCACCTCCTGGGCGGCCGCGTCCTGGCGGTAGAGATAGTGGCAGTCGTTGGTCGCCACCAGCGGGATGCCCGTCTCCCGCGCCAGCGCCTTGAGGCGGGGGAGCACCATGCGCTCCTCCGGCAGGCCATGGTCCATGATTTCCACAAAGTAATTGCCCTTGCCGAAAAGCGCCTGCATCTCAAGCGCATACTTTTTCGCGTCCTCCGTGCGGCCCTGCAACAGCAGCTTGGGCAAATCACCGCTGAGGCACGCCGACAGGCAGATCAGCCCCTCGGTATGCTGCTTGAGCAGGTTATAGTCGATGCGCGGCTTGTAGTAGAAGCCCTCCGTAAACCCGGCGCTGACGAGCTTGACCAGGTTGTGATAGCCGGTCTGGTTTTCGCACAGCAGAATCATGTGGCTGTATTCACGCGCCGCGCCGTGCTTTTCAAAGCGGTCGGGACAGATATATATCTCACACCCGATGATGGGGGTGATCCCCTCCTCCAGACAGGCGTTATAGAAGTCGATGGCGCCGTACATCACGCCGTGATCGGTCACGGCGGCATGCGTAAAGCCAAGCTCCTTAAGGCGCCTGGCCAGGGGCTTGATGCGGCTGGCCCCGTCCAGGAGGCTGTATTCGGTATGCAGATGCAAATGGGCGAAGGACATGGCTGTCTCCTTTGGGCCGGGGCCTCTAATCGGTCACCAGCCAGCTGTTGGGGTCATTGTAGGCCATTTCTGCCAGCGCGGCGGCGATGGCCTGCTGGGTTTCGCGGTCCGCCAGGCCATTGACGGTTTTTCCCTCCATGCCGGCCTGGAAGTCCATCACGGCGCGGCGTGTGTTGCCGCCGAACGCGCCGGTGAGGTGCTTTTCCTCCAGGTAGCCCAGGGTATGTAGCGCCTGCTGGAGCCAGAGCACCTTGTCGCCCCGGTTGCCATAGCGCATGGTGGTGCCCACCACATCCTTGCACGCGCCAAAGCCCAGCACCTGGCTGTTGTTGAGCGAGTAACTGTTGCGCTGCACGCTGGAGGGGTTGTTGCCCTCAATGACGTGGATGATGACGTTGCCTTCGGCATCCCGGGTGCAGTATTCCACCAGGGCCACATGCTCGGTATCCCCGGCCTCGTTGTAGCTGAAGAACACCAGGTCGCCCGCGCGGGGGATGTATTCGTTTTTCTGAAGCAAATGATCGCTGCCCAGCAGCCACTGGTAGCCCCAATCCGGACAGTTGCCCTTGCGGTAGACGAAGCGGCCCCGCTCGATGAACCAGTCTCGCCCGGTGTTCTGGCCGCTGTAGTTGGGATAGACCACATCGAGCAGGTTGGTGCCGTAGCGCTGACCCACCTGGTCCACGCACCAGCAGATGAACTCGGCGCACCATTCCGCGTTGGCGTCTCCGCTCCACAGGCCGTATTTGGTGAAGCTGTGAGGCCCCTCGGCATAGCCCAGCTCGCCCCGCGCCACCTCCAGCAGCTTTTCCACAAAATCCGGCCGTGTGCCTTCTTCGATGCGGGTTTCCCCCTCCTCGCCAGGATTATCCACATCCGAAATGGCATATACCTGTTCCGGCGGAACGGGCGTGGCGGCAGGGTCAGGCGTCGCGGTAGCCCTCTCCTGGGCGGCGAGAACTTCCTCGTCCAGGTCCTCGTAGGAGGTACCCCGGGCACCGGGCGCGGCCAGCAGCAGCACCGCCAGCAGCACGGCTAACGGACGTTTCCGGCTCACGGCGTTCACCTCCTCAGCGGCCAAAGGCTTCGATGCCGCGCAGCAATTCAAATTCCCGGATGGAGCGCACAGTGGTGAACATCTTGCGCGTCAGGATGGCGCCTGTACGGTAGAACAGGCAGATGAAGGGCACGTCCGCCGCAAACTGCTGCTGAATGGCCTGGCTGGTATAGGCGAAATCCGCCTGGTTTTCCTGGGTGCGCAGGGTGTCAATCAGCGAGGTCATCTCGCTGGAGTTGTAGCGGCCATAGTTCTGGTCGTTGCCCTTTCGCAGGAAGAATCCCACGTCCGGCACCACATCCATCTGGAAGGAGCACAGGGCCAGGTCAAATCCTCCGTTTTCCAGCACGGTCTTGCACTCGTCATAGCTGACGGTCTCAATATGGATGCTGATGCCCACCTCCGCGAGCATGTCTGAGATCATGTTGGCGGTTTCAAAGCGCACATCGTTTTCCGGGTCCTCATACACCCACAGGCCCAGCACCAGATGCTTGGGCTCCTCCGCGCCCTCCACGGGCTTGTCCAGAATTCCGTTGCCATCCAGATCCACCCAGCCGTCCTCGGCTAAAAGCTCTTTCGCCTTGTCGGGATTGTAGACGAAGGTGCTCTCCTGATCGTAGTACAGCCAGCTGTCCGACGGAATGGGGGTATCGGCGTCGGTGGTCATGCCCATATAGACGTTTTGCGAGATGGAATCGACGTTGATGGCATAGCGGATGGCCTGGCGCACCTTGAGGCTGTCCAGCGGGAAGGAACGCTCGCGGTGGTTGATGAGCAACACCTCCAGCTGGCGCGTCGAATAGGAAATGGAAAGCGAATTGATGCCGCTCTTGTACTGCGCGGCCGCCACCGAACGGGTGAACACCGTATCCACGCGGCCGTACTCATAGGCGTTGATCATGTCCTTGTTGTTGGGATAGAAGGTAACGGTGATTTCCTGCACCTGGGGCTGGGTCTGCCACCAGGCGGGGTTGGCGCTGAGAAGCATGTAGCTGGCAGGCTCAAAGCTGCTGATGACATAGGGACCCGTGCCCACGGGGTTGGCCATTTCCACCTGGGAGGCCGGCACCACGGGGAAGGTCATGCTGTAAAGCAGGCCGTAATAATCGCGCGCGGCCTTGACCACCACGGTGCGGTCATCCTGCGCGGTGAAGGAGGACACCATATAGCGGATGTTGCCGTAAAAGCCGCGGTCCAGGCCCTGGTCGTTCTTGGCCAGGTTCAGGATATACTGCCCGCTGGCTACCACGTCCTGCGCGGTGAGCGGCGTGCCGTCCGAAAAGGTGATGTCCTCGCGCAGGGTGAAGGTCCAGGTCTGGCCCCCGCCGCTCTCGGTCCAGCTTTCGGCCAGCAGGGGCTGAGGCAGGCCGTTGTCGTCCACCGTGACCAGGCTTTCATACACCACGCCATACAGGGACACGATATCGCGCTCCTGCGGCGTGAGGGGACGAATCTCCGTGGTGCGGGTGGAAATCATGCCCACAATGAGAGAGTCCTCGACGTTTTCGCCGGAGGCGGACAGGGGCACAAGCATCAGACAAAGCAGCAGGCAAAGAACTCGTTTCATGCATCATCCTCCGTGGCTTCGTAATAAATCCGCTTATAGGCGGCATAGTCGTTCAGGACACGGGTGGCGTACTGCTTGGTAGGACCGTCGATCATGTTCTCCAGCTCAATGGTCAGGCCATCCTGGCTGTAGCGCGAATCGTTGAGCCAGTTCTGCACCTCGCCCTGGCCCGCGTGGAAGCTGGCGGCCACCAGCACCGGGTCGCCCCGAAAGCGTTCGCTTAAAAAGTTCAGATACCAGCAGCCATATTCCACGTTGGTTTCCGCGTCGTACATGCTGTCGAAGCTGTACGCTCCGGTGCCGCCCATCTTTTCATAGATCCAGCCGGCGGTGTCCTCCATCAGCTGCATCAGGCCCCGCGCGCCCACACTGCTTTCCGCATCGGGCCGGAAGGAACTCTCGTTGAGCACGATGGCTGCCACAAAGGCGGGAGAAAGGTTGTATTTGCCGGCCTTCTCCTCGATAAGTTCCTCATAGCGCAGGGGATGGGCCTCCCGGATCGCCTCCTCCTGGGCCGCGCGGGCGGCAAGCACCTGCTCGGTCTGCCGGTCCATGCTCATGCGGGCAATCCACAGCCCGATGGCCGCAAACACGCATGCAAACGCCGCGATGCCCAGCCACGGGATGGAAATCCGGGCGCAGCGCGGTTCCTGTTCTTCCTCCGCCTCCACATGCCAGCCCTGATCCGGCTCGAGGGGGGCGGAGGGGTCCGGCAGGGGAACGTCCAGGTCGCCGTATCCCAGGCGGGCGGCATAAGCCCTCACCGGATGGGTATCCGCGGGCTCAAACCGGGCGGCGGCATAGGCCTGCGCCCGGTCCGCCTGGGGCGCGGGCTGCGACGTCTCCTGTATGGGCGCGGAGGAACGGGCCTCGCGCCTTCCCCACTGGGCACGGTCCGGCGGATAGGACCGGCGTGAAGCGGGCGGGGGAGCGCTCTCGCTTTTGGCGGCTTCGCGTTGCCGGCTCACGGCATACTGCGCGCCGTGCCGCCGGTGCACGGGCTGCTCGGCCTGCCGGCGTTCCAGCTGCAGCTGCTCCTGAAGCAGCTGACGGGGATAGCCCGCCTGCTCGTAATCCGCCATGGTCTGGGGAAGCGGGCCGGAGGGGCGGGGCTGCGCGGGCGTGCGGCGGCGCAGGGGCCTGCCCAGCAGATCCGTAGGCGCGGGTGCCTCCTGGGAGAGCGGCGCGGCCTGTACGCGCGGGCCTTCGGGGCGGCGCAGCGGCAAATTGTTCTGCTGTGCCACGCGCAGCCATTCGGGCATGTCCGGGCGGGCCGGAGGCTCGTAGCGTGAGCCGTCCTCCGCCACCATGACGGGAGGATCGGCGGGCATGGCGATGCGCGCGCCCGTACCGGGGGCATTCACCGTGGTTGCGGCAGGCGCCCCGGCGTGCGCGGCCGGAGAGGTTCCGTCCGCCTCGGACCGCCCGGCGCCCTCTGCGGTTTGGGAGGCGGGACGGGCGCTGCGGGTGCGCCGGGGCAGCCGGGGCGCTTCCGGAGGCGGGTCGAACGGGTTATCGGGGATGGCGTAATCTTCGGGATAGGCGATGCTTTGCGCAGGCGCGGGGCCGTCCGCTGCGGAGGGAAGCTTTTTCATCACGGTACGGCGGGTGGGCGCCTCCGGCTCCGCGGGCACTCTTCGGGCCCGCGTGCCGTAGATATCCACCACGTCCCGTTCGTAGGGGGCGGCGCGGTGCCGCACGATGGGGGCAGAGGGCGAGTCCTTTTGATGAATCGCCTGCTCCTGCTGCCTGCGCCGGCCTTCGCTGACGGAAGGCACATAGCTGTAGTCCGGCGGCGCGCCGTCATCGTCCGGGCTGCGGAAAAAGACGGGACGAACGTTCATGACAATTCCTTTCAGAGTGAGAATTCCGGGTTGCTCCACTGCAGATAGAGGGCGTGCACCTCGCGGCGAAGTTCTTCCATGGGCTTGTCGGTATGGATGATGATGTCGCTGCGGCGCTCCTTTTCCGAAAGGGGCCACTGGCTGTGGATGCGGCGCAGCGCCTGCTCGCGGTCCAGGCCGCTGCGGGTCTTGAGACGCTCCATCTGCTTTTCTTCAGGTGCGGAGGCGCACACGGTCACATCCGCCAGGCTGCTCAGACCCGTTTCAAAAAGCAGGGGCACATCCAATACAACGACCAGCGCGCCCATTTTCCGGCAGGTTTCGATCTGCTCGAGCATGTGCTTCTGAATCAGGGGATGCGTAGCGGCGTTGAGGCGCTGCAGCGCGTCCTCGTTCCCAAACACAATCGAGCTGAGCACGGGGCGGTTGAGCGTTCCGTCCGGATAGAACACAAAGTCACCGAACGCTTCATGAATCAGCGGCAGCGCTTCGCCTCCCGGCGCGGTGAGCTGAGCGTTGATGGCGTCCGCATCTACAATAGACGCGCCCATGCTTTTCAGAAGGCTTGCGATCGTGGACTTTCCGCAGGCGATACCGCCGGTCAGACCGATGATCTTCATTTGCAGAACCCCTTTCTATCTATGCTGGATCCGGAAAAGCACCCCTTCCGGAATCAGTGCGCCTTTTCCCAGTCGCTGCCGCGCGATACCTCGGCCAGCAGCGGCACCTTGAGGCTGACCACGCCTTCCATGGTGCTTTGCACCAGGGCGCTGACTTCGTCCGCCTCTGCGAGGGGGCATTCCACCACCAGCTCGTCGTGCACCTGCAAAATCAGCCGCGCGCGGTAACCGCCTTCCTCGAGCCGCCGCGCCACCTGTACCATGGCCAGCTTGATGATATCCGCCGCCGTGCCCTGGACAGGCGTATTCATGGCGGCGCGCTCGCCGAAGCTGCGCACGTTGCGGTTGGGGCTGGCCAGCTCGAACAGCTCCCGCCGGCGGCCAAAGAGCGTTTCGGCATACCCCAAAGCGCGCCCCTTTTCCACGCACGCGTCCATGAAGGCGCGCACGCCGGGGTAACGCTCAAAATATGTCCTGATAAAGCCATCGGCCTCCCGCCGGGTGATGTGTGCGTTGCGCGCCAGACCAAAGCCGCTGATCCCGTACACAATTCCGAAATTCACGGCCTTTGCGGAACGGCGCATCTCAGGGGTGACCTGGTCCATGGGCACGCCGTGAATCTCCGCGGCCGTGCGGGTGTGAATGTCCTGGCCGCGCCGGAATGCGTCGCACATGGCGGAATCGCCGCTCATATGGGCCAGCACGCGCAGCTCGATCTGGCTGTAATCCGCGTCCAGCAGCACGTTTCCCTCGCCCGCCACAAAGGCGCGGCGGATCTCTCGCCCCTCCTCGGTGCGGATGGGGATGTTCTGCAGATTGGGCTCCAGGCTGGAAATACGGCCCGTGACGGTAGCGGTCTGGTCAAAGGTGGTATGCACGCGTCCGTCGCTTCCGCGCAGCTTGGTCAGGCCTTCGACATAGGTGCTTTGCAGCTTGGCCATCCTGCGGTAACGAAGCAGCGGCTCGATCATGGGGTGATAGGGCGCCAGCCCCTCCAGCACCTCGGCAGTGGTGGAATAGCCGCTCTGGCTTTTTTTCTGTGGGGCGGGCAGGCCCAGCTTGTCAAAGAGCACCTCGCCCAGCTGCTTGGGGCTGTTGAGGTTGAACTCTCCCACGCCTGCGGAGGCGTACACGGCGGCGCGGCATTCCTCAATTTCGCGGCTGAACCAGGCGCTCAGCTGACGGAGCACGCCCTCATCCACCAGAAAGCCCACCCGTTCCATATCAAACAGCACGCGGGTGAGCGGCTGCTCCATATCCCGAAGCAACGCCTGCAGGCCGCGCACCTCCAGCCGCTTCTGCTGCCTGAGGAACAGCGCATACACGTCGTAGGCGGTGGGCGAGGGGAACGCCGCCCCGCCGTGCTCGGCGCTCAGCGACAGGGGCAGGGAATAATCCTTCTGCGCCGTATGCAGCAGATAAGCGGCGATCATGGTATCATGCTTCACCACAGGCAGGGGCAGGCGGTAGCGGTCCAGAAGCCGCCATAGCGCCTTGGCGCCATGCACCACAAAGGGAGCCTGCGAAAACAGCTCCTTCAGCCCCTGGTAAATCTGATCGTCGTACAGGCCCGCGCCGGTCAGGTCGCGCAAAATAGGCATGTGCCGCAAAAGCATATCCGGCGCCAGCAGGGTGATTTCATCCTCCGTCTGGCATAGGGCCAGCCATTCGGGCTTCCGGGCAAGCATCGCCTGCGCGGCCGCGCGGATTTCCTCCTCCGTGGTCAGCGTCTGTTCGCCGGCCAGCGGCGGGGGAGAGGGCAGGTCCTTCTCCGGCTCCACGGCCATTACAGCGGGCGCGGAAGACGGCTTGGCGTCCTTTCCGGCGGCGCGGCGGCTGGCAGCGGTGCTGCGCGCCTTCACCTGCGTGGGCGCGGGAGTTTCTCCGCCCAGCAGGGCGGCGATGCTGCGGCTGATGGTCTTGAGCCCATATTGCTCCAAAAGGGGCTCGCCCAGCGCCATTTCATCCCAGCGGCAGCGGTCAAAGTCGATCTCCAGGGGCGCGCTGCGGCAGATGGTGCCCAGCTCGCGGCTGAGCAGCGCCAGATCGCGTCCGGCACGCAGCTTTTCGCCCAGCTTGCCCTTCACCTGATCCGCATGCTCCAGCACGCCGTCCAGCGAGCCGTACTGGGTGATGAGCTTGAGCGCCGTCTTTTCCCCGATACCTGGAATGCCGGGAATATTGTCGCTGGCATCGCCCATGAGGCCCTTCATGTCAGGTACCTGCGCCGGGGTGAAGCCATAGGTATCATATACGCCCTGCGCGTCCAGCAGCAGGCTTTCGGTGATGCCCTTGCGGGTGAGGATGATTTCCGTCTCCCCGCCCACCAGCTGCAGGCTGTCGCGATCGCCCGTGAGCACATAGGCGTGAATGCCCCGCTCGTTGGCCAGGCGCGCGGCGGTTCCCAGCAGATCGTCCGCTTCGTAGCCCTCCAGCTCGCAGATGCGCACATGCATGGCCTCCAGCATCTTTCGCACCAGAGGCAGCTGGGGCCGCAGCTCCTCCGGCATGGGCTTGCGGGTGGCCTTGTAGCCGTCGTAGAGGGTGTGGCGGAAGGTGGGAGCGTGCATGTCCATCATCACGCACAGCCCATCCGGGCGGTATTCGCCCAGCGCCTTGATCAGCATGCTGAAAAAGCCATGCACGGCATTGGTATAGGTTCCGTCCGGAGCGGTAAGCAGCGGAAGGGCGTGAAAACCCCGAAAAATCAGACTATACCCATCCACCAGCAATACCGTCTGCTTGCGCGTGTCGCTCATGAGACCTCCATCGGGGCGGCACGGCCGGCACGCCCGGGTTTGTTGTACCCTTTATTATACCACAGGTGGGAATTGGCAAACAAGGCATGCGGATCATCCCTCGGTGTAGCAAACGTAAAACTTATGCCCGGTGCGAAGCGCTCGTGACAAAGGCCATCATTTTTGGTATACTGATTGTTAACGGTTTGACAGGCGGGGCAAAAGGCCGTTTGCTCGAAGGGGGGAGGGCGCGTGACAGATGATATCCTGTTCTTTTTTGACCGCGAACCGCTGGGGCTGGCCCTGTTCGAGCTGCTTTTTGAACGGGTCATGGCGCGCTGGCCTTCCAGCGCCCTGCGAGTGCAAAAGACGCAGATCACCTTTTCCGATCCGCGGGGATACCTGTTCGCCTCCCGCCCCCGGAGGCGCGGCGGCGGCCTGATGGTCGCTTTCGGTTTGATCGCGCCGCTTGAGAGCCCGCGGCTGTTTGCGGTTGCCAACCCCGCGCCGGGGCGCTATACGCATCATGTACAGGTGGCGGACCCGGCGGACATAGACGGGCAGCTGATGCAATGGATCGCATGGTCCCACGAGAATATGACAACGAGGCAAAGGAGATAGATGAATATGAAAAAGCGGCTTTGTTCCCTGCTTTTGGTTCTCTTGCTGCTGCCGGCGGCCGCGCCGGCCGAGGTGGTGGGCCGGGATGGCATGTACGGCGACCGCTACATCCACCGCATCGAGGCGCCGAACGGACAGGCGCTGTATTATCTTTCTACGGAAGAAGATGCGTTTGTAACCGCTCAGGACTTGAACTTTGACGGCGTGGACGACCTTGTGGTATTCTCTGCACGGGGCGCGAGCAACGCCTGGGTCCTGTTCTTTGTATGGGACGGGAACGCGTATGTGCGCGCGACCTGGGACGCGGGCGAGGATACGGGCCTGCCCAACTACGAGCTTCTGCCCGAAGACGGGCTCCTGCTGGCCAGCTGCGACGACGGCCTGGCAGGCGGGCTTCACCGCTACTGGCTGTACCGGTGGGAGGGGACGGACCTGCGCCTTGTGCGCAGCGCGGTGAGCGAGGAGTACCATCAGATGGCGGTGGACGGGCAGACCGGCGCCGTTGTCACCACGACCTATCACGACCGCATGTCCGTGCGTGTGACCGAGCCGGACGGGCAGGGCGGATATCGCGTGCTGTGGGAGGGCATCGTGACCGAGGAGCAGGCGGCCAATGATCCGCAGGCCTTCTCTCAGGAAGAGGCCGCCTTCTGGCAGGGATTCAGCCGCAGCCCGATTTTGTAACTTCTTCCGCGAAGGCCTCGGCTCTGTACGAACGAAGACAAATGGTGTACAATAGGCGTTGAATTGTGTTCTGCTTGAACCGGGAGGGGAGGGACGTTCATGCGCGTCAGGCGGCTGCGCACGCTGGTTTGCGTGCTGGCGATGCTGTTCGCCCTTGCGCCTATCCGCGCGGGGTGTGCATCCGACGCTGTGACGCAGGACGAGGCCTCTGAGCTTCTTGATGCGCAAAGCCGCAGCGAATATGCGCTGCTCATTGGCGTGGACCATTTTGTCTCCCGCGCGGATACCTATCCCAGCTCCACAAACAACGTCAACGCCATGCAGGAGGTCTTTCAGGGCGCGCTCAATCCCTTCCGCGCCATCATCGTCCCGCCCAACCCGGTGACCACGGTCGAGCAGCTGACCGCTCTGGTTCAAAAGACGTTCGGCGCGGCCGGAAAAAATGACGTGTGCTATCTCTACCTGTCCACGCACGGGGTGTATGATCCTGCCAGCGGGCAGGAGCCGCTGCTTTTGCTCAGCGACGGACAGACCGAAAACGGCATCACCCCCGCGCAGCTGGAAGCGGCCTTCGACGGCATCCTGGGCACCAAGGTAATCATTTTGGATGCGTGCAATTCGGGCGCGTTTATCGGCAAGGGGCTTCCCTCGCTTCCGCAGGAGGTCCACTTCCTGGGCGACGATTTCAAGGTGCTCACCTCCAGCGGGGCGCTGGAGGAAAGCTGGTACTGGAGTGTGGACGATCAAAACGAAAGCGGCATGGCCGGCCAGGGTTCCTTCTACTTTACGCAGGCGCTGGCGCAGAGCCTGAGCGCGGCTTACGGATACCCCGCCGACCAGAACCGCGACGGCTGCGTGGTGCTCAGCGAGCTCTACGAATACCTGGTGCTCAACCATGCAGCCTCCACCCCGCAGGTGTATCCGCAGTCGGATGATTTTGTGGTCTTCCGCTACGATGTCTCCCAGCCCCTGCCTACGGGCCTGGCTCGCGCGCCCATCATGGATGTGACCTTTTCTGGCACCACGCTCAGCCGTTCCTCGCGGCAGATTACCATTGAATTTATTGCCATGCGCCCGGTGCGCGTGGCTTATCAGGTGGTCTACCAGCGCGACGGCAAATGGGAGTTTGAGCATGCCCAGCTGATTTATGACGAGGCCGAGCGCTTCACCGCCTACGGCGACCAGCCCGGCGCCATCTCCGCGGGCCGGAAGGTGCGCACCCTCACTTTGGGCGAGCTGGACGAGGGGGTGTATGGCTACGCGATGGTGCAGCTGGTCACCATCGATCAGGGCAGGCTGACGGTGCACGCCGGCCGGGTCATCAGCATTCCTCCGGACGCGACGGATATGGTTCTGACCGCCTCCGTAGCCGATACGTTTGATTCCTCCGGCGGGCGTGAGCTGAGCATCTTTATCGGGCACGAATATCCCTGTGCGCTCAGCGTAAGCATTCTGGATGAGGAGGACCGGATTGTCTACCGCCTGTGCCACCGCCTGAGCACCCGCCCCATGCAGATGAACCCGGAGGGTACGGTGCTGTACTGGGACGGCCGTCTCAAGGACGGAACCGCGGCTGAACCGGGTATCTACCGCGTGCGCGCGGAGGCTGTGATGAACGACGCTGCCGTGACGGTGATTTCCTCGGCGTTTACCATACAGTAAAGGAGGACGCAGATCAATGGCCGACAAATTGATGGTGGTTATCCCCTGCTACAACGAGGAGGAGGTGCTGCCGGAAACCTCGCGCAGGCTTGTGGAAAAGATGGCTGAGCTGACCCGGAAGGGCCTGATCTCGCCGGAGAGCCGCGTCCTTCTGGTGGATGACGGCAGCCGCGACCGCACCTGGGAGCTGATCAGCGCCCTGCACAAGGAAAACCCGCTGTTTGAGGGGGTCAAGCTCAGCCGCAACCGGGGCCACCAGAACGCGCTGCTGGCCGGGCTGATGACCGCGCGGGGCCGCTGCGACATGTCCATTTCGATGGATGCGGATTTGCAGGACGATATGGATGCCATGGACCGCTTTATCGAAAAGTACCGGGAAGGATGCGATGTGGTCTACGGCGTGCGCAACCGGCGCGATACCGATACCGCCTTCAAGCGCGGCACGGCGCTGATGTTCTATCGCCTGATGAAGGCGCTGGGCGTGGATATCACCTATAACCACGCGGATTACCGCCTCATGAGCGCGCGGGCGCTGGAGGCGCTTTCGCAGTTTGGCGAGGTCAATCTGTTCCTGCGCGGGCTGGCGCCCCTGGTCGGCTTTCAAAGCGATGTGGTGACCTACGACCGCAGTGAACGCTTTGCGGGAGAGAGCAAGTATCCCTTCAAAAAGATGCTGGCTTTTGCCATCGACGGCATCACCAGCTTTTCCGTAAGACCCCTGCGCCTTATCACCACGGTGGGCGTGATTATCTTCATGATTTCGCTGCTGATGCTGCTCTATACGCTGGTATCCTGGATCGCCGGGCATGCGGTGCTGGGATGGACGTCTACCCTGGCCTCCATCTGGCTCATCGGTGGCATCCAGCTTCTGTCCCTGGGAGTGATCGGGGAATACACCGGCAAGATCTACAACGAGTCCAAGGCGCGCCCGCGCTTTATCATCGACCGGTATCTCAACGACCGGGGGGATGACCCCGTGGTGGACCGGCGCTGAATGGACAAGGCAACGAAACATGCCCCGCGGACGTGCCAATCCGCGGGGCATTCCATTTCCGAAAACCTATTTTTTCTTTGCCGTCGCACTCTTCGGCACAATATCGCCTACGCCGCTGAGCACATAGCGCGGCCGGTAGGGAAATTTGCGCATCTCATGCTCGGTGGTCACGCCGCTGAGCACCAGCACGGTATCGATGCCGCACTCCACGCCCGCGACGATATCGGTATCCATACGGTCGCCGATAATGGCGCATTCCTCCGGCGATACGCCCAGCAGGCTCAGGCCATGGCGCATCATCAGCGGATTGGGCTTGCCCAGGTAATAGGCATTGCGGCCCGTGGCCAGCTCGATGGGGCTCATCAGCGCCTTGCAGGCCGGCACGATGCCGCCCTCCACAGGACCGGTCAGGTCCGGATTGGTGCCGATCAGCTTGGCGCCGGCGCGCACCAGCTGCACCGCCCGCTCGATTTTTTCAAAGCTGTAGGCGTGGGTCTCGCCCATCACCACATAGTCGGGATTGACCTCGTTCATGGTAAAGCCCGCTTCATACAAAGCGCCCACCAGACCGGGCTCGCCGATGACATAGGCGCTCCCGCCGGGACATTGCTGCTTGAGGAAGGCAGCCGTGCTTAACGCGCTTGTATAGAAGTGTTTTTCATCCACCTCCAGGCCCAGGCGCTCCAGCTTTTGCTGCAGTTCCTTTGGCGCGCGTTCGCTGGAATTGGTCAAAAACAGGAATTTCTTGTTCTCCCGCTTCAAAAAATCAACAAACTCCCGAACGCCGGGCAAAAGCAGATTGCCGTGATAGATCACGCCGTCCATATCGCAGATGAAGCCCTTCTTATTGCGAAGCGCTTCCAATGTATAGGCACTCTGCTCCATGTTGGTAACAGTCATGGACATTCACCTCATTTCTTGGTTCGTCGTGGAAAAGTCCACCGCATATAGTATATCACGTTTCTGGAAAAGATCAACATGACGTGATATGGCTTATTATTATGCCAAACATTACATTTTTATGCCGGCTTTGCTGTTGCTTCTCAACAGCGCAATGTAAAACCTGGATACAAACCTTGACACCTTTCCCGTTTACGTGTTATGCTTCGTTCGTATATTCCTATTTTATATTGAGGCGGCGTATTCTGCGCTGCGTGGAGGGGTCTGTCATGACGGAAAACCGGGAACAATTGCGCTTGATCGCGCTTCGCATCCGTGATCTGCGCGACATCTCCGGCCTGAGTGCCCAGGAGGTCGCCAGCCGGGCTGGGATCGATGAGGACGAATACCTGGCCTATGAAACGGGGGAGCGCGATTTTTCTTTTTCCCACCTGTTCAATATCGCCGAGGTGCTGGGCGTGGATATCAGCGATCTTCTCACCGGCGAAAGCCCCAAGCTCCACGGCTATGTGCTCACCCGCCGGGGCCAGGGGCTCAAGTTCAACCGCCGCCAGCAGTACGAATACCATCATCTGGCCTACAACTTCCGTGACAAGCTGGCCGAGCCCTTCATCGTAACCGTGCGCGAGGATGCGCCCGGCACTCAGAAGCAGGCCCACAGCCACGAGGGGCAGGAGTTTGATTACGTGCTGGAGGGAACCCTCAAAATCGTGTTGGGCGGCAATGAGCTGTACCTGCAGCCCGGCGACAGCCTGTACTATGATTCCAGCCTGCCCCATGTGATGTATGCCGTGGAGGGGGATTGCCGCTTCATTGCGGTAGTTATCAAAGAGGGGGCGAAGGCATAATGAAACCGCTCTGCTATGACTACCTCAACTGCCCCACGACCTTCTCCACCTATGATGATTTCAACAAGAAGTTTCGCATCACCCGCCCGGAGAGCTTCAACTTTGCCTATGATGTGGCCGACAGGATCGCCCGGGAGGAACCGGACCGGCTGGCCGTGCTTTGGACGGACGAAACCGGTGCCTGCATCCGTTATACCTTTGGACAGCTGAAGGAAGAAAGCGACCGCGCGGCCAACCTGTTCAAGTCCCTGGGCATCCGCAAGGGCGACAAGGTGATGCTGATTCTCCGCCGGCATCTGGAATTCTGGCCTATTCTCATGGCTCTGCACAAGCTGGGCGCCGTGGGCGTGCCCGCCACCCATCTTCTGACCGAAAAGGATGTGCTCTACCGCGTGGACGCGGCGCGCATCCAGATGATGGTCATCTCCCACAAGGACGAAGGCGTGCTCAGAAGCGCGGAAGTCGCCATGCAAAAGTGCGAAAGCCTCAAGCACGTGATGATTCTGCGCGGCCGGCGCGAGGGATTCCACAGCTATGAGCAGGAAATGTCCCTGCAAAGCCCCGTATGGGACAAGCCCACGGGGGACGCCTATCCGCACAACCATGACCTTTTGCTGCTCTACTTCACCAGCGGCACCACCGGCATGCCCAAGATGGTTACGCATGACCATTATTATCCGTTGGGACATATCGTGACCAGCCTGTACTGGCAGCAGTGCGAGGACGGCGGGCTTCACTTCACCATATCGGAAACCGGCTGGGCCAAGAGCGTGTGGGGCAAGCTCTACGGCCAGTGGCTGACCGGGAGCGCGGTCTTTGTCTACGACTTTGAGCGCTTCATCGCCCGCGACATTCTCAAGCAGATGAGTACCTATGGCGTGACCACCTTCTGTGCCCCGCCCACCATGTACCGCTACATGCTGCAGGAGAACTTCGCCGGCTATGACCTGAGCCATCTGCATCACTGCGCCGTGGCGGGCGAGCCACTCAACCCCGACATGGCCGCCGAGTGGCTCAAGCGCACGGGCATTCCGCTTCTGGAGGCCTTTGGACAGACGGAACTGGTGGTCACACTGGCTACCTTCCCCTTCATGAAGGTATGCCCCGGCAGCATGGGCAAACCCAGCCCGATCTTTGACGTGGACCTGGTGGACGATCAGGGGAACTCCTGCCCGCCGGGCGTGACGGGCGAGATCGTCATCCATACCGATGACGACGCGTTGCCCATCGGCATGTTCTCCGGCTACTATGAGGACCCGGAGCTGACCAAGACCGTCTGGGACAACGGCCTCTACCACACCGGCGACGTAGCCTGGCGCGATGAATGGGGCTACTACTGGTATGTGGGCCGCGCCGACGACGTGATCAAGTCCAGCGGCTACCGCATCGGGCCCTTCGAGGTGGAAAGCGCGCTGCTGGAGCACCCCGCCGTGCTGGAAACCGCCATCACCGCCGCGCCGGACGAGCTTCGCGGCCAGGTGGTCAAGGCCACCATCGTGCTCAAGCCCGGCTGGGAGGCGGGCGACGCGCTCAAGAAGGAACTGCAGGAGCATGTCAAGCGCACCACTGCCCCCTACAAGTATCCCCGTATCATCGAATTTGTCAGCGAGCTGCCCAAGACCATTTCCGGCAAGATCCGCCGTGTGGAACTGCGGAAGAAGGACCAGCGCTAAATGAACCTGTTGAAAAGGAGGAAGCTCCCCCGATGCTGCGAATGCTGAAACGATGCGCCGCGCTCATGCTTCTGAGTGCCCTTATGCTGGGCGGCCTGCCCCGTGCCTCAGCCAAGACCGTGGAAGAATGGCTGGAGGGATTTGAGACGGGTGAAACGTGGTTCGGGGAGGACTTCGCCTACGATATCACCGACGAGGAAGCCTGCTGGGAACTGCTGCAGCGGCCCATCACCGTGCTGGACGCCGGGCAGCGCGAGGAGATCTATCCCCGCGTGACCCCCGGCGGCGAGAAGGTCAACGACGACAAGCTCGGCGGCTTCATCAACGGCGCGTCCGCCGCCGTGCATGTGCTGGGCGAGGACGAGGACGGCTGGACGCTGATTGAGGGGCTGGATTACTACAACCGCGTCATCCGCGGCTATGTCAAGACCAGCCTGCTCAAAACCGTTACGCCCAACGACAAGTATGGCGTGATCATCGACAAGCTGACCCAGCGGCTCTATGTCTTTATCGACGGAAAGCTCTGGTCCAGCTGCTCGGTGTCCACGGGCCTGCCCAACGATGAGCAGCCCTACAACGAGACCGCCGCCGGCGAATACCTGATCGTCAGCTGGGTAGGCGATTTCGACAGCGAGGGCATGATCTGCGGCATGGCGCTGCGCTTCAACGGCGGCGACATGATTCACGAGGTGCCGCATGTGCTCAACGCCGACGGCACCAAGAGCTACAGCCGCTGGGAGGCCCTGCTCGGCCAGAAGGCCAGCCATGGCTGCGTGCGCACCCAGCGCCGCGCCAACGAGGACGGCCTCAATGCCCAGTGGCTCTGGGACAATCTCAAGCGCAACACCAAAGTCCTCGTCTGGGACGACAAGGGCCGCAAAATGCCCTACCCGGACGACGATTTGGAATTGTTCTACAACCCGGAGGGGGGCCAGTATTACCATGCGGACGCCTATTGCTCCAGCGTGCGCGACCAGTACCTGCCCCTGACCGGTTTTACCTACGCCGAGCTGGAAACGCCGGCTTACAAGGAGCTCGAGCCCTGTCTGACCTGCCAGCCCCCGCGTGCCAAATCCGAGATTGCCAAGGAAAACCTGGAGCGCGGCGCGATTACGGAAGAGGAATACCTGGCGGCGCTCACGCCCATCCCCTATCCGGATGATGCCCTGGAAATCTACTACAATCCTGACGGCGGACAGTATTACCATTCCACGGCCAACTGCTCCAGCGTCAAGGACCGCTTCCTGCCGCTGACGGGCTTCACCTACGGCGAGCTGGACACGGGAAGCTTTGCGAAGCTCACCCCCTGCCCCTACTGCAGCCCCGTGCAGCGCAAGGCGGAAATTGACGAGGAAAACCGGGCCATGGGCCTGACCACGCCTCAGAGTACCTCACAGCAGGCGTCCGCCTCCGCAGAAGAAGAGGCGCAGGCCGTGCCGGCCATGGCCGATATGGATGAAACCGAAGTGCATATTCAGATCAAGGACGGGCCGTAACGGCCGGAAGGGGGACCTGATGAAACGCAGGCGTTTTTTGGCGGCGCTGCTGGCCGCAGCGGTCCTTTGTCCGCTTGCCGCCCTGGCAGCGGGAGAAAAGAATGTGGACAATCTGCCCATCGGCAACCTGGAAGGGTTTGAAAGCAGCATCACCTGGTTCGGGGAGGATTTCGCCTACGACATCACCGACGAGGAGGCCTGCTGGGAGTTGTTGCAGCGGCCCATTACGGTTTTGGATGTAAGCGAGAAGGAGGTCGTCTATCCCCGCGTATCGCCCAATGGCGAAAAGGTGGTCAACGAGTGGATGGGAGGCAGCATCAACGGATCGCTTGCCGCCGTCCACGTGCTGGGTGAGGACGAGGACGGATGGACCCTCATCGAGGGCATGGACTACTACGACCGCATCATCCGCGGATATGTCAAGACCAGCCTGCTCAAAACGGTCACGCCTAACAACAAGTACGGCATCATCATCGACAAGCTGACCCAGCGGCTGTACATGTTCATCGACGGAAAGCTCTGGTCCAGCTGCGCGGTGTCCACAGGCCTGCCCAACAAGGACCAGCCCTACAATGAGACCGCCGCCGGCGAATACCTGATTGGAAGCTGGGTGGGCGGCTTTGACAGCGAGGGCATGTACTGCGAAATGGGCATCCGCTTCAACGGCGGCGACCTTCTGCATCAGGTGCCCTATGTGGAATTTGCCGACGGCACCAAGGATTTCGGCAAGTATGGATCGCAGCTGGGCCGCAAGGCCAGTCACGGCTGCGTGCGCGTGACACGCACCGCCAACGACGAGGGCCTGTGCATCAGCTGGCTGTGGGAAAACCTGAAAAAGAATACCAAGGTGGTTGTCTGGGATGACGACGGACGCACTCTGCCCTATCCCGACGATGATCTGGAGGTGTACTACAACCCCGACGGCGGCACCAGCTACCATGCTACGGCCACGTGCCGCTCCGTGCGCGACAAGTATCTGCCGCTGACCGCCTTTACCTATGGCGAGTTGGATAGCGGCAAATACGCCAGCCTGACCGGCTGCACCAACTGCATTCCGGTCAAGCGCCGTGCGGAGATCGACGAGATCAACCAGGAGCGCATCGCCCTGGGCGAGCTGCTTAAGAATCCGGTCTATACCGGCGGCGGTGCGCAGGCGGACGGCAGCGCCGCGTCAGACAGCCCGGAGGCATCCAACGGGGTGACCATCACCATACGGTAATCCTGCCCAGAGCCCCGCGTCCTACAAGGACGCGGGGCTCAGACCGTTGACAAACCCAAGTCAACGGTCATTTTTCATAAGGAAAAACGAACAAGCATGTCGAATATATAAATATAGGAGCAGAAAGAGAAAAGAGCGGGAAACACAAAAGAAAGAGTCAGGAGAGAGCGGCATGCTGAACAAATTCCACGAAAAGCAACAGGGAATGGAACTGATCATTCTGGAACAGCTGGTACCGCAGGAGCATCTGCTGC
>UQEF01000012.1 GCA_900540045.1 uncultured Eubacteriales bacterium | reverse complement strand
AAATAAGATGACGTTGCGCGAGTAGCCCAGCGGATTAGAGCACACGGGAGCCGCCGCGGCACCGGCGCCCGGCCCTGCCGCGCCGCGCCCCTCCCTGCCAGAGGCCGTGACGGGGGCGGCGACGTCGCTGCTGGCGGTATGCGGCGCCATGATGACCTTTGCCATCGTCGCGGGCGTGCTGCGCGCGCTGGTTGCGGCGCTCTTCCCGGCCTGGACGGCGTCGCACGGACGGTTGCTGGCGGCGGCGTGGGCGCTGCTGGAGATAGGCGGCGGCGCGGCGGCGGTGCTGGAGGCATGGCCGCAGGCGCCCATGGCGCTGCTGTGCGCGCTGTGCTCGTTCGGAGGTCTGAGCATCTGGCTGCAAAACCTGCTGTTTGTGCCGGAATGCATACGCCCCGCGAAGCTGCTTTGCATGCGCATGCTTCACGGGGCGCTGTCGGGCGGCCTGGCCCTGCTGATCTTTACGCTGTTTCCCGGCCTTACGCGGCCTTTTTGAAAATCCAGAACTTGCTGACCACGTAGTTGAACACCATCACAAACACCAGCACGATCACGCGGTTGACGATGTTGCTCACGCCCACGAGCTTGAGCAGCAGCATCAGCCCCTGTTCAAACACCAGAAAGCTCACCAGCCGGCTCCCGGCGAACTGCACAAGTCCGGTCAGCACCTTTCCCTGACCCTGTGCGCGGAACACCAGCCCGCGGTTGATCCAGTAGGCAAAGAGCACCGCAATCACCCACGAGATGGCGCTGGACAGGGACATCTGCACATTGTTGGCCCGGTTGATGGAATCCACCAGCCAGGGGATGAGATTGCCGTCATAGGGCGCCTTATCTGCCATGAGAAAGCAGCAGCCATAGTGCACCACCATGCTCAGCAGCGTGGTCAGGCCCCCGGCAAAAAGGTAGCGGATCATTTCATACTGCTTTTCATGCGTATTGAGATATTGCCTGATCTTCTGAACCATGTGCGTCCTTCCTCTCCTGTATGCGGTCAATCCTCGCCATGGTCGCCGCGGGCATAGTCGCAGCTGAGCAGGTCGCCCACGGGCAACGTGAAGGGCGCGCCCTTTGCCCCGGCGCGCAGGGTGACGGTTTCCCCGTCAAAGGCGAGCACATGGACCGTTTTCTGCACCATTTTGCCATCCCGCATAAACACCGCGCGAATCCTGCGGTCATGCTCCAGCGCATAGCGCAAAAAGCGTATCATTGGCGGTATTCCTCCGGCACCTCAAAGATGCGGTTCTGCCCCCCGGCCGATTCATAAATCACCGGGAACAGCGCCTCCAGCGCCGCCTCGTTGACCGCATACTGGGTATTGGCGCGTTCATAGGGGCTGACGTAGATATATTGTACCTGATATCGTGTCAGCAGGTCAAGGTTGGCGGCGGGATTGGCATAGAAGGCCGCGATCTCCGCCTGCCGCTGGGTGGTGTTAAAGCCGTGGTAGTAGAGGTAGAGGTCGCTGGAACACAGGATGGTGCGCCCCGCCAGCGAGCTCACGGGATTCAGGTGCTGATTTCCGGTGAGAAAGATGCTGTGTTCCGGGGTGTTCTCCCGCACGAATTCCGCGGTTTCGATATCGGCGGCGCTGTAGGCCTGATAGTCGCTCACGCACTCGCGCGCCACGGTGAGCGTCGAGGAGGTGAAGCAGCAGAGGAGGAACCCGGCGGCAATCACCCGCCGCCCCGGCAGGCCGCGCAGGCGGGCAAAGGCTTCCATGGCATAGTCCGCGGCCATGGGCAGGCACAGCAGGAACCAGACATACAGGAGCTTGTTGTTATCGTACTCGTTGGGCTGGAACTTGAATACCTCGGCCACCGCATAGATGAGGAACGCGCCGCAGGCGATCAGGCGGATCTGGCGCAGATCGTCGGGCACGGCGGGCGCATCCTTGGGCTTGCGGCGGCAGAGCGCCAGCAGAATCAGCACATAGGGCACGCCCACGTTTTTGAGGTAGAACCACAGGTAGGTATCCACCAGGCCCCGGTTGCCCCGGTTGTTGGCCCAGTTGAACCAGACGCTCAGGAAATGGTCGCTGCCCGTGGCCTGCACAAACGTGAAGGCGATCAGCTGCGGAAGCGACAGCGCCGCCGCGACGGTCCCGTACAGAAGCCAGGGCCGGAACGCCTCCCAGCGGCCGCCCCGGGGCGTGGTCGCCACGCAGTAGGCGCATGCACCCGCGGAAAACAGCACCAGCGCCAGATAGCTGTGCGTATGGGCCAGCGGCAGCCCGCCTGCAAACAGGCCCAGCAGCACCAGCTCGCGCACGCCGTGACGCTCCCGGCGGCACAGCGGCGGCACCAGGAGGTTGAGGGCCGGCATCAGCAGCGTCCAGCCGCCCAGAATGCCGCGCTGGGGCACCAGCATGTCGCAGATGATGTTGACCCAGCGCAGGTTGTGCGGGTCGGGCTGGTTGGTGGGGGTCTGGTAGTAACCCTGCATCACGTTGGCCAGATTGTCCCACATGGTGGTGACTTCATAGCCGTTCACGGTGGCATCCAGCGTATAGAAAAAGCCCAGACCGCCGTTGAGAAACAGCAGGAAAAACGCCAGCGCCGCCGCGCCGCGCCTTCTGCACAGCTGCATGGCCAAAAGCCCGTAGCCTGCGTAGACCAGCGCCATCATTATCGTGCCCGTGAAGGCCATGGCGGTGTTGAGCGGCATGCCCAGCATGAGCATGCTGGTGGCAATGGAATCCGACAGGTAGGGATAGGCCATGGTAGCCCCCAGCATGAGGCTGTTTTCCAGCGGGAAGGACGCGTTGACAATGCTGGTGCATACCGCCAGGTGCAGGGACAGGTCGCCGTACGTGCTCTGACCCACATGGTAGGTACCGTCCGCCGCCAGGCGGATGGAATGCGTATATTGCAGGTAGCCCCCCAGCACCGTCAGCGGCACGACCAGCACAAGCAGCAGCCGAAGCGCCCGCTTCTCCGTCTCGTCAAAGGGCGCAGGCGCGCGCCGGTCGCGCCACAGCCACGCCGCGCCCACAAGCAGCGCGAGCGTGCCCAGGGCCAGCCAGTGCGCCGCATGGCTGAAGCGCACCGCATAGGCCCACAAAACGGGCAGCCACATCAGCAGAAGCACGCCCAGCGACAGGCCCAGATAAACGCGCAGCACGGGCTTGAGCCTGGGCAGGAGCAGCCGTGCAATCACTGCGCCACCCGAGAGAAACAGCATCAGATACACGATGGAAAGCAAGCTCCGTCCTCCTTATACGCACAGCATGGAGCGGAAGAACTGCACCGCGGTCTGGAGAGTTCCGTCCGTCACGGTGCACATGCCCGAAAGCGCCTCCTCGCCCGTGAGCATAAAGGGCGAGAAGCGGTAGACCCGTCCGCCCGGCTGGGCGTAGAAGCGCCCGTCCGTCACAAAGGGGCTGAGGCAGGGCACGATCACCGCCCGCTCGAACTGGATTTCAATGGCCGTTTCCAATGCGTCCCAGGCCTCGCCGCTGGGATCGCTCGGTGCGCCCGCGTCCTCGCACATGGAAAAGGTCATGCGCAGGTCATCGTTGCCCGCCAGGCAGCGGATGCGGTGGCGCGCCTCCGCCGCGCGTACGCCGGGGATCAGCGTCTGGCGGAAGATGAGGGACGCCTCCCGTGCCGGGGTTTGGAGCGTACCCTGCGCGCTCAGGGCGCATACCGTGCGCTCGCTCACAAAGAACTGATGAAACACCGACCGTTTCCGCCATAAAACCCGCATCAGCGGGAACGTAACGCGCGGACGGCGCACCAGCCACCGCTGCAAAAGCGGCGCCTTTTTGCCCAGCTCCGAAAGCATCGTTTCGCTGGCCGCGCACAGCCGTGCCCGGCGCGGATGGCGCGTGAGACGCGCGCCCGCGCGCAGCAGCTCGTCCACGGGGCGGGCGCGCTCGCGGCCGGGGCGGCTGCTCACCTCCCGGTCCGCGGTCATCTCTCCCTGGATTTCGCCCTTTTCGCAGATGCCAATCAGCGCCAGCGGCGCGTTTTTGGGCAGGTAGGTGCGGAACGCCTCCATGGTGGCATATCCGCCGTGGTCCAGCACAAAGCAGGGCGACAGGCTGCGCGCCTTCAGGTGCGCGGCGATGCTCCGGGCGCCCGCCCCGCCGCTGAGCCCGTCCATGCTCAGGGCCAGCAAAAGATCGCCGCCGGGCTGATACCCTTCGCCCAGAAGCCCTTCCAGCGCCTCCAGCAGCGCCACCACATGGGCGCGCGACAGCGGCACGCTGATGGGCATCTCGTGCGGGCTGTCCGCCGCGACGGCCTCCGTCCCGGCCGCGTCCAGGTGGGATACGAACACCAGCGGTGCCGTGCTGCTTGCGCCGGGCATCTCCATCAGCACCGCGCCGTTGTCAAACTGCTTGCTTTCCAGCTTGTCAAACACCAGCGGATAGCTTTCCCGCAGCACGCCCAGCGCCTGCGCAGCGCCCTGCGGCGTATAGGCGGAATACCCGCTCAGGCGCCGGAGCACGTCGCGCGCGCGGCCGTAGTTGAGGGGCGCCAAAAATTCGCTCATGAGGGAGCCTCCGTTTCCAAAAGGGAATCTGCTCATGGATTCGACAAAAGGGCGCCGGGGTCCTCTTTACCGGGCAGGCAAACCGCCCTGCCGGCAAAAAAGCGGGGACGGGCAGCCGCCCATCCCCCAGAAGGCCCTCCGGCCCGTCAGATGATTCCCTTTTCCTTTGCTTTGCGGATCGCATCGCTCACGTAAAACACCAGCGCGCACAGCGTGATGCACACGCCCAGCCACAAAAGCAGCAGGTCCGGCGTCAACATCCAGCCCACGCACCGGGCCACAAACCAGTCATGGAAGTACGTGGCGACCAGTCCCGCGATGAACACACAATGCGCCGTCTTTCCGATCAGCCGGGAGTAGACCACGATGCCATGCTTGAGCATCACCAGTCCGCCGATAATCATCACCAGCTCCTTCATAAGCAGGATGATCACCGCCACCCACGGCACCACCGGCGGGATGGCCGACGAGCCGATGGCCATGCTCAACAGGGCGGTCAGCACCATCACCTTGTCGGCAAACGGGTCCACCAGCTTGCCAAAATCGGTGATGAGGTTGTATTTTCGGGCGATGCGTCCGTCCAGCAGATCGGTCAGGCTGGCTGCAAGGAAGGTAACAAGCGCCGCGTACTTTTGCCCGCTGACGAACAGCGCCACGTACACCGGCACCAGCAGAAGCCGGATCATGGTCAGCACGTTGGGCACATTCAGGTTTTTGCGAATCAATTCCTTGGCGGTCAAAATGATATCCCCCTTGCGCTATGTTCAGGGTTATTATAGCATCAACCCGAGAACCCGCGCAACATATGCGCGCCTGAAAGCAGCGCCGTTCGCCGCCCAAGCCCGCCTTTTGGCGGTTCATCGCGCTTACTTGCGGCTGACCTTCACCATGACGGCCTTGCCGGCGAGAGGCTCGCCGAACACATCCTTTCCCTCCCGGGCGCAGCGCGTGATGCGCAGCGTATCGGCATCCACGGCCTCCACCTCCAGGTAGCCGGTCTGCAGGACGGGGTTGTCGCGGCGCTTGTGGAGCAGCTCGCGCACGCTCTCCAGCAGCTTTTCGTCCGGATCGTCCCAGTTCATGGGCGCACGGTTCCAAGGGTCGGCCATGCCGGTCATGCCGATCTCGTCGCCATAGTACACGGTGGGCGCGCCGGGCAGGGCGCACAGCAGCTTCATGGCCTCCAGATAGCGCTTCTTGGCGCTCTTGAGCTCGCGCTTGCCCAGGGTGATCTTCTTTGCCTCGGCGCGGTCCATCTGCGCGGCGCCTTCCCGGTTGAGGCCACACATCGCGTTGAGGATGCGCACGCGGTCGTGGCTGCCCAGCAGGTTCATCAGCGAATAGTAGAAGGGCGCGGGGTATACCTCCTGCTGATGCAGAATCACCCGGCGCAGCTGATAGGCGTCGATCACGCCGGTGAAAAAGTCGATCACCGCGCAGCGCAGAGGATAGTTCATCACGCTGTCCAGCATGTCGCCCAGGCAGTAGGAGCGGTTTACGCCATAGGCGGTCTTGTTGCTGGCGTCCTCCCAGACCTCGCCCAGCAGCGTGGCGTCCGGGTCGGCCTGCTTGACGGCCTTGCGCATCTCAAGCACCATGTCCACGGGCAGCTCGTCCACCACGTCCAGCCGCCACCCGCACGCGCCGCGGCGCACCCAGCGGGGCAGCACGCCGGTTTCGTCATTCAAGAGGAAATCACGGTAGGAGGGGTTGTCCTTGTTGACGGCGGGCAGCGTATAGAAGCCCCACCAGCAGTCATACCTGTCGGGGAATTCCTCAAAGCGGTACCAGTCATAATAAGGGCTTTCCTTGCTCTGATACGCGCCCAGCGTGTCATAGCGGCCATAGCGGTTGAAGTACTTGCTGTCCGCGCCGGTGTGGCTGAACACGCCGTCCAGCAGGATGCGGATGCCGCGCGCCCTGGCTGCCGCCACCAGATCATCAAAGGCGGCTTCGTCGCCCAGAATGGGGTCGATTTCCTCATAGCTGCCCGTGTCGTAGCGGTGATTGGAATGCGCGCGGAAGATGGGGTTGAGGTAGATGATGCTCACGCCCAGGTCCGCCAGGTAATCGAGCTTTTGCCTGATGCCCCTGAGCGTGCCGCCGAAAAAGTCCAGGGCGCGGTTATCGCCGTTTTCCGGGTCCAGGTCCAACGTGGGGCGCTCGTTCCATTCCTCATGGAAGGTGGCGTCCGGATGCGCCGCGGCGATCTTGCGCAAGCGTCCTTTCTGTCCGTTCTTATCCTTATAAAAGCGGTCGGGGAAAATCTGGTATATGATCCCGTGACGCAGGTATTCCGGGGTCTGGTAGACGGGGTCATAGACCGTCACCTGATAGCTGTCGGGCTGGCCGTCATAGCACGCGCCCTCGCCGCCCAGCTGATCGCGGCTGTTGCCGTAACGCACGTCGCCGTCTGCGCGGCGGATGATAAAGTCATACCAGAAAAGCATGGGCTTGTCCGGTACGGTGACGGTTGCCTCATAAAGGCTCTCCCCTACAGAGACCATCGGATACAGGCGCTGCGCACCATCCCAGGTGCGCAGCAGCACCTCCGGGCTTTCATCACAGGCAAAGCGCAGCGTCAGCCTGTTTCCCGCCGCGACGGGCCCAAGGGGATCCCGGTATTGAGCGTCATGTGAATCGTGGTACAGCATTTGGTAGATTCCTCCGTTCTGCGTGTCAAGGGCATCTTACAAACATTGCGTATTGTAACACAGGATTTGCCAACGTGCAAATGCAAGGGCCGCCCTTCCTGCATCTTATGCGGCGGGAAATGCATTTATGCCTCCGCGCGTCACATTTTTCCAGATGGGCGTGCGTGTGTTGACGCGCTCCGGCTCCAATGCTAAAATGTTCTGAGCGCATGGTACCGCTTAATCGGGTCAAACTGACCATGAGTGCCCGCTACACCGCCCCACTTGGAAAATTTCCTCAAGAAAATTTGAATTTTGTGCAGGAAAAGGGAAGGCGGATTCGTTTGATGAATGAGCACAGTACGCCCGTGAAGGATGCGCGTCCGGGCATTAAACGGAGGCTCGGACATGCTTAGCTACGAGGAACTTTACGAGAAGTACGCTACGGACGTGCTGCGCGTCAGCTACTTCTACCTCGGCGACAGGCAGCGCGCGGAGGACGTGTGTCAGGACGTATTCGTGCGCCTGATGACCAACGCGCCGGACCTGCAGGAGGGCCGTGAAAAGGCCTGGCTGCTCAAAGTGGCGCTCAACCGCTGCCGCGACCTGTGGCGCGGCGCATGGCTCAAGCGCGTGGTGCTGGGCAGTCCGGCGTTTGAAATGATTCCCGCCCCGGACGACAGCGGCAGGCGCGACGATGAAGAAGCCATGATGAAGGCCATCCACGAACTGCCTCCCACCTTTCGGGAAGCGATTCTGCTGTACTACTACCAGGGCTACGGCATCGGCGAAATCGCCCAGATGCTCGATTTGCCCGAGGGCACCATCTCCAGCCGCCTCTCCCGCGCAAGAAAGAAGCTGGAAAGCATTTTGAAGGAAGAAGGAGGTCTTTCGCAGTGAAACGCCTGGAACAACTGCCCGAAGTGGCAAACCGGCAGCTGGGCGGGTTGACGGCGACGTCCACCCTGCTGGCAAAGGCAAAGCTGCGGGCCGCGGAGATGCGCCAGCCACGCAGGCGCGGCATCAGTTGGAGGCCTGCGCTGGCCGTATGCGCCGCGTTGGTTTTGTGTGTGGGGGCCGCGCTGTGGGCCTCGGACGGCCATGTGCCCGGCGTCCAGTCCACGCCCACGCAAAACGTGCTGGGCAGCCGCTCGGCGGGCGATTCACATCCCTCCACCGCTGCGCCGCGCACCGCCGGTGACGTGCCCGTGGGCAGCCTGTCCATGAGCGCGGGCAGCGCCAGTTCCAATCAGACCCTGTTCGCGCAGGGCCAGGGGCAGAGCTTTCCGCTCATCACCATGGACGGCGCCACCTACCGCATGCTGCAAAGCCCCACCGGCATTTCCAGCTCGCTCCTGGGCGAGGAGCTGGGGCAGGTGACCGAATTTAACGTCGAGCCCGCGCTGGGCACCAGCGGCATGGTGAGCAACGTGGTGGCCCGCGGGGAGACGGTCTATGCCATTTCCGGCATGAGCGGCGCCCTGGTGGCGGCTCAGGTGGACGGAAGCACGCGCGTGTTCCAGCGCGTAAGCTATGCGGGCACCGCCATTATCGGCTCCGAGACCCTGGCCGATACCCTGTGCGACCCCGCCGACGTGGAGTGGATGGAGCTGGCGGGCACGGGCCGTATAGCCGACGTAGCCACCGCCCAGCAGCTGATGCAGATTCTGGTGGATTATGCCGACTATCAGAGCACGGCCATGAGCGGCTCCGGGTCCCTGCTTATCGGTCTGAAAAACGGGCTCACGCTGCAGCTGCTGGTCAGCGATGAATCCGTCAGCGCCTGCGGCACGTGGAGCTGCCCGGATTTCTTCGAGGCTTTTGATGAGGCCGTTGCGTCCTGACCATGGCATGCATAACGACAAAACCGCCGCGGGAGCGTTCTTGCCCCGCGGCGGTTTCGTCTATTCCATCAGCCTTCGGAAGCCTTCGCCCAGCACCTCGTGCGCATCGCTGATGAAAAGGAATGCGTTCTCATCCGCCTCCCGCACGATGGCCTTGAGCCGTCCCATCTCCTGCGCGCTCAGGACGCACAGCAGCACCGGGCGTTCCTGTCCGCTGTAGCCGCCCTCGGCACGGAGCACCGTTACCCCCCGGTCCAGCTTCTGCATAATTTCCTGCTTCACCCGATCATGCTGGGTGGAGATGATGTAGCAGGCCTTTTCGCGGGCGAGGCCCACCATTACCACATCAATCAGCCTGCTGGAGGCATACAGGGAGGCAAACGCGTAGAGGGCATATTCCGCCTCAATGAAGAAACCGGCCATCAGCACCACGCAGCAGTCAATCAGAAACAGAATGGCCCCCACCGAGATGTGCTGAAAGCGGTTGTGAATCATGCGGGCCGCCATATCCGTGCCGCCCGTGGTCGCGCCGCCGCGCAGGATGAGCCCCAGGCCCGCACCCAGCAGCACCCCGCCGAACACAGCTCCCAGCAGGGGCTGCTGCGTCATGGGCGGCAGCGGGATCAGGTCGATCAGGACCGAGAAAAGCACCGTCGCCACCAGCGACCGGATCACAAATACCCGCCCCATCGCCCGGTAGCCGATGATGAACAGCGGTATGTTCATCAGCAGGCTGGTTGTGCCCACGGGCCAGTGGAACAAATAGTTCAGCACCGTAGCCAGGCCGGTCAGGCCGCCCGGCGCTATGTGGTTGGGCACCAGAAACAGCGGGTAGGCCAGCGCACCCAGAGCACAGCCCAG
Organism: uncultured Eubacteriales bacterium; assembly: GCA_900540045.1. Taxonomy (GTDB): domain Bacteria; phylum Bacillota; class Clostridia; order Christensenellales; family Aristaeellaceae; genus Limiplasma; species Limiplasma merdipullorum. The sequence goes on along the minus strand of UQEF01000012.1, from coordinate 35,012 downwards.
CACGATCTGCACGGTGGAAGCAAGGTGCTCGTTTTTCAACAGGTTTTTTCTCATGGGATCTCCTTTGGTTTTGCTGGGCGGCCCCCTTGACGGGAGCCGCCCTTTTTCTATTGTGCATCGTCCTCGCAGGTCATATCCAGCGACACGCCCAGCGCCCGCTCCACGCGGCGCATGCTCTCCGGCGCCAGCGCGCCCAGACGCCGCCTGAGGCGGGTTTTTTCCAGGGTGCGCACCTGTTCGCACAGCACGATGGACTCGCGCCACAGCCCGCCCTCTCCCCGCGGGATGTGCACATGCGTGGGCAGCGCCGGCTTGCCGGTACTGCCCGTTAGCGGCACCGCAATCACCGTGGGCGAATGCAGGTTTCCCATATCGTTTTGAATGATGGCCACTGGACGCGTTCCTCCCTGCTCGCTTCCGACCACGGGGTCCAGCTCGGCCATGTATATATCGCCTCGTTTCATGCTTTCACACTCCGAAGGCGGCCCTGCTTTGTTATCATATCATGAAGCGGGCGGATTGTAAAACGCCGCCGCGCTTTTTCCGGACCGCCCACGTCATCCTATGCGCCCGCCAGGGATGGTGTGCCGCAAAGACAGGTGCGCTACATCTGGCGGTTGATTTTTAGAACATATGTTCGTATAATGAGATGGAACATACGTTCGTATTTTGCGCTGTTGAGGCGATTGACATGGCAAAGGTCATTCTGCACGCAGATTTAAATAACTTCTATGCCTCCGTGGCCTGCCTGCACCGGCCGGACCTGCGGGAGGTACCCGTGGCGGTCTGCGGTGACCCCGCGCGCAGGCACGGCATCGTCCTGGCCAAGAACATGCCCGCCAAGCGATATGGAATTCAGACGGGGCAGGTGCTGTGGCAGGCGTTTCAGCTATGCCCGCGCCTGACAACCATCGCGCCGGATTACCGGGAGGTCTCCCGCATGAGCCAGACGGTGCGCACGATTTTTGGGCGTTACACCGACCGGGTGCAGCCATTCGGCATCGACGAGGCCTGGCTGGATCTGACCGCGCCCGATATGACGCTGGAGCAGGGCGAGCGCATCGCCAATCATCTGCGCCATACCGTGCGGGAGGAAACCGGCCTGACGGTAAGCGTAGGCGTGAGCGACAGCCGTGTATTGGCCAAGCTGGCCAGCGACCTGAAAAAACCGGACGCCGTCAGCCTGATCTGCGAGCAGAACCGATCCCAGGTGCTGGACCCGTTGCCCATCGGGTCGCTCCTGTTTGTAGGACGGGCGACGGCGCGCAAGCTCAACGCCATCGGCATTTACACCGTAGGACAACTGGCCGCGGCGGACCCGCAGGTGCTGCGCGGCGTGCTGGGCAAGGCAGGGCTCACGCTCAGCGGCTTTGCGCGCGGCGCGGACGACGCATCCCTCTTCTTGGATGACCAGCCGGTCAAAAGCGTGGGCAACTCCACCACCACCCCCAGCGATGTGACGGATGAGCGCGGGGCGCGCCTGACGCTGCTGGACCTGAGTGAGAGCGTGGCCTTCCGGCTGCGCCAGCAGGGCATGGCCGGACGCGTGGTGGAGCTCAGCCTGCGTGATACGGCCATGCGCACCGTTACCCGCCAGCTTACGCTGGACCGGCCCACCGATTGCAGCTATAACATTCTCGACGGCGCCATGGACCTGCTGGACCGGCACTGGCGCCCGCGCGTGCCGCTTCGCGCGCTGGGCGTATGCGTGAGCGCGCTGTACCCCGCGAACCAGAACATCCAGCTCTCCTTTCTCCCCGAGGAGGCGGCGAATCAACGGCACATGGCCCTGGACCGCATGGTGGACGAAATCCGCGGCCGGTACGGCCATGACGCCATCCGCCGCGGGGCGTGGGTATGAGACGAACAGACCCGGCGAAACTGCTTCCGCCGGGTCTGCGTGCATCGAAAAAGTCCGCCATGCCGTCTCTTCCGACAAAACGGAAAACCCTGGTTCATCGCGTTCGCAGCCAGGGTTTTCCGCACGGATTCGGATTTCATTTGGAGGGATGGTCCCTCCAAACCTCTCAGAATGGGTTTTCCGACAGTCTGCGCACCGGGTGCATGGGGCACTCGGCGCGTCAGCCTGTCGGAAAAAGGTACGGCTCTGTTTCCGTCAGTCGATGGTGCGCTCGTCGTTGAGCTTTTTGATCATGGCCACGGCCTCCTCAAAGGAGACGGTGCCCAGGTTGTCGCCCTTGCGGTTGCGGATGGTCACGGTGCGGTTTTCCGCCTCGCGGTCGCCAAGGACGAACATGTAGGGAATCTTCATCATCTGGGCCTCGCGTACCTTGAAGCCGATCTTCTCATTGCGCAGGTCCAGCTCCGGACGCAGGCCCGCATCGGTCAGCAGGCCGGCCACCTCGCGCGCGGCCTCGTCGCTGCGGCTGGTGATGGTCATCACCTTCACCTGCACAGGCGCCAGCCATGTGGGGAACGCGCCGCCGAAATGCTCCACCAGAATGCCGATGAACCGCTCGATGGAGCCGAACACCACACGGTGGATCATCACGGGACGGTGCTTCTCGCCGTCCGGGCCGGTATAGGTCAGGTCGAAGCGCTCGGGCAGGTTCATATCCAGCTGGATGGTGCCGCACTGCCAGGTGCGTCCCAGGCAGTCGGTGAGATGGAAGTCGATCTTGGGGCCGTAGAACGCGCCGTCGCCCTCGTTGATCACATACTTCACGCCCAGCTCGTCCAGCGCGCCCTGCAGGCCGTTGGTGGCCTGCTCCCACATCTCGTCAGTGCCGATAGAGTTTTCGGGCCGGGTGGACAGTTCCACATGATACGGGAAGCCAAAGCGGGTATAGACCTCGTTGATGAGGTTGTACACGCCCTTGATCTCGTCCTTGATCTGTTCGGGGGTCATAAAGATGTGCGCGTCATCCTGGGTAAAGCAGCGCACGCGCATCAGTCCGTGCAGCGCGCCGCTCTTTTCATGGCGGTGCACCAGGCCCAGTTCGCCCGAACGGATGGGCAGGTCGCGGTAGCTCCACAGCCTGCGCTGATAGACCAGAATGCCGCCGGGGCAGTTCATGGGCTTGATGGCGAAGTCCGTGTCGTCGATCTTGGTGGTGTACATGTTTTCCTTGTAATGATCCCAGTGGCCGCTGCGTTCCCACAGGCCGCGGTTGAGCATGATGGGGGTCTTGATCTCCTCATACCCGGCCTTGCGATGGATCTCGCGCCAGTAGTCCTCCAGGATGTTGCGCAAAATCATGCCCTTGGGATAGAAGAACGGGAAGCCCGGGCCCTCATCGCGGATGTCGAACAGATCCAGTTCGCGGCCCAGCTTGCGGTGGTCGCGCTTTTTGGCCTCCTCGATGCGGTCCAGGTGCTCCTGGAGCTGCTCCTTGGTGGGGAAAGCGGTTGCGTAGATCCGGCAGAGCATCTTGTTATGCTCATCGCCGCGCCAGTAGGCGCCCGCCACGTGGGTGAGCTTAAACGCCTTGATATAGCTCAGATTGGGCAGGTGCGGTCCCACGCACAGGTCGGTGAAGTCGCCCATTTCGTAGAAGGACAGCACCTCGTCCTCGGGCAGATCCTCGATCAGTTCGACCTTGTAGGGCTCCTGGCGTCCCTGCATATAGGCGATGGCCTCGGCGCGGGGCAGCGTGTAGCGGCGCGGACGGATGCTCTTTTTAGCGCAGCGCTGCATTTCCTTTTCGATCTTGGCAAGGTCCTCCATGGTGAAGGGAACCTCGGTATCAAAGTCATAGTAGAAGCCGTCCGCGATGGCGGGGCCGATGGCCAGCTTCGCCTCGGGGAACAGGTGCTTGACGGCCATGGCCATCAGGTGGCTGGCCGAATGGAAGAACACCTTGCGGCCGTCCGGGTCGTCAAAGGTGAGCGGGGTCACGGTCTGGGAATGGGCGATGGGGCTGAACAGGTCGCAAAGCGTGCCGTCCTCCAGCCGCACGACCAGGTACTTTTTCCAGTCATCGGGCATCTGCGCCTTGAGCAGGTCGCCCACGGAGGTGTTCTCCGCCACCTCATAGGCCTTGTCAAACAGGTTCAAAATCATGGCTTGCGTACTCCTTTCTGTATCTACGGGGACGGAAAACGCCCGCCCCCACATGCGGTATGCGGGGGCGGGCGATGATTTTTCGCTCGCGGTTCCACCCTGCTTGAACGCCCCGAAGGGCCTCCACTCATTGTCAGGCGCTGTATCGCGCGCCTCGCGGCCCGTCGGCGGGTGGTGTCCATCGGTCCGTGGCATCCGCCGCTTGCAGCCGGGGCGGCGGTCTCTGAAATGCCCCATCACCATGGCGCGTCCCGCGTCATCCGAAGCACGCTCACTATAGCATTTGCCGCGCCGCCTGTCAAGCGGAAAATCTTCAACGCTTGGGAACGGCCACGCCGCCGGTCTTGTAAATGTGCCGCGCGGGGACCACGCCGCGCACGCAGGAGAGGGGGTAGACGTTGCTTTCCCGTCCAATCACCGTGCCGGGATTGAGCACGCTGTTGCAGCCCACCTCCACGAAGTCACCCAGCATGGCGCCGAATTTTTTCAGGCCCGTTTCCACATTTTCTCCCTGACCATGCACCACCACAAGGGATTTGTCGCTTTTGACGTTGGAGGTGATGGAGCCCGCGCCCATGTGGGAGCGGTAGCCCAGAATGCTGTCCCCCACGTAGTTGTAGTGCGGGGTCTGCACGTTGTCAAAAAGGATTACGTTTTTCAGCTCCACCGAGTTGCCAACCACGCAGTTTTCCCCCACCAGCGCCGACCCACGCACAAACGCGCAGTGCCGCACCTCCGTGCCCGCGCCGATGATACACGGCGCGCCCAGATAGGCCGTGGGGGCTACCGTGGCCGTGCGGTGCACCCATACCTGCGGCGATACCTCGGCGTACTGCTCCGGGTCCAGCTTCGGTCCCAGCTCAAGAATCATCGCCCTGATGCCCCCAAGCGCCTCCCAGGGATAGGTAAATCCCCTGAGGTACTCCGCCGCCAGGGTATGGGTCAGGTCGTAAAGCTCTTCGATGGTATACATGCGTCGTTCCGCCTCCTTACAAAACCTCTCCGTTCAGCTTTCCCGGTGGAGCGTCTTTTCTTTCAGTGCCCAACGTGCGGGCCTGGCGCTCCGCCGGTCTACGCCTTTTTCCGGCGCGCCAGCATGGGAAACGCCTGTTTCCAGCTCACCTGCCGGCCCAGCCGCACCACATAGCCCGAAAACAGGAAAAACAGGAAATTCAGAATGCTGTAGCTGTCCACAAACAGGTAATGTTCCAGCATGCCCTGCACAAACAGCGCGGCAGGCAGCAGCACCAGCAGCTTCTGCGCAGGGCTGATCCCGCCATCACGGGCAAACAGAACCCGCACCGAAGCCGAGACAATCCGCCAGGTCAGCCACAGCGCGGCCATAAGGCCGGGCACGCCGGTGAGCATCAGCGTCTGCAAAAAGGAATTGTGCATGTGATTGTACAGCATATCGGCGTTTTTGTTCACCGCCGCCATCATTTCCAGTTCATCAAAGCCCTTGAGCAAGGCCAGCGGATGCTGCGCAAAGGTGGCGGGGACGGCGCCATATACGCCCGTACGGCCCGTAAGTGTGGTCAGGTCCGCCAGCAGGGATCGCTGAGCCAGGTCCTGCTCGCCCTCGTTGGTGGTGGAAACCACCTTCACCGCAGCCCCGAAACCCGCCACGGCCACTACCGCCACAAGGGCGACAACGCACACGACCTCTATGACCCGCCGCCATTTGACAGGAATGGGCAGCCGCTGGAAGCCGACCACCACCGCAATGACCACGCTCAGCAAAAAGGCGATCATGCCCGTGCGCGAATCCGACAGCGGCAGCGCCATAAACAGGCCCGCGCCCGCCACGACCGCGGGAATCAGCACCCAGGGCTTCCAGTGGCTCGCCACCAGATACATCAGCATGCACAGGCCGCACAGGCTGAGGGCCGCGGTAAAGTTGGGATGCTGGGTCAGGACGTATAGCCGCCCATCCTCCATGATGCCGAACTGGCTGTCAAAAAACGGCACGGTTATTACCTCGCCGCGGAGCGCGGCAATCACGCCCAGCCAGCAAACCGCCGCGATCACCGCGGTGAGCACCGCGGCAATGCGGTCCAGCGCGCGGCGGCCCTTTTCATCTTCGAGCATGGCCGCAAAGGGAAACGCCAGGCCGTAGGTCGCCGCCATGCAGACGATGCGGTACTGGTTGTAATCATACTGCAAATAATGGTCCCCGTTGAGGGCTCGCGTAAGCACGTACCAGGCCGCAAAAACCAGCCCCAGACCATAGGCCCGGTCCGCGTGGTACTCCCCGCGGTAGAGGCAGATGCCTATCAGGCCAAAGGCCAGCGCGGCTCCATAGCCTTGTACCAGCGCATGACCCCGCTCGTAGGTCAGCAGGCCCAAAAGCATCGCCAACGAAAAAAACATGGCCGCCAGCCAGCGCGCGTTCCGCAGGCGGCGCTCTGCGCGCGTGCGCAGCGCTTTCTCACTCATGCCCTTTCCCTCCCTGTTGTCTCGCGGTGCACCTGCCGCTCCGTTCACAGGCAACGGTTTTGCCTCAGCAGCCTCGCGCCGCCTTCTGGGTGAAATTTCCAGTTCAATTATTATACCATAATCATCCTTTCCGGGCAAACCGCTCCCGTTACAGCCGCGCCGCCCGCAATACCAGCCCGCCGAACAGCCCGGCCACCCACAGCCCCGTCAGGCACCACCTGGTCGCCGTAACCGCGGCCGCCATTTGCACCGTCCCCTCTCGCCTGCGGTCGGGATAGGCCCTTACGGCATGGGCAAGCAGCGCGTTTTCCAAAAGGTCCGCCACAGCCCGCAGGCAGGCCACCGCGTCCATGGCCGTGGGCAGCGGCGCCAGGCCGGCCATGCTGTTGTGCGCCGCCGCTGCCATAACAGCCAGCAGCGAGAGGCTCAGCCCCGTATCAGCCCACCACAGGCGCATCAGTTGTGCGCGTCCCTTAGCGCCCAGCCGGTCCAGCCCGTCAAACAGCTCCTGCGGCGTATAGTGAAAACGCATGTCCGGGCACTGAAAGTCCGCGTCCAGCGCGCGCAGGGCGGGCATCTGCCGCCGGCTTATATACCATCCGGTCAGCGCAGCCCCTGCCGCGCCCACAATGCCCACCGCCATCCACAGCGCCGCGCTCATGCCTGCTTCTCCACGTTCACGCCCAGGCGCGTGCAGGGCACCCGGCCCGCCAACAGGTCCGTGATGTGGTAGCGCGCATGGCCGATGATCACGTTGGTTCCGTGCTCGACCGCGCGCATCGCAAACGCCAGCTTGGCGCGCGCGCCGTTGGCTCCGGTGCGGCTGGCGCCGCTGCAGTGGCCCATCAGCTCCGTCACGCGGGCCCGCACCTCGGCAATGTCCCGGCCGCTGACCAGCTCCACCAGCGTATCGGGATCGTTGCGGTCCAGATAGATGCCGTTGGTGCTGGTGAGCAGAATCAAATTCCTGGCCCCCACCAGCTGCGCCACCACCTCGGCGGTTTCGTCGTTGTCCACGCACTCCACCACCTCCACGCCCTCGGCGCGGCGGCTGGCAAGCTCCATCTTGCGCACCTCCTCGTCGCTGACGGGGTCGTTGTAGTTGATGATGGGAATGACCTCCTGCGCGGCGGCACGCAGGAGCATCCGGTGAATATGCTCGCGGCGCAGCGGGTCGTTAAAGTGCGTATGCTCCACCAGCACCTGCCGGATGCCGTATTCGGGACGGATAAACTGGCGGTAGGTGTTCATCAGGATGGTCTGGCCCTGCGCGGAATAATCCACCTTGTCCTGCTCGGTCACGCCGGTCAGCTCATGGCCGGTGCGCTTGAGATAGTCCAGCCGTCCGATTTCGGTGGCGCCGCTGGTCACCAGGATCATGCCCGGCCGAAGATCGCCGCCCAGGCGCTGAAAGATGTTGTAGTCAATGGCGTTTTCATCCTTCTGAATCAGCGCCATGCTTCCGATTTTGACCACCAGGTCCAGTTTTTCCATGCTGCTCCCTTCCCTTCCGTCAGCCCTGCGGCTGCTCTGTGAGCACGTTCATCCATTGTTTCTTTTTAAAATGCGGGATGCCGACCGCCATTTTGACCGCTTCCTCCAGGAAGGTGCAGGCGTACACCCATTCCAGGGGCCAGTGAAAGACCAGCGCAGCCAGGCCCGTGCTGGTCACGCCCACCAGCCACAGCGTGCCCACATCCAGGCACAGGCTGAACAGCGTATCGCCGCCGGAGCGGAGCACGCCCACAATATTGATGGTATTGAACGCGCGGAACCAGATGGTCAGCGCGCCCAGCATCAAAATGAACTGGGCCTTTTCCCGTACCGGATAGGACAGGCCGGAAAAGATGTTGACCAGCGGCCAGCGCACGGCGATGACCAGAAGGCCCAGCGCCACGCCGGCAGCCACCGCGCCCGCCATCATGCGTTTGGCATACAGATAGGCCCGTTCGCGGTCGCCCGCGCCGAGGGCCTTGCCCACGATGATGGCGGTGGCGTTCATCAGCGCAAAGATGGCCACCCATACCAGATCGTTAATGGTGGTGCACACGCCCATGGTAGCCACGGCCGCGTCACCCATGCGTCCGTAAAAAACATTGTACATAGTCGTGCCGACGCCCCAGAGCCCCTCGTTAAAGATAACGGGCACCACCGTTTTGCTAAACCGCCCCGCAAAGCCCTTTTCCTGCCGCAGCCACTCGGAAGGCCTGGCGCCCGCAGGCAGGTGCATGCCATAGGAAAAGGCCATGTTCATGCCCATGGACACGGCGGCGGAGATGACCGTAGCCAGCGCCGCGCCTCTGACTCCCATGGCCGGGCAGCCCAGCTTGCCGAAGATGAAGGCATAGTTGAGCACCGTGTTGGTCAAGATGCTTGCAAAGCCGGACAGCATGGGCAGATAGGTCTTTTCCGCCGCCTTGAGGGTGGCGGCATAGACGTTATCCACCGCGGTGAACAGATAGCCAAACGCCACCACCGACAGGTATTCCACCGCCCGGTCAAAGCTCTCGCCCTGCGGCAGAAACAGCGATATGATCTGACGGGGCATCAAGAGCGACACGCTCATAAACACGGCCGCCACAATGAGCACAAACATCATCGTCAGGCCCATGGTCTGCCGCATGCGCCGGATGTCCCGCCCGCCCCAGTACTGGCTGAGGAAGATCGCTCCGCCCGTACAGGTGCCGAAGCTGAACAGGTTGAACATGAATGTGACCCGGTTGGCCTGCGTCACGGCGGAGTATGCCGCGTCGCCCAGGCCGCTGACCATCAGCCCGTCCACAATGTGCAAGGACGCGGTCATCAGCTGCTGGATCACCATGGGCAGCGCTACCACCAATACGTTGCGGATGAAGGGCCTGTCCCAGCGCAGGCTGTCCCGCAGAAGCCGGAAGGCGCGGGCGGGCAGGGAAACGACATTGCGTAACATGGGTCGATCCTTTCCGGATGAAGCCATTCTATTGCGGGCGAATACAGGCAGAACCGCTCCCTCCGTGCTTCGCCGCGTCTTTTTATGATACCATGACACGGGAATCAAAGGCAAGCTCAAAGCGAGAAAAACGGGAAACGGACGGGCGGCTTCCTCCCCCAAGCCGCTCCTCCGCCGGCGGCCTGTGGGCCTGCGGATGCGACGCCTCCGGCGTGATGTGTTCCGGCCGGGAGGTTTTTGGGCGGTACGGCATGGCCCGAAAAGAAGCAGGAGTTTTCATTCGCCTTCACGAACTGTCATCGTTGCGGCGCAGATGCGCCCCTCAATCGCGAAAGGAAGGCGAAAAGCCATGGATTACCGGCAGGAATATCAGCGCTGGCTGGCGCGTGTGACCGACGAGGAACTTCTTGAGGAGCTGAGAGGTATGGACGAGGCGGCCATCGAGGACGCCTTCTACCGCGACCTTGCCTTTGGTACCGGCGGCCTGCGCGGCGTGATCGGCGCGGGTTCCAACCGCATGAACGTCTATACTGTCGCCAAAGCTTCGCAGGGGTTGGCGGATTACCTCAAAAAGCGCTTCTCCGCTCCTTCCGCCGTTATCGGCTACGACAGCCGCCTCAAAAGCGATGCGTTCGCCCGCGTGACCGCGGGCGTGCTGGCAGCAAACGGCGTGCAGGTTCACTTCTGGCCACAGCTCACCCCGGTGCCCACCGTGTCCTTTGCCACGCGCTGCCTCGGCGCCTCCGCGGGCGTGATGATCACCGCCTCCCACAACCCTGCCCAATACAACGGCTACAAGGTCTACGGCGCGGACGGCTGCCAGGTGACCGTTGAAGCCGCCTCTGAAATTCTCTCCGAAATCGAAAAGCTGGATCTCTTTGACGGCGTCAAACGGGCTGATTTTGACGCCTGCCTGCGGGAAGGACGGATACAGCCTGTCCCGGACGCCGTTCTCACGGCCTTTCTGGAGGCGGTGAAGGCGCAGTCCGTGCTTTTCGGAGAGGAAGCCCGCAAGGATATCGCCATCGTCTACAGCCCGCTCAACGGCACCGGCTATGTGCCCGTTACCCGCGCGCTCAGGGAGCTGGGCTATACGCATCTGACCCTGGTGGAGGAGCAGCGCCTGCCGGACGGCCACTTCCCCACCTGCCCCTATCCCAACCCGGAAATCCGGGAGGCCATGGCGCTGGGAATCGCCTATGCCGGCCGGTGCGGCGCGGACCTGCTGCTGGCCACCGACCCGGACTGCGACCGGGTGGGCGTGGCCGTCCGGGACCCAAGCGGCGGATATGCGCTGCTCTCCGGCAACGAAACGGGCATGCTGCTCCTGGACTACCTCTGCGCCCAACGCACGAAGCATGGCAGAATGCCCGCAGACCCGGTGATGATCAAGACCATCGTGACCACGGACATGACCGAGCGCATCGCGGCGCACTACGGCGTGAAAACCATCAATGTGCTCACCGGCTTCAAGTTCATCGGCGAGCAGATTGGCCGCCTGGAAGCGCAGGGCCGCCGGGACAGCTTCGTGTTTGGTTTTGAAGAAAGCTATGGCTATCTCTCCGGCCCCTATGTGCGCGACAAGGACGGCGTAGGCGCGGCCTGCCTGATCTGCGAAATGTTCAGCTGCTACGCCAGCCGCGGCATTTCTCTTCTGGACAGGCTGCATGAGCTCTACGGTATCTATGGCTACTGCCTCAACACCCTGCACAGCTATGCCTTTGACGGAAGCGCGGGCTTTGCCAAAATGCAGGCCGTCATGCAGGCGCTGCGCGCCGGCGTCGCATCCTTCGGCGGCAAAAAGGTGCTCCGCCTGATGGACTATGCCGCAGGTCTGGACGGCCTGCCCAAGTCCGATGTGCTCAAATTCATTCTGGAGGACGGCTGCACGCTCGTGGCGCGCCCCTCCGGCACCGAACCCAAGCTCAAACTCTACTTCTCCGTCAGCGGGGAAAGCCGGGAAGCGGCGGAGGAGACAGAGCAAAAGATCCTGAAAAGCGCAGAGGCCCTCCTCCACTGAGCGGGGCGTTCCCTTTGCTCTGGCGCCGGAGTCCCTGTTTTGCAGGGCGCTCCGGTGTTTTTTCTTGCAGCAAGGCCGCCCCCACGTCTTTTTGCCCGGTAGTTCACTTTTTGCGATATACAAATAGAATATCCGGTTGAATTTCTTCCAAAACACAACTATGATGAACACAGATTGAATCGGCTGTTTCACAAAACAGCAAGTGAAGAAAGGGGAATCATCCATGAAGAAGCTGTTTGCCTTGTTCCTTTGTGCCATCATGGCCCTGAGTGTGGCCTGCGCCACCGCCGAAACCGCCCCCGAGGAAACCGGCAAGCTGGTTTTGTACAGCCCGCTGACCACTTCCATGATTGAAAACATGCTGGCCATGTTTGAGGCCGATACCGGCATCAAGACCGAGTGCCTCGCCATGGGCACGGGCGACGCCCTTTAGCGCATTGCCGCCGAAAGCGAAAATCCCCAGTGCGATATTCTCTGGTCCGGCACCATCGGCACCGTGAAAAACAGCAGTCAGTATTTCCAGGATTACACCTGCGCCAATGAGGACGCCTTCTATGAGCAGTACCGCAGCGTGGAAAGCAACCCGACCCGCTTGACTGCGTTCCTTCCGTCATCATGATCAACACCGACCTCATCGGCGGCATTGAGATCAACGGCTATGCCGACCTGCTCAACCCCGAGCTCAAGGGCAAGATCGTCTTTGCCGATCCTCAGGCTTCCTCTTCTTCCTTTGAGCACCTGGTCAACATGCTCTACGCCATGGGCACCGACGGTCAGCCCAACGGCTGGGATTATGTGCGCGAGTTCTGCAAGCAGCTGCCCAACGGCTGCGTGAACAGCTCCTCCGCCGTGTACAAGGGAGTGGCCGACGGCGAATACGCCGTGGGCCTGACCTTCGAGCAGGGCGCCGCCACCTTCATCGGTCATTCCAACCTGTTCCATGCCACGCTTTCCAAGAAGGATGGACGGACCGAGCTGTGCTTCCCCAGCGGATACCGCCTGCCCATGACCACCCTGTCCGACGAGTACACGGACGGTCAGGCGGTCGTGGTGGGGATTCGTCCGGAAGAATTCTCCGTCTCCTGCGAGGGGCTTGCATGCGACGTGCTCAACCGCACCTTCCTGGGCCGTTGCAGCAACTGTTTCCTGCATTTCGCCGACGGCATGTGCGTGCCCGACCAGCCCAGCATTGAATTTTCCCAGGATCTTGGCCATACGCAAACGCTGTATCAGCCGGGCGACCACCTCACCCTCCGCCCCAATCCCGATAAGATCAACGTCTTTACGGCGGATATGGAAAAGAGCCTTCTCAAGGATGTGATTCGCTATGAGCAAGCGTAAGCCGCAGTTCGATTTCTGGACGATTGTAACCATCGGCATTCTGGCCGTCTTTGCCCTGTTTCTGATCTACCCGCTCATCTCCCTGTTGTCGGCGGCTTTCTGGAGGAAGGCACCGGGGCCTTCACCATGGCCAACTTCACCAAGTTCTTCGGCAAGAAATTCTACTGCCGTTCGCTGCTCAACTCTCTGAAACTCACGGTGTGCATCACCATCTGCTCGCTGCTCATCGGCGTGCCGCTGGCCTACATCATGTCCTTTTTCAAGATCCGGGGCAAGAGCATCATTGAAATCCTCATCATCATCTCCATGATGAGCCCCAACTTCATCGGCGCCTATTCGTGGATTCTGCTGCTTGGCCGCAGCGGCGTGGTCACTCAGTTCCTTTCCAACACCTTCGGCATCAAAATGCCGTCCATCTACGGCTTTGGCGGGGCGGCTCGGCCTACTTCGCCTCGGCCATGGCTTCGCTGATGGTGGTCATCACGGCGGTGCTGTTCCTTTTGCAGAAGTGGTACGTGAACAAGAAGAGCTTCACCATGAGCGCCATGCGCCCCATTCAGCCCACGCGCGCAAAGGGCGCCAAGAACGTCGTCATGCATGTGTTTACCTACCTCCTGGTGATTCTTTCCGTGGCGCCGCGCCTGGTCATCATCTGGACCTCCCTGCGCAAAACGGAGGTACAGTACTTCGTGGACAGCCACTCCTTTGAAAGCTACACCAAGATTTTTGACACGGCATTGTCCTCGATTCAAAATACTTACTTGTATTGCATCATTGCCTTGACTATAATTATTGTGCTCGGCATGCTGACCGCCTACCTGTCGGTGCGCAAAAAAAGCATGCTCACCAGTGCGATTGATACCATCGCCATGTTCCCCTGCATCATTCCCGGCTCGGTGCTTGGTATTACGCTGCTTTTGGCCTTCAACGGCAAGGGCGACCCCATGGTGCTTTCCGGCACGGCAGCCATCATGATTATCTCCCTGATGATTCGCCGTCTGGCCTACGCGCTGCGTTCCAGCTCGGCCATTCTCTATCAGATCAGCCCCAGCGTAAAGGAGTCCGCCATCTCTCCGGGCGATTCGCCGCTGAAAGCCTTTGTGACGGTAACGGCCAAGCTGATGCTGCCCGGCGTAATTTCCGGCGCCATTCTGATCTGGATCACGCTTATCAACGAGCTGAGTTCCTCGGTCATGCTCTACACGGCGAACACGCGCACCATGTCCGTGGCCATCTACAACGAGGTTATCCGCGCCAGCTATGGCACGGCCGCCGCGCTGGCCACCATCCTTACGCTGACGACGGTGCTGTCGCTGTTCCTGTTTTTCAAGATCAGCGGAAGCAAGGATGTCGCCATGTAGCTTTCCATTTATCCCAAGCGGGGCGTACGCATGAAGAAAGCCGGACAACAGACCCGCTTCCGTGATGACCTGCGCAGGCTGTTGTTGTTTTATTCCCTGCTGCCGGTGCTGTCCGCGGCGCTGCTGCTGATTGTGTTCCTGGGGTATATTCCGCTCCAGAATGTGGTCCACGGCACGGCGGACAACCTGCAACTTGCCTGGAACGCCTTTGGTCAGGAATGGCAAAGCCTGCAAAATGAGCTGCTCTCCCTGCAAAGCCAGCTGGAGCTGGACGCATTCCGTTCAAGCGTCAATTACCAGGCGGCTGTGAAAAGCCGTATCTATCAGTTCATCAACCAGGGGGGTATCTCGGCCGCAGTTCTTTCTTCTGGACGCTGATGAAAATCTGGTCTTTTCCTCACAGACAAACGAAGCAATGCGCGAAAGCCTGCAAAACAGCTTCCATTGGCGGCCGGTCAACAACCTGCCCGCCCCGGCCGGAAAAGCGGCCATGGTGGTGGCGCGTGCGGAGGTCGGCGTGAGCACCGTTTCCAGCATGCTGGTCGGCTGCTGCCTGTATGATGAGAAAGGCGGGGTAGGCGGCTATCTCTACTTTGCTCTGGACGAGGATCAAATGGCGGCGCAATTCAAGCAATGCGCCTCCGACCTGATTGTGACTGACCGGTTCGATTCCGTATTTCTGGGCACAAACAGCGCTTTCGTGGGTGATTTCGGCAAGCTGCGCGTTATGCTTCGCGACGCCAACGGCTTCATCATGCTTCCCGAAGGCCTGTTCTACATTCGCACCCTTACCACGCAAAACGGCTTTCTCAGAATTCACGCCATGTCGGAATGCGGCGGCATCATCAGCACGCTGCTGTTGCTGGGCGCGCTGGTGCTGGTGTTCTTCGGTGTATTCACGGCGGTGATCCTCGTAAGCACCGAGCGCGTCTCCCGCCAGAAAACCCGCATCGTCGACGAAATTGCCGCCGCCTGCTATCAGGTTCAGCAGGGAGACCTAAACACCGAGCGCGATTTCCCTGCGCGCGTGCGATTACCTGCTCAAGCCCCTGGACGAGGAGAAGCCGGCCTCTTTAATGAGCCGCATTCATTCCGAGGAGGAAACCGCCAAACAGATGCGCCGCCTGATGCCGCTGCTCAACAGCACATGCAAGTCCGCCTCGCTGGTCATGGAAGAAATCCGCGAGCAGGACGCCTATGTGGATGTGGCCCTGGAACGCATTGCCACGCACAGCGAGCAGCGCCTGCGCATTGAAACCCTCGCGGAAGAGATGGGGGTATCCGCCAGCTATCTGAGCCGGCGCTTTAAAGCGGTCACCGGCCAGACCTTTTTGGACACGTTGAACATGCAGCGCGTACAGCAGGCCGTCGGGCTGCTGCACGAGAGAGCGCGCACGTCCGAAGCGCCCGAAAAGACCGGGTTCACCGATTACAAACACTTCTGCTCCGTTTTCAAACGCTGCACCGGCCTTACGCCGCGGGAATGCCTGCGCGGCAGCACGGCACACTCCGGCGCGGCGGCAGACGATAATCAGAAAGGATGATTCTCCATGACCAAAGCACAGATTGCCTCCATGATCGACCACACGCTGCTCAAGGCCGCCGCCACCCCCCGGCAGATCACCGAGCTGTGTGAAACGGCCAAGGCCCTTCACACCGCCAGCGTATGCGTCAACCCCTGCCATGTAGCGCTGGCGGCACAGCTGCTCAAGGGCAGCGGCGTAAAGGTATGCACGGTCATCGGCTTTCCTTTGGGAGCCAACACCACCGCCGTCAAGGCCTTTGAAACCAGGGACGCCATCGCCAATGGCGCGGACGAAGTGGATATGGTCATCAACATCGGCGCGCTGAAAAGCGGCGATCTGGCCCTGTTGGAAAGCGATATTCGCGGTGTCGTGGAAGCTGCTGCCGGCACGCTGGTAAAGGTCATTATTGAATGCTGCTACCTGACCGATGAGGAGAAGGTGCTCGCCTGCAAGGCTTGCGTCAATGCAGGCGCCGACTACGTCAAAACCAGCACCGGCTTTGGTACCGGCGGCGCAACCGTGCCGGACGTCCGCCTGATGAAGGCCTCCATCCCCGATACCATGAAGGTCAAGGCCTCCGGCGGCATGCACAGCTGGCAGGAGGCCGTAGACATGGTGGAGGCCGGCGCGAGCCGTCTGGGGACCAGCTCTACGCCGGCCATTCTGGAAGGCGCCCCGGCTTAACCTGCGGATTCCAACCGCATGCACACGAAAAGCGCCCGGACAGCGCAACAGCGTCCGGGCGCTTTTTAAGCACGTCCGGGCGCTTTTTAAGCGCCGCCCCGCTTGCAAGCGTGCGTTCCTTTTGTTATAATAATAGAAGGACCCATTTTGAAAGGTTTGGAGGGCCGTAGCCCTCGAAGTGAAAACCGAATTCAGCGGCCTGTGCGGTGGATTCGGAAGCCCTGCGCGTTTCCTCCGCCGCGCCGTAGTCGCAGGGGAAACGTGTCCCGGCGGAAAAAACCGGCCTGGCCGGACTTTTTCGACACGCTGAGAAGGTGTTGTGGCCCATGGCGGATAAAAAGGAGGACGCTCCATGAGATGCCAGTACTGCGGTTATCTGGACAGCCGCGTGATTGATTCCAGGCCCACGGAGGAGGGCAGCTCCATCCGCCGACGCCGCGAATGCCTGCGCTGCGGCAGGCGCTTCACCACCTATGAGAAGATCGAAACCTCGCCTCTGATGGTGGTAAAAAAGGACATGCGGCGCGAGCCCTTCAATGCCGACAAAATCAAAAAGGGGCTTCTGCACGCATGTCAGAAGCGCCCGGTGAGCATGAAGGATATCGACGCCATCGTGGAAAAGGTAGAAAAGCAGGTCTATTCCTCCGGCGAGGACGAGCTTTCCTCCCGCCGCATCGGCGAAGCCGTGATGGAGGAGCTCAAGCGCCTGGACGAGGTGGCCTATGTGCGCTTCGCCTCGGTCTACCGCCAGTTTACCGACGTGAGCAGCTTTATGGATGAGCTCAACAAGCTGGTGCTGGAAGGCAAGGCCCGCGCCAAGGAAGACAAGCCGTCCGGGGAATAACGCGCCTATTCCCCCGCCAGCGTCAGCGTGTCCAGGTCATTGGGCACATGCAGGTCGCCGTCGTAGTAGGCGCGCCCCTCCTGCGTATAGAGGGTCTGCCGCTGCGCAAGGCGGCGGTCCTCCGTATGCCACAGCACCAGATGAGGAATTCCCAGCCCCTGCGCCAGCTCGCAGGCGTCCTTGACGGTGGAGTGGTGCTTTTCGTAGGGTTTGAAGCGCTCGCGGTCCTCATAGAGGCAAAACGCCTCGCACAGCAGCCAGTCCGCGCCCCTGACATAGGCGGCGCAGGCGGGGTTGTAGGGCTCGTCGCCCAGGCAGCACAGCTTGCCGCCCCCTGCAAGCTCCATGGTAAATCCCATCTGCTTCATCTTGGTGGAGTGAATATCGAAAAACGTAACCTTCCGGCCCAGGATGGTATCCGTCTGGCCATCGGAAATATCATGGAAAAGGATGCGGTCGCCGAGGCGGTCCGTCATCTTTTTTTGCAATGTGATGTGCGCCATCTGGCACAGGCCCTCACGCACGGCGGGATCGCACCAGATGGTCAGCTCGCCCTCGTAGCGGCCCGCGTTCATGGCCGCCGCCACCATGCGCACCACCCATACCGCACCCAGCAGATGATCGCTGTGCGCGTGGGTGAGAATCAGGTGGTGGATCTGCGCAAGGTCCACGCCCGCCTTTTCCAGCTGGCTTAGGATGCCGTTGCCGCCGCCCGCGTCACACAGCAGGTAGCCCTGGGGCAATTCCAGCAGAAAACAGGTGTTGTAGCAGCGGGTCACGGCGGCGTTGCCCGTGCCCAGAACGGTCAGGCGGTCCATTTGTAAACTCCTCCTTCAGCAGGTATCTGCCGGGCCCCTGCATGGGGCGTTTGCTTTTTCCAGGCCGGATATGCTATGATACGGCCAATAAATGGAAAAGGAGCGGCGAGCATGGGCAAAAGATCCTCGTGGATACGGAAACGGGTGTGAATTACCTGGTGGTTATTCCCCATTTGACGGAGGGCTGCGGCCTGACCGTTCTGGTGGACCGGGATGGCAAGCCTATCGTAACCCCCGTGGAAGCCCCGGAGGAATAACCTCTTTCTCCTTCGCCGCCGGATGTTATCCGGCGGTTTTTTCGTTTTGCTTACTGCGCGCCCTGCAAGTACCGCTCGCCCGTGTCTGGCAGCAGTGCGACGATCAGCTTGCCCGCGTTTTCCTCCCGACGCGCCAGCACCGTCGCCGCGTGCAGCGCCGCGCCGGAGGAGATGCCCGCGAGCACCCCGTCCAGACGCACCAGCGCCCGCCGGGCCGCGAAGGCTTCCTCATCCGTCACGGGGATTACCTCGTCGTAGGCGGAGGTGTTGAGCGTAGCCGGCACAAAGCCCGCGCCGATGCCCTGCAAACCGTGCGGACCCGGCGCGCCGCCCTCCAGCACCGCGCTGGCTGCCGGCTCCACCGCCACCACGCGCACGGCGGGATTCTGTGCCTTCAGATACTCGGCCACGCCGGTCAGCGTGCCGCCGGTGCCCACGCCCGCCACGAAAATGTCCACCTTGCCGTCGGTATCTTCCCAGATTTCGGGGCCGGTGGTCCGGCGGTGCACGGCGGGGTTGGCCGGGTTGGAAAACTGATCGGGAATCAGACTGCCCGCGATCTGCTCATGCAGCTCCTGCGCCCTGGCGATGGCGCCCTTCATGCCCAGCGCCCCGTCGGTCAGCACCAGCTCCGCGCCATAGGCTTGAATCAGCGCCCGCCGCTCGGGGCTCATGCTGTCGGGCATCACAATCAGCGTGCGGTACCCGCGCGCGGCAGCGATCCACGCCAGGCCGATACCCGTGTTGCCGCTGGTGGGCTCGATGATGGTGCCGCCCGGCCTGAGCGCGCCGCTTTCCTCCGCCGCGTCCAGCATGGCGCAGGCGGTGCGGTCCTTGACGCTCCCGGCGGGATTGAAGGCCTCCAGCTTGGCGGCGATCGTGGCGTTCAGGCCGTTTTCGCGGCAGTAGCCGGTCAGCGCCAGAAGCGGGGTATGGCCGATAAGCTCGGTCAGGCTGCGATACATCTTCATTAGCAGGCGACGCCTCCTTCATCTGCAAAGCCATGGGATTGATTAGGATGATAGGCGCACGGCAGCCGCTTGTCAAGCCATTCCGGCAAAAAAGCCATGCGGGCTTGAACGCCCCGGCCGCGGGTGGTATGATAGCCAGAGAACGCTTAACGCGCAACTGCCAAGGAGGAATGTCCCATGCAAAGCAACCTGACCCGCGAGCAGGCCCTCGCGCTGCTCAAAACCTATAATAAGGAGCCCTTTCACATCCAGCACGCGCTGACCGTGGAGGGCGTGATGCGCTGGTATGCCAACGAGCTGGGCTACGGCGCCGACGCCGATTACTGGGCCACCGTGGGTCTTCTGCACGATATCGACTTTGAAAACTGGCCCGAGGAGCACTGCAGGAAAGCCCCGGAGCTGCTGCGCGCCGCCGGCGTGGGCGAGGACATGATTCACTCCATCTGTTCGCATGGCTATGGCCTGTGCTCCGACGTGGAGCCCGTGCATGAGATGGAAAAGGTGCTCTTTGCCTCCGACGAGCTGACCGGCCTCATCGGCGCGGCGGCGCTGATGCGCCCCAGCAAGAGCGTGATGGACATGGAGGTCAGCAGCGTCAGGAAGAAATTCAAGGACAAGAAGTTCGCCGCCGGCTGCTCGCGCGACGTGATTGCCGAGGGCGCGCAGCGCCTGGGCTGGGAGCTGACGGACCTGATGGACCGCACCCTTCGCGCCATGCAGAGCTGCGAGGAGAGCATCCGCAAGGAGATGGAGGGCTGACCGCCTCCGCCGGCAAGCAAATGCCTGCCGGCGCTTTTTTTATTGTCCGCGATACCGCGCAGCGCGTTGCCACTTGTGGCGAAACTGTAAAATCGACGCGGTTTTTTGTCATTTCAGGCGGGAACGCTTGACAAGCATTTATTAGCCGGCTTATAATCGCACCATTCCACTTGAAGGAGGAACCCTGAAACTATGCAAACTCTGCCTCCCAGAAGGAAAAAAAGGCGGAAATGGCCGTGGATTGTGCTTGTGCTGGCATTGCTGCTGATCGCGGCCTTCGTATTATCGCTGCGTCAAACGGCGGCACAATCCCTTACCGAGGAAATCGCCCAGCGGCGCGACATCGTCACCTATTACAGCTTTTCAGGCAGCCTGATCCCCGTGACCGACGAGGTGCAGACCGCCAAGGACTCCCTGAAGGTCAAGGAGCTCTACGTTCAGGAAGGCGGCCGTGTTGAGGAGGGCGACGCGCTTTTGCGCTCAAGCGACGGCACCCGCGTATATGCCGCCTACAGCGGCACCATTGAGGAACTCTATGTGGAGACGGACGACTCTCTCCAGCCCGGCAGCCAGATTGCCCGCATCGTGGACTACGACGCGCTGGAAGTGAGTGTGGACGTGGATGAATACGACATCGACGCCATCGAGGAGGGCAAGGAAGGCGAGGTGTATCTCAACGCGCTGGACACGACCGTGCCCGGCACCGTAACCGAGATCGCCCGCAACGCAACCACCGAAGCCGGCGTGAGCTACTATCCCGTCAAGCTGGAGGTGGAA
The DNA here is from genome assembly GCA_900540045.1 of uncultured Eubacteriales bacterium. Taxonomy (GTDB): domain Bacteria; phylum Bacillota; class Clostridia; order Christensenellales; family Aristaeellaceae; genus Limiplasma; species Limiplasma merdipullorum. The sequence goes on along the minus strand of UQEF01000012.1, from coordinate 14,265 downwards.
GCCGCGCAGAACGTGCGCAGCGGCATGAGCGTTGAGGTGGGCATCCTCAACCAGCAGGCGCTGGGTGCGGTCAGCCTGAGCCTGGACGCGCTGAGCTACGACGAGTACAACCGTCCCTTCGTCTACCTGAAGGATGCCGAAGGCAAGCTCGTCGCCGAATACGTCGAAACCGGCGTGAGCGACGGCCAGTACATCGAAATCGTCTCCGGCGTCAGCGAGGGCGAAGCGGTCTATTACCAGTCCAACGACCTGGCGCGCTTCTTTGCCATGCAGCAGCGCATGATGGGCGTGGAAAGCAGGTAGCCATGGACAGCGAAGCGACGTTTTTTCAAATGACCGGCATCACCAAGTCCTACTGGATGGGGGATGAGTGGTCGCCGGTGCTGCGGGGGATCGACCTGACCATTCAGGAGGGCGAGTTTTTAAGCGTGCTGGGCCCCAGCGGCTCGGGGAAAAGCACGCTGATGAACATCATCGGCTGCCTGGACACGCCCACCAGCGGCGAATACATCCTGCACGGCCGCCGCGTGGACGATCTGGAGCCCGATGAGCTGGCCCGCATCCGCAACCGGGAAATCGGCTTCATCTTTCAGTCGTTTCAGCTGCTGCCCCGGCAGGACGCCCTGAGCAATGTCGAGCTGCCGCTCGTCTACGCAGGCATGCCCCGCCAGCAGCGGCGCGAGCGCGCGGCGGAGATGCTGCGGCGCGTGGGGCTGGAAAACAAGATGGACCACCTGCCCAACCAGCTCTCCGGCGGGCAGCAGCAGCGCGTGGCCATCGCCCGCGCGCTGGCCACCAATCCCACCATTCTTCTGGCCGACGAGCCCACCGGCGCGCTGGACCAGAAAACCGGCCATCAGGTGATGGATCTGTTCCACGAGCTGCACGACGAAGGGCGCACCATCATCATGATTACGCACGACCGCCATATTGCGCAAAACGCCTCCCGGCTGGTGCGCATTCTGGACGGCGTGCTTTCCGAGGGGGCGGAGGACGATGCTTAGGGAAAGCCTGCGCATGTCGCTGGCCAACATCCGCGGCAACAAGATGCGCTCCTTCCTGACGGTGCTGGGCATCATCATCGGCGTAATGGCCATCATCGCCCTGATCACCGTGATGCAGAGCGCCACGGGAGAGGTCACCGCCCAGTTTGAGAGCCTGGGCACCGGCAAGCTGACCGTGCAGGCCATGGGCACGCCGCTCAAGAGCGGCCTGACCGAAAGCGACCTGGACAGCATCCTCTCCATCGACGGCGTGTCGGGCATTTCCCCCACGCTGTCGCAGGAATTGAGCGTGGCAGCCGGCGGCGAGGTGCTGGAGGATGTGCTGGTGGAGGGCTACGGCTACGCGTGGTTCCGCCGGGAAACCGACGCCGTCTCCCGCGGGCGGCCCCTGCTGCCCGCCGATCAGGAGCAGCGCAGCCGCGTATGCCTGATCGACAGCGATCTGGCGGCCGCGCTCTTCAGCGGCACCGATCCCATCGGCCAGACGGTGCTGGTCAAGGGCACGCGCTTTCGCATCGTAGGCGTGCTCAAGGACCCTGATGTGAGCGACGTGATGAGCCAGATGCAGGCCGGCGATGAAAGCGGCGCGCTCATCATGCCCTACACGGCGTATATGCGTCTATTCGGCATCAAGGGCGTTTCCTCCCTGGAGGTGTACGTGGACGACACGGACCGCACCGACGAGGTGACCGACAGCCTGGAGGCCGCTCTGGAGGCCGCCTTCAACTATCGCGATGACAGCTATACCGTCATCAACATGGAAAGCCTGCTGGATGTGATGGACACGATGATGGGCCTGATGACCAACCTGCTGGTGGGCATCGCCAGCATCGCGCTGCTGGTGGGCGGCATCGGCATCATGAACATGATGCTCGTCTCCGTCACCGAGCGCACCAGCGAAATCGGCCTGCGCAAGGCTCTGGGTGCGCGTCCCCGCAGCATCCAGGTACAGTTTCTCATGGAGAGCATCATCCTCTCGCTGCTGGGCGGATTGATCGGGGTGGTGCTGGGCCTTATGGTAAGCATGCTGCTGGCCAGCCTGATGGACATCGCTTTCGTGCTGTCGCCGGGCGCCATCGCCCTGGGCGTGGGCTTTTCGCTGGCGGTAGGGGTCGTCTTTGGCTGGGCCCCCGCGCGCAAGGCCAGCAATCTCAACCCCATCGACGCCCTGCGCAGCCTGTAAGCAAAAAGGAGGGTATTGAATATGAAAAAGATGGTTGCCTTGATGCTGGCGGCCCTGCTGACGCTGGCCGGCGTGCCCGCGCTGGCAGAGTCCTCCGAAACACTGATCCTGACCGCCACGGTGGAGGGGCTGGACCCCATTGTGCTGTCCGCCCCCGCCAGCGGCCTGCTGGCCCCCTTCAGCGTGCGGGCGGGACAGCTTCTCTCCCCCGGTGAAACGGTCTTTACCGTAGAGCCGCAGCGCGTGTATGCCGAAATCGACGGTACGGTGGCGGATGTGTACGCACAGGCCGGCGAGTCGGCCGACGCCGCCGTAGCCCGCTACGGAGCGGTGATGTGCATCGAATATGCCGACCGCTATCAGATCGAAGCCTCCACCCGCACCGGCTATAACACCGCGGAAAACCGCGACCTGCGGGTGGGCACGCCGGTCTACCTGCGCTCGGCCAATGAAAAGCATTTTGCAGACGGGCGAATCACCTCCGTCAACGGCTCCCAGTTCACCGTTCAGGTGCTGGGCGGCGATCTGGTCTACACCGAGGATGTGAAAATCTACCGCGAACCGGACTACAACAACAAGACCCTGCTGGCCCGTGCCGAGCTGTCCATCGTGCAGCCCTACGCCATATCCGCTTCGGGCACGCTGACCGACCTGGCCGTGCGCCCCGGCGACGAGGTGCATCCGGGCGATTATCTTTTCAGCTACGTGCCCGATGTGCTTGGCCCCGCCCTGCGCGGCGAAGCGAATCCCACCGCCGTCACCGCCCCGCAGGCCCTGATCGTTACGGAGGTCAGCGTCCTGCCCGGCGCCAGCGTGCAGAAGGATCAGGCGCTTCTTAGCGCCATTCCCGCCGGAACCTACCGCCTCAAGGCGCAGGCCACGGAGGCCGACGTGGGCCGTATCGCCGCAGGTGATGAAATGACCGTCTCCTTCGATGAACTGGACCTTCCCCCTGTCACGGCCACGGTGACCGCCGTAGACCCGCTGGGCGACGGGAGCGAGGAAACCAGCCGCTTTGCCGTGTGGCTGGATTTTGAAGCGCCTGACGGCGTGCTTCCCGGCATGCACGCCACCGTGCAGGGCGGCCCCTCCGCTTGACCGGGCCGCCCGCTTGGATTATACTGGATTTATCGGGCTGCCTTTTTTGGGACGCAGCCGTTTCTCCCGCGCTTCGCGGCAATGTTGATAGATAAAGAAGGAGGTTGATAGATGATGACGCAAACCAACTTAGACCGGCTGAAAGCGTATGCGGACGCGCACGCCCAGCTCCTGACCGACAACTGTTCGATCAATCCGGAGCTGTATCAGACCTATGGCGTAAAGCGCGGCCTGCGCGATCAGAAGGGCCGGGGCGTGCTGGCCGGCCTGACCAATATCTCGGAGATTGTCAGCAACAAGCAGGTAAACGGCGAAACCGTTCCCTGCGAGGGCCGCCTTTTCTACCGCGGGTACGACATCACGGACCTGGTGGGCGCAGAAGCCAGGGAGCACCGCTTCGGCTTTGAGGAAATCGCTTACCTGCTGCTCTTTGGCGAGCTGCCCACCCGTGAGGAACTGGCCTTTTTCCAGCGCACGCTGGCGGATAGCCGCACGCTTCCCACCAACTTCGTGCGCGACGTCATCATGAAGGCCCCCAGCCGCGACATGATGAACTCCCTGAGCCGCAGCGTGCTCACGCTGGCCAGCTACGACGACAACGTGAGCGACGTGTCGCTGGCCAATGTGCTGCGGCAATGTCTGATGCTGATCGCCGTGTTTCCGCTGCTGGCGGTATATGGCTACCACAGCTACAACCACTATGAGCGTGACGAAAGCCTCTATATCCACCGTCCGGATGACAGCCTTTCCGCCGCGGAGAACCTTTTACGCATGCTGCGGCCCGACAAGTCCTACACCGACTTGGAAGCCCGCGTGCTGGACCTGGCATTGATTCTGCACATGGAGCACGGCGGCGGCAACAACTCCACCTTCACCACGCACGTCGTCACCTCCTCCGGCAGCGACACCTACAGCGTGGTCGCGGCCGCGCTGGCCAGCCTCAAGGGGCCCAAGCACGGCGGCGCGAACATCAAGGTGGTCGAAATGATGGCCGATCTCAAGCAGAGCCTCCAGAATCCGCACGACGAGGGCCAGGTGGCCGACTACCTGCATAGGCTGCTCAACCGCGAGGCCTTCGACCGCAAGGGGCTGATCTACGGCATGGGCCATGCCGTCTACAGCATCAGCGACCCGCGCGCCACCATCTTCCGCGGCTTTGTGGAGCGTCTGGCCAAGGAGAAGGACAAGGAGGAGGAGTTCGCCATCTACGCCATGGTCGAGCGCATGGCCCCGGAGATCATCTCCCGCGAGCGCAAGATCTACAAGGGCGTCAGCCCCAACGTGGACTTCTACAGCGGCCTGACCTACAGCATGCTGGGCATCCCGGAGGAGCTGTTCACCCCCATCTTCGCCATCGCTCGCATCGTGGGCTGGAGCGCTCACCGGCTGGAGGAGCTGATCAACATGGACAAGATCATCCGCCCCGCCTACATGAGCGTGCAGGACCGGCGCGAGTACGTGCGCATCGACGACCGGGGCTGAGGCGGCAGGCAAGGATAAAAACAGGAGAAGGTCCCGGCGGAACGGATTCCGCCGGGACCTTGCAACGTAAACAGCGGGCGTCCCCCGTTCATGCCGGTCATAGCCGGGCACGAATGCGCATGTCATTGATTGGAACGCAGAAAATTGCAACTCTATGCAAAAATGGATATGATATAATATAAGAATCAGCGGGCCGGAAGGAGGATAAGCGCATGAATATCGCGGTGGGAATTGTCGTTCTGCTGTTGTCAATGGCATGTGCTGTCATCAGTGTTTTTCAGTTTCGAGGAAAAGGCTTTCTGTTCAACAACGCTTATATTTATGCAGGCAAGCGGGAAAAAGAGAAAATGAATAAAGCGCCGCATTACCGGCAGTCCGGCGTCGTATTTGCTTTTTTGTCGGCCCTGCTTCTTTGTATTGCAGTAGAATGCGTTTTGAAAACGGGTTGGCTTGGATGGATGGCAAACACGCTGACCGTGGGTGTGCTGATCTATGCGATTGTTTCTTCCATCAGGAAGCTTGGAAAAGAACATACCGGAGCTTGAGCGGCCGCCCACCCGTCGATCGGAAAGGAAACGGGCTGCGGCCTTAGCGGACGGGGATGTAATCCATTTCGGAGGGTTGCTCCGTCGCCTCCAGCTTCATAATGACAGGGCGCAAACCGTCGTTGCAGCTGCAAATGGCCACGCCCGGCTTTCGGATCCAGTCGCCATAATAGAATTGTTCCTTTCCCGCGCCATGAGCCAGCGCAAACACATATTGATAAATGGCCTTCCATGCTTCATCGCAGAAGCCCTCCGGCTTCGCATAATCAGCATAAAAGATCTGTCCCTCCTTCATCATGGGGCAGGCCGTCAATCCAACTGCGCCGTATTCGTCCGCAAGTTCCTTGTCAAGCGTTTTTTTGAGGATGGTAATCTTCACTTTATTCATTCCAAAGAACCTCCTTTCCGATGAATCATGCGGCCCAGTATATCACAGCGGGGCCCTTTTTCTATCGCCGGATTTCGCCTTGCCCTCCGTATCTCCAACGCCTTTGGCATGGAGCCGCTTCTCCCTCGTATAAAAAGGGGCCTGGCGGAATCGTTTGGGGCCCGGCGGAATCGCTTCCGCCGGGCCCTTAGCTTTTTCTTTCTTCAGGAATCACACGATGCCCTGAGCCATCATGGCGTCGGCCACCTTGAGGAAGCCGGCGATGTTGGCGCCCACGACGTAGTTGGTCGGCTTGTCGCCGTATTCTGCGGCGGCTTCGGCGCACTTCTCAAAGATGCCCTTCATGATGCCCTTGAGCTTCTCGTCCACTTCCTCGAACGTCCAGCTCAGGCGCTGGCTGTTCTGGCTCATCTCCAGAGCGGAAGTGGCTACGCCGCCCGCGTTGGCCGCCTTGCCGGGAGCGAAGAGCACGCCGTTTTGCAAAAACAGCTCGGTGGCCTCCAGCGTAGAGGGCATGTTGGCGCCTTCGCCCACGGCGAAGCAGCCATTGGCGATCAGCGCCTTGGCGCCCTCGGCGTCCAGCTCGTTCTGGGTGGCGCAGGGCAGGGCGATGTCGCACTTGATGGTCCAGATGCCCTTGCACCCCTCATGGTACTCGCTGCCGGGCACGCGGGCCGCGTACTCCTTGATGCGGCCGCGCTCCACTTCCTTGATCTGCTTGACCACGTCGAGGTTGATGCCGTTGGGATCGTAGACATAGCCGTTGGAATCGCTCATGGCGACGACCTTGCCGCCCATCTCGGTGATCTTTTCATTGGCGTAGATGGCCACATTGCCGCTGCCGCTGACGACCACGGTCTTGCCCTCAACGGTCTTGCCGTTGGCTTCCAGCATATTCTTGACGAAGTAGCACAGGCCATAGCCGGTAGCCTGGGTACGGGCCAGACTGCCGCCATAGGTGAGGCCCTTGCCGGTCAAAACGCCCTCATAGAGGCCGGTCAGGCGCTTGTACTGGCCATAGAGATAGCCGATTTCCCGCGCGCCGGTGCCGATGTCGCCGGCGGGCACGTCGGTGTCCTGGCCGATGTGGCGGTAGAGCTCGGTCATGAAGCTCTGGCAGAAGGCCATAACCTCGCGGTCGCTCTTGCCCTTGGGGTCGAAGTCGCTGCCGCCCTTGCCGCCGCCGATGGGCAGGCCGGTGAGGCTGTTCTTGAGCACCTGCTCAAAGCCCAGGAACTTGAGGATGGACAGGTTCACGCTGGGATGCAGGCGCAGTCCGCCCTTGTAGGGACCGATGGCGCTGTTGTACTGCACGCGGTAGCCGCGGTTGACCTGCGTGCGGCCCTGATCGTCCACCCAGGGCACGCGGAACATGATGACCCGCTCCGGCTCAACGAAACGGTCCAGCAGGCCCGCCTTCTCATATTCCGGGTGCTTGTCGAACACGGGAGAGAGGCTTTCCAGAATCTCGGTGGCTGCCTGGAGAAACTCGCTTTCATGGGCATTGCGCTGCTTGAGACCCTCAAGCACGCGGGACGTGTAAGCATTCATCGGTAAAACCCCTTTCTTAAAACCGGTCAAAGCTGTGGTTTGTTTCGGTAAACTGGATTCATCTCGAAACATCCCGTGTATTATAACACAGATTTGCAGCCAGAAAAAGCAAATTCTGCAGGATGGCGTGCTTGAAATTGCATTTGTTTTGTATTGCATTACGCAGGCGACAGACAGGCCTTGCCATCCTCCCCCTGGGACACACGCAAGAAGGCGTCCGCGTGCGCGTCGGCGGCGTCCTGCCGGTCGGTGCAGGTGATGAGGGTCTGCACGCCTTCGGTGCTTTTGAGCAGCGCGCTGCGCCGGCGCACGTCCAGCTCGCTGAACACGTCGTCCAGAAGCAACGTGGGCGGCTCGCCCATCTCGTTTTCAATCAGGCGGATTTCTCCCAGCTTCATGCTCAGCACCGCCGTGCGCATCTGCCCCTGACTGCCGAAGGCGCGCAGCTCCCGCCCGCACAGCGTCAGGCTCATATCGTCCCGGTGCGGACCGAAGGAGGTGAACAGGCGCTGGATGTCCTCCGCGCGCGTGCGGTGCAGGCCCGCAAGCATATCCCGGTAGGGTGTGTCGGTCCGGCTCAGAGGGCCGGCATAGCTGAGCGAGAACGTTTCGCCCGGCGTTTCGGCAATGGCCGCGTACTGCTCGGCGGCGCTGCGGCTGAGTTCCTCCAGGAACCAGCGCCGCGCGCCCACGATGGGCACGCACGCGGCGGCAAGCTGCTCGTCCCAGGTGTCAAGCTGATTGGCAAAGTCGTTGACCCCGGCGAGGCGGTTCTGCTTAAGAAGGGCGTTTCGCCGCTCCAGCACGCTCAGATAGGTTTTCAGCGCCCGCAGGTAGCTGGGCCGGATCTGGCTGAGCTGCATATCCAGAAAGCGTCTGCGCATCACGGGACCGTCCCGCACGATGCGCAGGTCCTCCGGCGAAAACATCACCGTGGTGGCATGGCCCATCAGATCGGCCACGCGCTGAGCGGGCTTGCCGTAGAGCAGCACCCGCTTCTTGGGCTTTTCCAGCGGATAGAGGCGTACCTCCACCTCGTGCGCGCCGTCCAGCCGCCTGGTCTGACCATGGACGAGCGCCACGTTCGCCCCGGCGGCGATCATCTCCCGGTCGTTGGCGGTGCGGTGGCTGCGGCCCACCGACAACAGGTGCATGGCCTCCAGCAGATTGGTCTTTCCGCTACCGTTGGGTCCATAAAGCACCGTAATGCCCGGATGAGGCGACAGCTCCAATGAATCATAGTTGCGGAAGCGGGCCAGCCGGAGGGAGGTAAAGCGCATGGAGGCAAGGACCTCCCTTTCACAAAAAATGATAGAAACAGTATAGCACATTTTGCGTCCACTGTGCCACTTGTGTTTCAGGGGCGCTTTATGGTAGGATAGGCGTGTTTGATTTTTGCATGTTCAGGGGGGAAGTACGGCCATGCTGCGCCTTCATCAGTTGGAGCTGTCGCTGGATGACGCCGCCACCTTTGACCCGTCGCGCCTGCGCGGGCTGTGCGCGCAGCGCCTGCACATCAGCGAAAAGGCCGTGGCCGAGACGCGTCTGGTCAAGCGCAGCGTGGATGCCCGCAGCCGGGGCGGCGTGCATTTCTCCCTGACGGCGGACGTCACGCTGGCCCAGGGCGGCGAGGCGGAGGAAAAGCGGCTGGCCTCCCGCTTCAAGCCCAACCAGGTCACGGTGATCAGCGGGCCCGCCGTCGGAGAAACCCCGGACGTGTTCGGTCTGAAGCTTCCGCCCTGGCCTGCGGATAAGGGACGGCCGCTGGTGGTGGGCGCAGGGCCGGCGGGGCTGTTCTGCGCGCTGGCGCTGGCGGCGCGCGGGGCGCGGCCCGTCCTGGTGGAACGCGGGAAACCCGTGGAGGCCCGCTCGCGGGATGTGGAGCAACTGGAAACACGCGGGGAGATGGACCCCGAAAGCAATGTGCTCTTTGGCGAGGGCGGCGCGGGCGCGTTTTCGGACGGAAAGCTCACCTGCGGACTGAACAGCCCGCACATCCGCACGGTGCTGGGCACGCTGGTGCGCTGCGGCGCCCCGGAAGAAATCCTGGTGGCCCAGCGGCCGCATATCGGGACCGATGAGCTGCGGCGCGTGCTGGTGGGCATGCGCGCGGCGCTGACGCGCCTGGGGGCCGAGATCCGCTTTGAAACCCGCCTGACGGGCCTGATTCTGCGTGAGGGACGGGTGACGGGCGCGCGTCTGGCCGACGCCGCCGGCGAGGAGGAACTGGCCACGGACACCGTATGCCTGGCCATCGGCCACAGCGCGCGCGACACCTACGAATGGCTCTGCGCCCTGGGCCTGCCCATGCAGCAGAAGCCCTTTGCCATCGGCGCGCGCATCGAGCATCTGCAGCGCGATATCGACCGGGCGCAGTACGGCCCCTCAGCGGGGCATCCGGCGCTTCCTCCAGCGGAATACAAGCTCAACGCGCCCACGCCGGACGGACGCGGGGTATACACCTTCTGCATGTGTCCCGGCGGTCAGGTCATCAACGCCTCCAGCGAACCCGGCGGCGTGAATGTCAACGGCATGAGCCGGCACGCGCGCGACGGGCGCAACGCCAACGCGGCCGTGCTGGTAGGGGTTCGGCCGGAGGATTTCGGCGGCGACCATCCCCTGGCGGGCATGTACTTGCAGCGGCGCATCGAGCAGGCGGCCTTCCGCTGCGCGGGCGGAGGGTTTCGCGCGCCCTGCCAGCGCGTGGGCGATTTTCTCTCCGGCCGGGCCAGCGTCACGCTTGGCGGCGTGGAGCCCACCTATCTGCCCGGCGTAACGCCGGGGGACCTGCGCGCCTTTCTGCCGGACTTTATCACCGATAACCTGCGCCTGGCCCTGCCCAGACTGGGGCAGCGGCTTAAGGGGTTCGACCATCCCGACGCCCTGCTCACCGGACCGGAGACCCGCTCGTCGGCGCCGGTGCGCATTCTGCGTGATCCGCGGCGGCAAAGCGCTATCGCCGGTCTGTATCCCTTGGGCGAGGGTGCGGGTTACGCAGGCGGCATCGTCTCCGCCGCGGTAGACGGGCTCTGTGCGGGAATGGATATCGACTAAACCAACGAACGGAGGTACAGCCATGAATACCAAACGTCTTGTGACCGTTGCCGTCCTGATTGCTCTCTATACGGTGCTCAGCCTGTTTTCCGCTAACCTTGGGCTCATCAAGCTCACCTTTGAATCCTTCCCCGTGCTGGTGGCCAGCCTGATGTTTGGCTGGGTGGACGGCCTGCTGGTGGGTGCGGTGGGCGGCCTGCTGAACCAGATGCTCACCTACGGGTTTACCGTCACCACGCTGATGTGGATTCTGCCCAACGCCATGCGCGGCCTGCTGGTGGGCCTCTACGCCAAAAAGCATGGCCTTGACCTGACTATGAAGCAGACTGCGGGCATCGTGCTGGCCACCAGCCTGCTGGTGACGGCGCTCAACACCGTGGCCCTGTACATCGACAGCCAGATCTTCCACTACCCCATCAGCCTGACGGTGGGGGCGATTGCGCTGCGCTTCCTCTCCTCGGTGGTGATGGCGGCCATCTATACGCTGGTCACGCCCCGCACGGTGGCGCTTTTGCACCGTGCCAACGCATCTCCCCGCAACAACCATGAATGAGAGGCATAGCGGCATGATTCGTGGCGTTTTATTTGACATGGACGGCGTATTGCTGGATACGGAGCGGCTGGGCAGCCGGCTGTTTGAGCAGGCATGCGCCCGGCGCGGATACGCCGTGCCCGAAAAACTGTATCTCAGTCTGCTTGGCTGCACGGCGCAGGCGGGGTTCGATGTTCTGCACGAAGCCTTCGGACCGGATTTCCCCTGCCAGGCCGTGATGGACGAGGTGCATCAGGGGATTTTCCACACGGCGGTCACCACCGGCCTGCCCACCAAAAAGGGACTTGCGGAATGCCTGACGGGGCTTCGGGCGCGTTCCCTGCGCCTGGCTCTGGCCACCAGCACCGACCGCGCCATCGTCGAGCGCTATGTCCAGGCGACGCCCGCCATGCAGAACGCCTTCGACGTGATGATCTGCGGTCCGGAGGGCGGCCGCAGCAAGCCTGCACCGGACATCTACCTGGAGGCCGCGCGCCGGCTGGGGCTGGAGCCCGGCGAATGCCTGGGCGTGGAGGACAGCCGCAACGGCTTGCGCAGCCTGACGGCCGCGGGCTGTGTCAGCGTGATGATTCCCGACCTGCTCCCCTATGACGACAGCCTCGCGCCCTATGTGAAGCACCGGCTTTCGGATCTGGGGCAGCTGTGCACGCTGGCGGACCGCCTCAATCTGGAGGCACGGGCGCGGTCATGACCGGTCGTGGGGGCTGTGGCGTCCCCTGCGCTTTTGAAAAAGCCGGATCACAAGCCCCGCGCCCAGCGCAAGCAGTGCCGCTCCCAACGCGATCAACGGCCAGCTTTGGGTCGAGATTCCGGCCCACACCATCAGTCCGGTCACACCTGCAAACAAAACCAGCAGGATGCCCGCCAACGCAAGCCGGGCGTATAACGGCTTCCGCCGTGCATGGACGGATTCCATGGAGCCTTCAAATATCAGTTCCAGCGCCAGTTCGATCAAATCATCCAGCATGTGCCCATTCCCCCCTGAATTTCCGGGCGGCCCTGATTCCCGCAGACGCGGGGCGGGCCGCCCGCTTTGTCTTTCTGTACGCATCATACCATAGGGTAAAGCGCTTTTCAATGCACCCGCGCGCCCGGCGTTGCAAAGTGTGGTAAAAACATGTATAATGAAAAATGGTCCTTTGCATCATGCCTGCCTTTTGGCAAAGCGAGGTGATTGGCGGCCTTGGGCCGAACCTATGAGCAGCAAGGATAAAATGCTTATCACAGGCGGTCATCCCCTGATGGGTGAGATCACCGTCAGCGGCGGCAAGAACACGGCTGTGGCGGTCATCCCCGCCGTGCTCCTGTGCGACGAGCCCTGTACGATTGAAAACCTGCCGGATATCGACGACGTGCACGCCCTGATCGAGATTTTGCAGCGGTTAGGGGCGGAAACGGAGTATGTTCCGGGCAAATACCTCACCGTGGATCCCCGCGGCGCGACCGGCTGCCGGGTGCCCTTTTCCCTGACCAAGCGCCTTCGCGCCAGCTACTACCTGCTGGGCGCGCTGCTGGGGCGCGGCGGCCGGGCCGAGGTGGCCTATCCCGGCGGATGCGATATCGGCAGCAGGCCCATTGACCAGCATTTGAAGGGCTTTGCGGCTCTGGGGGCGGAGATCGAGGACCGGGGCGGCATGGTGTATGCCAACGCGGAGCATCTGCTGGGCGGCGACGTGTTCTTCGACATGGTCACCGTGGGCGGCACCATCAATGTGATGCTGGCCGCCGCGCGCGCCGAGGGCACCACTGTCATCTACAACGCGGCCAAGGAACCCCACATCGTGGACCTGGCCAACTTCCTCAACAGCATGGGCGCGCGCGTCAAGGGCGCGGGCACGGATGTGATCCGCATCCGTGGCATGCAGCACCTGCACCACTGCACCTATACCGTCATTCCCGACCAGATCGAAACCGGCACGCTGATGATTGCCGCTGCCGCGACCCGTGGGGATGTGACCATCCACGGCTGCATTCCCACGCACATGGAGGCGCTCACCGCCAAGCTGCTTGAGATGGGCGTGCGCGTCACCGAAAACGACGACTCCATCCGTGTCCGTCCGCAGGGCGAACAGCGGGCGGTAAATGTCAAAACCCAGGTTTATCCCGGCTTTCCCACCGATCTGCAGCAGCCCATGACGGCGCTTCTGTGCATGGCGCACGGCACCTCCACCGTATGCGAAACCATCTTCGAGCAGCGCTTCAAGCACCTGGACGAGCTAAGGCGCATGGGCGCGCATATCAAGCTGGTGGACCGCACCGTGCTCATTGAGGGCGTGCGCGAGCTCTACGGCGCGCCGGTGACCGTCACCGACCTGCGGGCGGGCGCGGCGCTGGTGGTGGCGGGCCTGATGGCCAAGGGCGTGACGGAGATTTACGAAACGTCCTACATCGACCGCGGCTATGAGCGCATCGAAGAAAAGCTGCGCGCGCTGGGTGCGGAGATCCGCCGCGAAAAGATCTGACGTTCCCGCGCCGATGGGAGGTGGTGTTTTCTGTACGACCTCAATCCCTTTGAGCTGCTGGGCCTCAGGCCCGGAGCCGACGCGCAGGAGGTGCGCGCCGCATACCGCCGGCTGGTCAAGACATGCCACCCCGACCAGTTCCAGGACCCCCAGCGCCAGAAGGCCGCGCAGGAACAGCTGCTTCAGCTCAATCTGGCCTATGAGGCGGCCCTGAAGCTGGCGTCGCAGCACCGCGTGGGCTTCAACCTGATTTCCCAGGAGGAGGCCAAGCACTTTGCCCAGCGCCTGATCGATCAGGGCAATCTGGAAAGCGCGCTTCGGCAGCTGGCCCGCGCCGATGGCAAGGACGCGGACTGGTACTTTTTGCAGGGCAAAATCCTGATGGGACTGCGGCAGTATGACACCGCCCATCAGAGCTTTCGGGAGGCCGTCCGGCGTGATCCCGACAATCACAAATACCGCGAGGGCGCGCTGGACGCGGCGCTCGCCATGAAGAAAAACCGTCCCCTTTCACAGAAGCTCCGGGATGTGCTGGGACGCAGATAGCGCGCGGAATCATGCGCAGGGCAGGCTGGCAAAAAGGCCTGCCGTGTTTTTTTATGCCTCCGCACGGCTCCGCCATCCTTCGCGCTGTGTTTCGACATATCCGCCACCCTGTGTGCACTATACTAGTTGCATGCCAGACAAAGGGAGGCGCGGCCTGTGGTGCACGCGGAGGCTTATTTTTTGTGGAATGCGGCCATGTGTCTGTGCGCGCTGCCGCTGGGCGGCAGGCTGGCGGGCCTGCCCGCGCCGGGCCGGGGCGCGCTGTTGGCTTTTTGGCGCGGAAGTCCCGGTTTAACAGATTTGGTGCGATTTTGCCAACTTCGCCCTTATAAGAACGATATTTTTTCATCCTGACACGGCAAACTAAGCCCAACTCTTTCATAAGCCGCTGGACAGTCT
>UQEF01000011.1 GCA_900540045.1 uncultured Eubacteriales bacterium | reverse complement strand
GCAAACGCGGAATATCATCGCCAGATCGCCGAACGCGAGCGGGAAATCGCCGAAGAAACCCGGCGGGAGACGGTGAAGCTGCGCGACGAGGCCGAGCGCCTGCGCCGTGAGATCGAGCAAAGCCGTGACAAGAGCCTCAAAAAGGCCAAGGACGAGGCCCGCCGCGTGCTGGAAAACGCCCGGCGCGAGGCCGACGGCATCATCCGCGAGCTCAAGGCCATGAAAAAACAGGCCCAGACTCCGGAGCATGAGGTACAGCGCCTCAAGAAGCGCATGGAGGACGGCATCGACGCCCTCAGCGAGGGTCTGCGCGAAAAGAGCTCCGTCAACTTCACCCCGCCCAAGAGCGTGCGTCCCGGCGATACCGTGGAAATCGTGCACCTGGGCACGAAGGGCACGGTGCTTTCCCCCGCCGACCGAAACGGCGAGGTGCAGATTCAGGCCGGCATCATCAAGATGAAGGCGCATATCAGCCAGCTGCGGCTGGTAGAGCCGGACAAGCCCAAGCAGAGCCGGGTCATAAACCGGGTATCCGCCGCCAAACCCGCTGTGCCCATGGAGGTGGATGTGCGGGGTATGACCCTGGATGAGGCCATTGCCGCCGTGGACATCTACCTGGCGGACGCGACGCTGGCCGGGCTCAACGAGGTCAGCATCATCCATGGCAAGGGCACGGGCGTGCTGCGCGCCGGCATCCAGCGCCATTTGCGCACGCACATGAACGTAAAGAAATACCGCGACGGCATGTATGGCGAAGGCGAGCAGGGCGTGACCGTCGTGACCCTGAAATAACGCGAAAGGTGGGTTACAACCGATGTCTGAAAAGCAACGCATCCTGCTGGTAGATGACGACCCCAACATCAGCCACCTGGTGAGGCTCTATCTGGAAAAGGAAGGCTTTGCCGTAACCGAATCCGCCCGCGGAGACGAGGCGCTGGAGGCTTTCCGGCGCGAATCGCCGGCTCTGGTCCTGCTGGACGTAATGCTGCCCGGCATGGACGGCCTGCAGGTGCTCAAGGAGATCCGCAAGACCAGCAAGGTGCCCGTCATCATGCTCACTGCGCGCGACGAAACCTTCGACAAGGTGCTGGGGCTGGAATTGGGCGCGGATGATTATGTGACCAAGCCCTTTGAGACCAAGGAGCTGGTGGCGCGCGTCAAGGCCGTGCTGCGCCGCGCCCCTGCCGAAAGCGCCACCGCCTCCGGGGACGCGGATGATACGCTTCGCTATCCGGGGCTGACGGTAAGCCTTGCGCGCTACGAGGTGACATACGAAGGCCACGAGCTGGAGATGCCTCCCAAGGAGCTGGAAGTGCTGTTTTACCTCGCCTCCCACCCCAATATGGTCTTTACCCGAGAGCAGCTGTTGGAGCGCGTGTGGGGATTCGACTTTTTCGGCGACAGCCGTACCGTGGACGTACACATCAAGCGGCTGCGCGAAAAGCTGCCGGATTGCGAAAAATATGGTTGGGAAATCCACACCGTGTGGCGCGTGGGCTACAAATTCGAGTACAAGGCCAACTGATGCTTTCCCGGAGAGGATGACCCCATGTTTCAAACCATGTTTGACCGCCTGCTGGCGCTGTTCATGTGCGTCATTTTGCTGGTGGTGCTCATCAGCGGCGCATTTTCCCTGTTTTCCATCCGCTCGGCCATGATCGACAGCCGCATGGAAGGCCTTCTGATGCAGGCCCGCGAAATCGCCTTTCTGGCCAGCCGGATTGATGACAGCACCATCGCGGATTATCTCAACATCCAGTCCTCCACCATGGCCTACCTGCAATGGAAGGCCCGCACCGTATATGAGGACTATGGCGCCTACATTCTCATCGTGGACCGAAACGGCCGCGTCATGGACAACATGCAGTCCGCCATCGAGGGCAGCGTGGACGCGCTGCAGACGCTGGATCCGGAGGATATGTCCGCCGCGCTGATCGAAGTTCTCAGCGGCCGCGAGGTACAGACGCAGATCACCCACGATTCGCAGGGTCCCGTCTTTACTGTGGCTGTGCCCTGGATTCAGGATGATACGGTGCTGGGTGCGGTGTTCATCCACACCAGCTCGCAGATCATCGAGGCGGAATACCATGGTCTCCTGCTGCAGATTGGCATCGGCTTCGCCTTTGCCGCGCTTGCCGCCATCATCGGCACGGCGTTTTATACCCGCGGCATCGTAAAGCCCCTCACCGTCATCACCGGCGCGGCCGAGGAAATGAGCCGCGGACGCCTCAACGCCCGCGCACAGGTGACAGGCGTCAACGAGGTGCGCCAGCTGGCCGGGGCCTTTAACGTGATGGCCGAGAAGCTGGAGCAGGTGGAGGAAAGCCGCAGGGAATTTGTGGCCAACGTCAGCCACGAGCTGCGATCGCCGGTGACCAGTATCCACGGTTTTGTAGAGGGCATGCTGGACGGCACCATCCCGCAGGAAGAATATCCGCGCTATCTGCAAATCGTCTTTGACGAAACAAACCGCATGAAGCGACTCATTGCGGACCTTTTGCAGCTGAGCCGCATGGACAAGGGCGTGGACAAGCTGACCTGGAGCGACTTTGACCTCAACGAACTCATCCGCCGCGTGCTCATCGGCCGAATGAACGATATTGAGGAAAAATCCCTCAATGTGCAGATTGACTTTTGTACCGAGCCCTGCCTGGTACATGCCGACAGCGACCGTATTTCGCAGGTCGTGCACAACATTGTGGATAATGCCCTCAAGTTCATCTTTGAGAAAGGGAACTTGACAATCCGCACATCCTTGTTGCATGATAGTACGGTAGCCGTCGTGATCCAGAACGATGGAGAACCCATCGCGCCGGAGGATCGCGAGCACCTGTTTGAGCGTTTTTACAAAGCGGACAAAGCCCATACTTCCGGTAAGGGAACGGGACTGGGGCTGAGCATTTGTAAACAGATCATGGAAATGCACCGTCAAAGCATCGAGGTGCTGCCGCTGGAGAGCGGGGCGGCCTTCCGCTTCACACTCCAGCTATCGCGCAAACAGGAACCGCAGAAGCTGCAATCACGCTAAGCGCCTAAAGGCACAAAGGAGGACTGTAGGATGGAACGTCATATCTTTTTGGTGGGTATGCCCGGCAGCGGAAAAAGCGCCCTGGGGCGCCGTGTGGCCCAAAAGCTGCAGATCCCCTATCTGGATACGGACGTTTATCTGACCGAAGCCACGGGCATGAATACCGCCCAGCTCTACACCACCTTTGGCGAGCAGGCCTTCCGCGACGGAGAAACGCGCCTTTTGCAGCAGCTTGTCAATGCCGCGCCGGGCATCATCTCCACCGGCGGCGGGGTGTGCCTGCGTGAGGAAAACCGCCGCCTGATGCGCAATCATGGCCTGATTGTGCTCATCGACCGTCCCATCGATGACATCATGCTGGACATCCGCGCCGAAAAGCGTCCCTTTCTGGCCCAAAAAGGCCGTGAGGAAATCGAGCGCATCTATAGCGAGCGCATGCCCATCTACAAAAGTGCGGCCGATGTGGTGATGGATAACGGCAACGGCTTCCATAACGGCCTGGCCTCCCTGGAGGAGATCGTGCGGCGGTATGCGTAATAAACAAACAGGCTCCGGCGTTTTCCGAAGCTGATTCTGTCCGCCTGAATCCCCCTCTGCCCTGTCGCAAACAAGCGGGTTCTCCTCTCGAATAGCCGTTCCCGCTGTTCAGATCACCATGCATGCCGGCGGAACCTCCGCCGGCCTTTGAATGCTTCCGGAAAGGATGAATTCGGTTTGACAGCGCTGCTGGTTCTGATCTATGTGGCTTTCATCAGCCTGGGGCTTCCGGACTCATTGCTGGGGTCGGTCTGGCCTGCCATGCATGCCGATCTGGGAGCGGATCTTTCTTTGGCGGGCTTGCTCGGCGCGGTGGTATGCGCCGGTACGGTGCTCAGTGGCCTGTTCAGCGCGCGGATGATCGCGCGCTTTGGCACGGCACGCGTCACCGCCATAAGTGTGCTGATGACTGCCGCCGCCATGCTGGGCATGGCGCTTAGCTGCTCGTTCTCCCTTACGCTGCTTTTATGTGTGCCGCTGGGGCTGGGTGGAGGAGCCGTAGACGCGGCGCTCAACAACTTTGTGGCCCTGCATTACCAGGCGCGCCACATGAACTGGCTTCACTGCTTCTGGGGCCTGGGCGCCACTCTGGGCCCGGCTGTGATCGGTCTGCTGCTGCGGCTGACGGGTCAGTGGCGGGGCGGGTATCTGGCGATGGCGGCGGCACAATGCGTGCTGGCTGCTGTGATGTTTGCCTCGCTTCCGCTATGGCGCAAGGTGGAAGGCGGTACGGATCACCAGAGCGAGGCGCCCGGTGTCCGGCCAATGAAGCTGCGTGAAGTGGTCAGGCTGCCGCTCGCAGGACCGGTATTGGTATCGCTGTTGGCCTACTGCGGTGCGGAAAGCGTGATGAACCTGTGGTGTGCCAGCTATCTCGTCGGCGCGCGCGGCATTCCGGCGGACAGGGCGGCCTCCTGGGTCTCGCTGTTCTTCCTGGGCATCACGCTGGGGCGCATGCTGGCAGGATTTCTTTCTGTGCGGATGCGTCCGGAGCAGCTGGTACGAAGCGGCGCTCTCTGTTCCATCGCAGGCATCGCAATGCTGCTTGCGCCCCTGAATGGCCTGCTGCCGGCTGCCTGTCTGCTGGTCGGCCTTGGATTTGCGCCCATTTATCCCTCCATGCTGCACCGCACGCCGGTCCTCTTCGGGCCGCAGGCCAGCCAGAGCGTGATGGGCATTCAGATGGCCTTTGCCTATCTGGGCAGCACGCTCATGCCTCCATTGGCTGGCGCGCTGACACGTCTTCTGGGCATGGGGTTCCTTCCGGCCTATGTGCTTGGACTGGCTATTGTGCTGCTGATTCTAAGCGAGCATGTTAACCGCTGTCTGCGCGTGCGGGATGGGAGCACAGCAGTTTAATGCAACAGAAACAACCGGCGTGGTTTTGAAAATCACGCCGGTTGTTTGTTATTCAAAGTTTTCAAAGCGCCTGCACCAGACGTACTTGGAAATGGCGCTGTTCTGCGCGCTTTTTACGCAGGTGCAGAGCAGGTCCCGGATGTAGGGCGGCATCACGCGGTTGAATTTGACCTCCAGAATCATCTCGTCATGATCGAAGGTGGGAAGGGTGGGCACATAGGGGTTGAACAGGTCGATGGAGCCAAGGCCCGTATGCAGCTGCTTGTCAAAGGTGATGCGCACTTCCTCGGCAGGATGCACATAGGCCTCGCGCACGTAGTCCACGATCACAACGGGATGCAGGCCGTTGATAGCCATCTCGCGGTATACGTCGCGTAAAAGGCCGCTTCGCGTGCGTTCCAGGCCCGTGGGATCGGCGGCGATCAGCTGCTCGGCCAGGAGTTTGGGAATGGCGATGGAACGTTTGGAAATCAGCTGCCCCACCTTGGTTTTGCATTCCATGCGGATGAGCTTGTCCGAAAAATTATAGATGCGGATGCGGAACTTGTCGCGGTCCTTCACGCCGTTGATCTTGTCCAGCAGCGCGTCATTGAAGCGGGTGTCAAAGTAGAGCGAGCGAATGTGGTATTCGTTGTTCTCGTCGCCGTTCCGATCGCGCCAGAGCACCCGGTCAAGCGCCCGGCTGAGCACCTGATATTCAAGGGGAGATATGAAAAACTTCAACTCATGCCGAAGGGGTACGGAAATCGCCATGGCGTTTTCCTCCTTTACGCGCCGACCTCGCTCTGGCAGGCGACCAGTGTGGCGTCATGCACGCCCTCGATGTCCAGCATGCGGGTGACGACCTCGCTGCGTTCGCTGATACGGACCTCGTAGGTCATCTCCGCGCCCGCACGGGTGAGGGTCTTGGAGCGCAGCTTGCTGCTGCGCACGCTGCGGTTCAATTCGCTCTGAATCGCGGCCTCGCAGAACTCGTCATAATGCACCACAAGCAGATAGGCATTGGGCGTGGTCAGTTTGGCAAAGGAAATCACGAACATCAGAATGGCGATGCACAGCACCACGATCACGGCGATCAGGTACAGCCCGGCGCCCAGCAGAATGCCCATGGTCAGCGCCCAGAACATATACGCCGTGTCCAGCGGGTCCTTGACGGCGGTACGGAAACGCACGATACTCAGTGCGCCCACCATGCCCATCGAAAGCGCAATGTCGTTTTTAATGCACATAACCACGGGCGTGGTGATCAGGGTGAGCATGATCAGCGTCAGCGTAAACGACGGGCTGTAGAGCACGCCGCGATACGTTTTCCGGTAGACGACGGCAATGACGATGCCGATCAGAAATCCCAGTCCCAGCGCGATAAACAGGTCGCTGGGCACAATGGATTTGAATTGCGCGGCCAGGCCCGTGGCCTCAACGATGGAGCTGGCGCTGGTGGCAAGGGACAGGGCGGTGGATGTCATGGGCGGGTAACCTCCTTCGTGGCTTGAGCCTATAGAATACCTGACAGCAGGGGCTTTGTCAACCGGCAATGCCGGTTCCGCGTATCTCCTTACAGGATGGCGTCCGCAGGCATCTCGGGTTTCGGACCAAAGTAAATAAGCATCTGGTCATCGCTCAGGTTCCAATAGTCCTGGACCATTTCATAGAAATAGGTGGGACGCTTTTTCAGCACATTGCGCGTGTAGTCCAGGCGGGTGTTCCAGTAGCGCATCGCGCCTTCCGGCGTGGTGGGCGAATCCATGTTGATGTTCTTGTCATTTTCCTCGGCCCAGCGCGCAAAATGCAGTGCCATTTCCGGCTCCAGGGTAGCGGCCATCTCATCGAAAAGCTCGGTCATGAAATCGGTGGTAAACACCTGGAAGATCTCGCCCAGCCTGGTGAGGAATTTGTGGAGCATCTCGTCGTTTTCCAGCAGCTTACGAATCAAAGTGTTATTGATCTGCTGCTGTCCTGCGCCGGATTCCTTGAGATAGCTGGTAGGGCTGTCAAATTTGCTGTTGAACAGGCCATAGTCGGCATCGTAGAAAATCCACTTCCACTTCTGTCCCTCCCCGTCCAGCTTGTAATAGCGGATGTTGCCGGGGTCAGAGTTGCCGAAGAACATTTCAAAGGCCATGTAGTCGAAGTAGTTGTCCACGTCGATGTTGTCAAGGATGTACTGCAGGTCCTCCTCGTTGGTGCCGGGCGAGGAAGCCTCCACCTGCTTGATCATGGCCTTGTATTCCTCATTGCTGCCATAATTGACGGTGCCGCTGGATTCCAGAATATCCATGTTGTCGGCTTCTTCCAGCGAGAGGCCCTCGTGCTGGGCCACGAAGAAGCGGTCCACGCGCTCACGCATGTTATAGTGGCCCCAGTACACGCCGTTCAAATAAACCACCACGGGTCTCCATTCCTGATAAAGCACGTCGCTGGGATTGTCGCTGACTTCGTTGAAGCGTTTGATGAGCTGGCTCTGGAACGCGTCATTGAAGCGCGTCCATACGCTGTCGTTGCCGCCCATGCGCAGCACGAAGCTCTTGTACTGGGTGAAGGGCAGGTCCTCAAAGAGCTTGGCGTCAAAGTACTTGTTGCCGTATTTGGCCTTGGCGCGCACCTTAAAGGTCTTTTGCGGCATATCCAGACTATACTGGCCCTGAAGGCCGAACTCGCAGTCCTGATCGATGAGGGTATTTCCCTCCTTGTCATAGAACTCCACATGCCCGGGACGCGCCTCCTTGCCGACCGTGCGATAGAGCGGATATTCGCCGGTGGTGAGCTTGAAGGGCAGCTTGCCCGGCTCCTTGTACAGCTCGCCGCCAATAGCCAGCATGCCGTCCTCCTCATTCCACAGCTCATCCGGGTCGGTGACCAGGCTGACGATGGGGAAGGCGTGATAGAGGTTCATCAGGTAGGTGGCGGTCGCGGTTTCGCTGGGCTGCAGCGTTCCGCTGGGGTCGAAGGCGCGGGCGCGCAGCACCGTCACCTTGTTGAAGGTGAACGCCTCGCCTTCGTATCGGATGCCGGTTTCCTCCGTGGGAATGGAGGAATCCAGGGTGTAATAGACCACGGTGCCCTCCGGCACGTTGATGGTCACTTCGATTTCGCCTTTATATTCGCCGCCGGGCAGGGACAGGGAGGGCTTGGGAGTGTAGCCATAGTATCCCGTTCCATTTTCTGCGCCGGGCGTGGGAACGTCATAGTAATAAAAGCCACTCTGGCCAATGGTACGGCCATAGCTGTGATCGGTGGGGATCATGCTGAGGGGAAGCCGGTCCAAAACGCGGCCCGTGGGGTCGCAAAAGCAAATGGTTTCACCGCCTGCGCGGGTAATCGAAAAATTGGTATGAAGATCCGTCACAGTAGACAGTTCTGATTGTCCATCCAAATAAATGATCTTGTATTCGCCCGGCGTAATGGCAGTTCCCTGGGGGAACTGCCATTTGCGCGGGCGGCCGATGCTGTCGCTCAGACCGTAGCCACTGAGGTCTACGGTCTGATCAGACGTGTTATAAAGCTCCACATAATCGGTAGTGGCCGCAGTAGGGCCCAGGCCGATGGTATCGTTGGAGGCCATGACTTCGCTGATGATGACGCCGGTGGGATTGTAGGCGCGCATCATCTCGTCGCTGCGCGCCTGTCCCTGTGCGTTGTTGGGCTGGCCGGGCGTGCTGAGCTCAAACAGCTTCCATTCACCCGTGTCGCTGCGTCCGTAGGAATAGTCCTCCGGCACGTTTTCAATGCTGACACGGTCCACCAGACGGCCGTAGCTGTCGCTGAGCACGACGCTCTCACGCTCGGCGGAGATGGAGAAGTTGGTATGGGGTACGCCGTTTTGCTGCAGCTTGTCCTTGCCGGAGCAGTACACCAGATAGTAGCCGTTCGCCGGTATGGTCGCACCGTCCGGGAAACGCCACTTGGTGGGCTTGTTTTCCTTGTCGCTCAGGTAATATCCGGTCAGAGAGATGGGGCTGTCGGTGTTGTTCTTCAGTTCCACCCAGTCCACGATCTCGTCGTCCTCGTCGGGAATACCCACCTTGGGGTCGGGACATACCTCGTTGATGACCAGCGCTCCGCTCTCCACGGAATTGGCCGATCGGTACTCGACAAAGCCTTCCTCCGTGTTCTCGTATCCGGGACTGTAGTAGGTGGTGGTTTCGTAATGACGCACGCAGTCCTCATCAATACCGGTGAGGGCATAGCTGGTATCCGCCGTCAGCGTAGGCGTGGCCAGCTCGTCGATGAGGTACATGTCGGGATCATAGAGGTAGAGATGATCCCCCGCCGAGGAGATTTTGAACTTGCCATGGAACGGCTTGGACGGGTCCAGCTGGTAACTGTCGCTGGCAAACACAATCACCCGTTCCCCTGCCTTGAGCGTATAGCTGGGAAATGGGAAGGTGATGCGGTCGGTGCGGTTGGTAATCATCACGCCTTCCATGTCCAGATCCGCGCCGGTGCCGTTGTACAGCTCCAGCCAGTCGCTGAACTCGCCGTTTTCATCCGGTACGGCGCTGTTGTTGGCGGCCATCACCTCGCTGATAACCAGTCCGTCAAAGCGGCTTCCCCCAACCCGCCTGCCAGCCTCTTTGGGGCTGATGAGATAGATCACAATCAGCAGCGCCGAAAACAATAGCAGCAGCGGCAGCACCTTTTGCAGCTGGCTTTTGCGCTTTTTGGGCGCGTAGTCCTTCCGCGGCCTCGGCACGGTGGGCGTGGCGGGATCCATTCGCGTGGGACGGCGCTCCTGCTGCGGCGTGTTGTACTGCATGTGAGGGATCGGCCTCCTTTCCTGTGTAGAGAATGACGCGCAGCCGCCTGTCCGCTCAAAGGGGAAACGGGCAGGGACTTTGGTTAGTATACCATAAACGCACGGGGTTGGAAACGTCCAAATTGTATCAGTTTTATGACGGCTCAGTTGCCCCAAAAAACCGGCGGCAGTATTTCTGCAAGCCGCCGGTAAAAAGGGGGATTAAAAGCTGCGCCTGCCGGAGCGCATACCGGCGGGAGCAGCGTCGATGCGCCACCCTTCCTATACATATGCAAAGGAAAGCTGCCGCCGGACGCTCATACCACCCGCTTGGTCAGCCACTTGGAACCGAGATAGCGCGTCACAAAAAACGTGGCGCGTACCACCCAGTCGATGAACATGGCCACCCAGATGCCCAGCAGGCCCATATCAAACGAATATACCAGCAGATAGCTCGCGCCGATGCGGAACACCCACATGCAAAAGACCGATACGCCCATGGTAAAGCGCGCGTCTCCCGCGGCGCGAAGTGCATTAGGTACCGTAAAGCTGGCCGGCCAGAAGAGAGCGGCCGCCACCGCATACCAGCGCAGCACCTCCTCGGAAGCATCCAGTGCTTCAGGACTCAGGTTGAAAATCCCCGCCAGTGGACGGGCAAAGATGAACAAAGCGATATCCACCGCGATGGTAAAGCCATACACCAGCAAAATCAGCTTGTTGGCATAATAACGCGCCTGGCGCACATCGCCCGCGCCCACACACTGCCCCACCACCGTCACAATAGCCAGGCCGACGGCGGTGCCCGGAAGGTTGCACAGGGAGGAGATGTTGTTGGAAATGGCGTTGGCCGCGATGATGGACACGCCGAACATGCTCACAATACCTGCCACCATGAGCTTACCGATTTGAAACATGCTGTTTTCCAGCCCGTTGGGAATCCCCTGGCTGAAGATACGGCGGATCATGGGTCCATCGGGTTCGGGGTGCATGGGGCGAATCAGGTGGATGGGGGCCGAGCGGTTGAGCAGCAGCCATACCATGATGCCCGCTCCCAGCATACGCGCCAGAAGCGAGGCCGTACCCGCACCCGCGACCTCCATGTTCAGGCCATAGATGAGCAGGGCGTTTCCGCCGACGTTAAAGATGTTCATCATCAGCGAGGTATACATGCTGGCCTTGCTGTTGTTCATGGCACGCAGCAGCGCCGCTCCGCCGTTATAAAGCGCAAGCGCCGGATAACTCACCGCCGAGAGGTACAAATAGGTGCGGCAGTATGCAAGCGTATCCTCGGGCAGCGCGCCAAAACACAGCCTGAGCAATGGATCGGCAAAGACGATGGCCAGCATGCCCAGCACCGTTGCCAACGCGGTCGCCACATACATCAGCTGCTTGGCCGCACCGCAGGCGCTGGCGTTGTCCCTTCTGCCCAGGTATTGCGCGGCCACCACAGCGCCTCCTGTAGCCATGGCCGAAAAGAGCTGGGTAAGCAGCACGTTGATGCTGTCCACCAGCGAAATTGCGCTGACTGCACTTTCGGATACAGTACTGACCATCACGGTGTCCGCCATGCCGATAAACAGCGCAAGGAACTGCTCTATCACCAGCGGAATAATCAGCCTGCGCAGGTCCCGGTCAGAAAACAGCCTTTCCTCAACCGCCCTATTCGTTGGAAACACCCTCCCGCTTTTCTTGCGTGCGTCTTTTGCGCAGCGCTCCGAGGTTTTCCGCCACGGTCAGGGCTGCGCCCGCCAGTATGCTCAGATAATAAGTAGAAAACCGCCAGATCAGCAGTGCCACAAACAGCTGCGCATCCGGAAAAATCCCGCGGAACAGCACCGCAAAGCCGCCTTCCTGTGCGCCGCTGGCGCCGGGCAGCGGCGTATAGCTGGCCCCAATATAGAGCAGCACGCCCATGGCGAGCAGTTCCCCCACCGATATGCCTGAAAGCCCGAATGCCTGATAGATGGCAATGATCACCAGCATCAGAGACATCAGCTGTCCCAGCGCAATCAGGCACTGTATGATCACGTCCTTGGGATGGCGAATAACCAGATGCACGCTGCTCAAGAAGCTTTGGCAGTGGTTCTCCCATTTCCTGCGCGAGGCGTCAGGGTCCTTGCACAGGCGCACACGCACGCCAAGCCGGATGCATTTTTCAATCACCCAACGCACCGCCCGCTGGCTGATGGCCATCAGCGCCACCATTCCGACGGAAAAGAAATTGACCACATATCCCATCAGGATGAACCACTTGCTGCCTTGCGTATGAGCGTCCACAAAGCCGCCATGCGCTATCCACAGCACCGCGCCCGTCACCAGCAGCACCACCTGAAACACGATAAACTTGACCGCCATGCCCGAACCGCTTACCCCGATGCTGACGCCGTACTTGTGAAGGCAGTACATCTCCATCGGCTGGCCCCCTGTGGCGCCCGGGGTGACGTTGCTGTAGTAAATGCCCGTCATGGCGGCGCGCAGACTCTGCCACAGCCGGATGGGACATCCCTGCATACGCAGAAAATGATGGATGGCAAGCGCGTCGGTCAGAACATAGAGTATCCAGCTGAGCAGGCACAAAAACAGATAGGCGGGGCTCATGGTACGAAGCGCTTCCCCCAGCGCCTCCAGATCATTGCCGCTGAAGCCCACATACAGCACCACGCCCAGCGTGATCAGCAAAAACAGAAAGCTCAGCAGCCTTTCCGCATTTGGTTTCCTGTTCATAGAATGCTCCTGTTCCCCAAAAGTAGGCGGACATCCAGTCCACCGTGCGTAGTATAGCATAGTTGACCGGTGCATGCAATGCAGACCGGTTTTTTTCGGCAGAATGCGCCCGGAAAAACCCCTGCACCTCTTGACAGGATCAGAGAATCGCTGTATACTGCCAATTCGAAAATGAATTTCATTTTCACTTCCGTCTGAAAGGAGTCGCGCATCATGTCGCAGCGCGGTACCTATCAAACCCGGCAGCAGGAGGCCGTGTGCGCGCTGTTTGCCTCTCGTCCGCAGGAATGCCTCACGGTCGAGGAGGCCTATCAGGCCCTTTTCAAAGCCGGTTCAGATGTAAGCAAAACCACCGTGTACCGCGCCATTTCCCGGCTGTGTCAGACAGGGCGGCTAAGGCGCTACGCCCCTCACGAAAGCGGGGAAGCCGCCCGCTATCAGCACAGCCCATGTACACAAAGCCATTTGCACATCCGCTGCGTGGACTGTGGAGCCCTGGCGCACCTGCACTGCGACGAGGCGGAGGCTTTTGCCCGTCACCTTGGCCAGCACCACGGTTTCACCCTGGATGAAAGCCAGACCGTCCTGTACGGCCTATGCGAAGCCTGCCGGAAAAAACATGCGAAATGAGGAGCTCCATGAAATCCATCCGCCGTCTGTTTATGTTCCTTTGCTGTGCAACGCTGCTCTGCGCAGCCTGCGCCCCGTCCGCCCTTGCCTCGGAAGCGCCGCTGTCCATCGTGTGCACGATCTTCCCTGCCTATGACTTTGCCCGCCAGCTGGCTGGCGATACGGCGCAGGTGCGCCTGCTTCTGCCCCCCGGAAGCGAAAGCCACAGCTATGAGCCTTCGCCCAGGGACATCATCGATATTCAGCAGGCGGATCTTTTTCTTTATGCCGGGGGCGAGAGTGACCACTGGGTGGAAGAGATCCTCGCCTCCATGGGAGAAAATGCGCCCCGCACCTTCCGCCTGACGGACTGCGTGACCCTGTTGGCTGAGGAAACCTCCGCCAGTATGGAACAGGAAGCGCACGAGCATGGCCAAGAAGAGGCCGAAATGGACGAACACGTATGGACCTCGCCCAAAAACGCGATGCTGATCGTCCAGCAGCTGTGCGCCACATTGTGCGACATCGCTCCCCAGAACACGCAGGCATATGAAGGCGCGCTTTCCACCTATCTGGCCGGCCTCAAGGAGCTAGATGCGGCTTTTGAAGAAACGGTGGCCGATGGCAAGCGCGACCTGATCGTCTTTGGCGACCGTTTCCCCTTCCGCTACTTTGCGCACGATTACCACCTGCGCTATGACGCGGCCTTTCCCGGCTGCAGTGAGGACAGCGAGCCCAGCGTGCGCACGGTGATCTCCCTGGTGGACACCATACGGGCTGAGCAGATCCCTGTGATCTTCTATATCGAGTTTTCCAGCCGCAAGACTGCCGACGTTCTGGCCGAGGAAACCGGGGCGAGAGAGCTTCTGTTCCACAGCTGCCACAACGTGTCGGCTGAGGAGCTGGATGCCGGCGCCACCTATCTGTCCCTGATGTGGAACAACGTGGCGGCGCTGAAGGAGGCTCTTGACTGATGGCGCTGATCACCTGCGAAAAGGCGGCCTTTGCCTATGAGGGCCGTGTGGTTGTGGATGCGCTGGACCTGACGGTGGAGCGGGGCGAGTACCTGTGCATCGTGGGGGAAAACGGGTCGGGCAAGAGCACGCTGGTCAAGGGGCTGCTGGGGCTGATAACGCCTGTGAGGGGCTGCGTTCGCTATGGCGACGGCCTCAGGCGCACCGAAATCGGCTATTTGCCGCAGCGCACCGACGTACAAAATGACTTTCCCGCCTCCGTGTGGGAGGTTGTCACCAGCGGCTGCCGGGGACGGGGGCCCTTTTTGACCCGCGCCATGCGTCAAACCGCCCAGGAAAACATGGCGCTGATGGACATTGCGGACATTCGGGACCGCAGCTTCATGCGCCTGAGCGGCGGACAGCAACAGCGTGCCCTGCTGGCGCGCGCGCTGTGTGCCACGCGCAGCCTGCTGCTGCTGGACGAGCCGGTGGCAGGCCTTGATCCGGTGGTTACGCGCGAGTTATATGAAGTAATCGCCATGCTGCACCGCGACCGGGGGCTCACCGTCGTGATGATCTCCCATGATGTGGACGCTGCGCTCCGCTATGCGGACCGCATCCTGCACATGGCCCACGGCGCGACCTTCCTGGGCACGCCGGATGCGTACCGCCTCTCCCCCCTTGGCAGGTCCTTTGCGGGAGGTGAGTCGCGTGATTGAGATGCTTTCCACCATGTTCAGCTATCAATTTATGGTTCGGGCCCTCATTGTGGGCTTGCTGGTATCGCTGTGCGCGGCGCTGCTGGGCGTAAGCCTGGTGCTCAAGCGCTATTCGATGATTGGCGACGGCTTGAGCCACGTGGGCTTTGGCGCGCTGGCGGTCGCCACGGCCCTGGGCATGGCCCCCATGGCGGTGACCATCCCGGTGGTGGTCGCGGCGGCCTTTCTGCTGCTGCGCCTGAGCAGCACCGGCAGGCTCAAGGGGGATGCGGCCATCGCCATGATCTCTACCGGCGCGCTGGCCGTGGGCGTGATCGTTCTGTCCTTGAGCACCGGTATGACCAGCGATGTCAACAACTACCTGTTTGGCAGCATGCTGGCCATGAGCGGGGAGGACGTAACCCTGAGCGTCGTGCTGGCGGCGGCGGTGCTTATGCTGTTTGTGCTGTTTTACCGCCGCATCTTTGCCGTAACCTTTGACGAAACCTTCGCCCGCGCCACGGGTGGACATGCGGAGGCCTGCAACATGCTCCTGGCCCTGCTCACCGCCGTGACCATCGTACTGGGCATGCGGGTAATGGGCACCATGCTGATCTCCAGCCTGATCATCTTCCCGGCGCTGACCGCCATGCGCGTATGCCGCAGCTTCAAAAGCGTGACGCTGTGCGCCGCGGCGGTATCGGTGGTATGCTTCTTTGTGGGGCTGTGCGCAAGCTACCTGCTTTCCACCGCCGCCGGAGCCACGGTGGTCGTGGCCAACATTCTGGCGTTCCTGATCTTTGCCGCCGTAGGGCGGCTTCGCGGGTGATGTCACAACAAAAAGGCTTCCGGACCTTAGGGCAGGGTCCGGAAGCCTTTTTTCGTTCACCGATCAGGGCGTGGGCAGGTGCAAAAACGCGGCCATCACGCCCGTGAGGCGCTCTGCCTCCTCGCGGGTGGGCATTTCGCAGAAGATGCGGATGCGTGGTTCCGTACCGCTGAATCGTGCGATGAGCCAGCCATTGTCAAAGAGCACCTTGCAGCCGTCCATGTAGTTCACGCTCTTCACCGGCACGGGGAAATCCGGCAGCTTTTTATCCAGCATGAGCAGCGTATTCAGCCGCTGCTTCGTTTCCTCATCGAAGGGCCAGTCGCGCTCGGTCATGTAGGCTGTCCCGAATTCGTCGTAGATTTCCCGCATCAGGGCGCTCATCTTCTTGCCGGTCACGCTGAGCATCTCCACCAGCAGCGTGGCAGCATAGATTCCGTCCTTGCCGTTGATATGGCCGCGCACAGTCAGGCCGCCGCTGCTTTCGCCGCCGATGACGGCGTTGTGCTCGCGCATGCCTGCGGAAATGTGCTTGAAGCCCACCGGCACCTCGTAGCAGGTTTCGCCAAAGGCCGCCGCCACGCGGTCCAGAAGATGGGTGGTGGCGAGGTTGCGCACGGCAGGTCCATGCCAGCCCTTGTACTTGAGCAGATAGTAGTACAGCAGCACCAGAATCTGGTTGGGATGGACAAAGCGGCCTTCGTCGTCGATGATGCCCAGACGGTCTGCGTCGCCGTCGGTGGCGATGCCCAGATCCGCGTGCTGCTCCAGCACTGCGGCCCGCAGCGCGCCCAGCGTCTGCACATTCGGCGCGGGCAGGCGGCCGCCAAAGAGCGTGTCATGCCGCTCATGAATGACGTTCACATCGCAGCGGGCCGTGAGCAGAATGGTCTGCAGCGACGTGCGGCTCACGCCGTACATCGGGTCCAGAATGATATGCAGGTCACGGCTTCGGATGGCATCCATATTTACGCCACGGATGATGGCGTCCAGGTACGGATTCTGCGGGTTAATCTCCTGCACCAGTCCCGCCGCCACGGCCTTATCATAGGGGATGATGTGGATATCTTCCTCGGCAACGCGGTTGGCGGCTTCGCCCAGCTCGTTGGTCACGGACTCCTCCGCGTCGCGCCCGCCCTTGGTGAACACCTTCACGCCGTTGTAGATCGCGGGGTTATGGCTGGCCGTAACTGCCATGCCGTAGTCCAGACCGTAATACTGGACCGTGAACATGATCAGAGGCGTGGGCGCTTCCCGGCTGATGAACAGCACATGGATTCCCTCCCCCGCCAGTACCTCTGCCGCCCACTGCGCCGCTTCACGGCTCAAAAACCGGCGGTCATAGCCGATGCAGAAGCTCTTGTCCTGTACATCCTCCGCCTTCATGCGCAGCGCCAGCGCCCGCGCAAGCCTCTGCACATTGAGTTTGGTAAACCCATCGGCGATAATGGCGCGCCATCCGCCCGTGCCAAATGAAATCATCTGCATGGTACCTCCGTTTCACAAAATGCCGGTATTTATTGTATCACGCTGCCGGAGCCAAGTAAAGCGCTGCTTGCCAATCTCCTGCGTTTCTGCTATGCTGAACCTGCGCGGATAATCCTTCGCGCAGGAGGCAAGTATGCGTTTACAAAAGTATCTGGCGTCGTGCGGCGTGGCTTCGCGGCGTGCGGCCGAAAAACTGATGGCCGAAGGGCGCGTCACCGTGGATGGACAGGTCATCAGCCACATGGGCGCGCAGGTGGAACCGGGACAGGACGTGCGGGTGGACGGGCGCCCGGCCCTGCCGGAAGCGGAGAAATGCTACATCATGTACCACAAGCCCGCCGGGGAAGTGACCACCGTAACCGACCCGGAAGGCCGGGCTACCGTGCTGGACAAGTTTCGGGATTTTCCCGTGCGGCTCTATCCCGTGGGCCGACTGGATTACGACAGCGAGGGCCTGCTCCTGCTCACCAACGACGGAGAGCTGACCGAGCGCATGCTCCATCCCTCGCGCGAGGTGGAAAAGGTGTATCTGGCGCGCGTGAGCA
The DNA here is from genome assembly GCA_900540045.1 of uncultured Eubacteriales bacterium. GTDB lineage: Bacteria > Bacillota > Clostridia > Christensenellales > Aristaeellaceae > Limiplasma > Limiplasma merdipullorum. The sequence goes on along the minus strand of UQEF01000011.1, from coordinate 29,211 downwards.
ACCAGGTTACGCCCGAGGAGGCGCGCCGCCTGGAAAACGGCGTGATGGTGGACGGCCGCCGCACTGCGCGCGCCAAAGTGAAGCTGTTGTCCGTCAAGCCCCTCTACACCGACATGCTGGTTACCATCCATGAAGGGCGCAACCGCCAGGTGCGCAAGATGGTGGAGCAGGTGGGACATCAGGTGGTGCTGCTGCGCCGCATCCGCTTCGGCCCCCTTCGTCTGGGCGATTTGCCGCGCGGCATGTGGCGCGAGCTGACTCCGGAGGAGTTGGCCACTTTAAAGGCGCTGTAACCCCTCTTGCAAACTTTGTCTGTGGGAAACGCACGTTTCCTGTGATATCATGGCGGAGCGCGGGACTTTTCCCTTCCTTGCTCAAGCGGCCCCGCCGAAAGGTTTATTATCATGACGAACGTATTTGATCACTGGCAGGCGCAAAAGCCGGCGCTGCGCGCCGCGCTGGAAGAGCAGACCGATCCTGCGGGCGCAGCGGACCGGGTGCGCCATGCTCTTTTGCAAACCGAACAAAACGCCCTGGCCGAAATGACCGACGAAGTGCTCCGGCAGCAGGCGGGCGTTTTGATGAGCCAGCTCAAAACCTCGGTGGACCTTGTGGACTGTCAGACATCCGCGCAGGTATGGACACCCCGGCGGCAGGCGGACAAGCCCGCTGCACGCGGCGGCATCGCGCTTTGGGGCGCGGCGCTGCTGGTGCAGCTTGCGCTGGGAGGCTATTGCTACCTCAAGGGTCTCGCTTTGGGCTGGCTTCTCGCGTTGGCGGCGCTGCTGGCAGGCGCATGGGCGCTTGTGCGGGAGCGACGGCGTCCCACCGCGCCGGAGGACGAGGTGCGCGTGGTCCTGAAGCCCGATGTGGAGCGCCTCCTCACGCTGATGGACCGGCAGATGCGCGCCATCGACCGCTCGCTCAACGACCTTGCCTACCTCAACGAGCAGCTTCGCGGAGGCCTCCAAACCGCCGATGCCTCCACGCTGGCGCGCGCCGCCGATCTGATGGAGGCACTATACGAATGCGACGGCGAAGTTCCCGAAGCAGCCGGTGAGGCGGCCCGCAAGATGCTCGCCGTCATGGGCCTGACCGCGCTGGACTATACCGAAGAAAACCGGCGGTTGTTCAACGCCCTGCCCAGCAAGTCCGAAACACGCACGCTGTCGCCCGCCATCGTGTCCCTGGAGGACCGGCGGCTTCTCAGGCGCGGCACGGCCGCCGTGCGCACGGACGCCGCCTGAGCCGGAAAGGTGATTTCTATGCGATATATCGGTTTTGATATGGGCGACGGTGAAAGCGCCGTCGCCGCCTTTGAACATGGCTCTCTCATTGAACCGGTGATTCTGCCCGTATGCGGCAGCGCCAGTCTGCTCAGCGCCGTAGGCCTCCTGGGCGGCGAAATCGTGGTGGGCGACCGTGCCCTGATCGACGCGCTGGCTCAGGATCTGAGCGTGCGCTTCAAAAGCCGCTTTACGACCGATCCTGCCAGTTACGAGGATGTGGTGCGCTTTGTCCGGGGCGTGCTGAGCGACCTGCGCCAATCCGGCGCGCTGCGTCCGGACGACCGCTTCGTGGTGGGCTGCCCGGCCGGCTGGAACACGGCTGCGCGCACCCGCTACCGCGATCTGCTGGTACGCGCGGGGGTGGAGAATCCGCAGGTGATTTCAGAATCGCGGGCGGCGTTTCTCTATGCCAAGTACGCCCGCACTGTCGCGCTGGATGTGGATGTGCTCAACGAAAGCGCGCTGGTGGTGGATATCGGCAGTTCCACGCTGGATTTTGCCTATATCGTAGACGGACGCGAAACGGGCGTGGGCACCTTTGGCGAAACGGCGCTGGGCGGCGGCCTTCTGGATGCGGCGCTGCTTCGCCGCGCGGTGGAGCGAAGCCGCGACCGTGCTGCTCTGCGCAGCGTGCTTTCGGAAAGCCGCAGTTGGTACAGCTATCTGGAAATTGAGGCGCGCCGTCTCAAGGAGGATTATTTTACCCGGCTGGCCACCGAGGCCGCGCCGGTGGCCAAAAAAACGCTTCGGGTCTGCTACGACGGCGTGCAGCGCCTCACGCTCCAAATCGACAACGAGGAAGTCTCCCATCTGGTGGACGATCCCCTGCCGGAGCTGGACGGGCGGTCCTTTTCGCAGGCCGTATCGGAGGCGTTGGACAACGCCGCCCGGCTCACGTCGGAGCGTCCTCCCCAACTGCTGCTTTTGACCGGTGGCGCTTCGCGCATGCCGTTTTTCCGTGAGGCATGCCAGGAGAGATTCCCCGCCGCCGTCGTGGTCAGCTGCCCGGAACCGGAGTTCTCCATCGCCAAGGGCCTGGCCTACGCGGGCTGGGTGGATGAAAACCTGCGCGCCTTTCGCAAGGCCATCCGCGAGGAGATCACCGACGCGCGCGTGAGCGCCATTGCCTCTGAGTCCCTGCCCGCGCTGATTCCGGCAGTAGCAAAGCTGCTTTGCGATCTGATTGTGGACGAGGCAGCCATCCCCCTCGCACAGCAGTGGAAGCGCGGGGAGATCCGCACCCTGGGCGAGATGAACGACCGTATTGGCGCGCGCGTGGAGCGGATTCTCTCTTCGCCCCTGGCCGAAGAGACGCTCGCGCCCGCCGTGCGGGTGTGGCTTTCTTCGCTCACGGACCGCCTTCAGGCCATGGTGGACCCCATCTGTGACCGCTTCGAGGTCCCACGCCGTCAGATGCAGCTGGATCTGACCGCCACCGGCGCCGCCAGCGTGCAGCTCAAACCGGGCAGCTGGATGGGTCTCTCACTGATGGGCGCGGTGCTGGGCGTGATCGTGAGCGTGGCGGCGGGTCTGCTCTGCGGCGGCGGCGGCATCGCCCTGATCGCCACGGGGCCGCTGGGCTTTGTGGCGGGGGTGGCCGTGGGTGCGGTAGCGTCGCTTCTGGGATGGAACGCGGTGTCCGGGGCGCTGATGCGCGCCGACGTGCCGCTTGTACTCCGGCGGGTCAATCTGGAAAAGCGCCTGAGGAGCGAGTCCGTGCGCCGCGAGCTGCGCGATAAGCTGACTGCCAGCCTGTCCGATCCGGCGGGCCCGTTTTCCAGACAGGTGGTGGAAGGGTTTTCCCGCTCCTTCCGCGGGTATGTATACGCCATTGCACAGGCAGCGGAAATTCCGATTGCGTAACGCCTCAAAACGCCGAAATTTCGGCAAAACCCTTGACAGCTCACGGGTTTTATGATAATTTTATTCGGTAAGCCGCTCAAGCGGGGTTTTGAAGTGCGCCTAAACGCGCCACCTTGTCGCTTGGCGAGATCATTCAGGAGGTGCTTTGCCATGTACGCTGTGATCGTATCCGGTGGCAAGCAGTATCGTGTGTCCCAGGGGGACGTTATCTACGTGGAAAAGCTGGACCAGGAAGTGGACAGCAAGGTCAGCTTCGACGTGCTGATGCTGGGCTCTGACGAGGGCGTGGAAGTCGGTACGCCCACTTTGGCCGGTGCCAAGGTTGAGGGCAAGGTTCTGGCGCAGGTCAAGGGCGAAAAGATCATCATCTACAAGTACAAGAGCAAGAAGAACTATCATCGCAAGGCGGGTCACCGTCAGGCGTATACCAAGGTGGAGATCACCGCGGTGGGCTGATGACCACCGTCTCCTTTCTGCGGGACGCACGCGGCCTGTGCGGCATCCGGGTCAGCGGCCATGCGGGATATGCACCCGCGGGTGAGGACATCGTATGCGCGGCCGCCAGCGTGCTCATCACCACCTGCGCCAATGCATTGGAAAGCGTCGCGGGCATATGTCCCAACGTGTCCCATTCGGAAAGGCCCGTCATGATCCAGGTTGCGCTCCCCGGTGGGCTTTCCCCCGCCAGCGAGCACGACGCACGGATCATCCTGCGCACGGCAGAGCAGGGTTTCCTCGATATTGCGGCGCAGTATCCATCCTATTTACAAATCATCTGATGGGAGGAACATCATCATGTTGAAGCTGAATCTTCAGTTTTTCGCCCATAAAAAAGGTATGGGCTCCACCCGTAACGGCCGCGACAGCGAAAGCAAGCGCCTTGGGCCCAAGCGCGCCGACGGTCAGTTCTCCCTCGCCGGCAACATCCTTGTGCGCCAGCGTGGCACCCACATCCATCCCGGCCTGAACGTGGGCATCGGCAGCGACGATACCCTCTACGCCAAGGTGGACGGCATCGTGCGCTTCGAGCGCAAGGGCCGCGACAAGAAGCAGGTCAGCGTGTACCCCGTGGAAACCGCGGCGGCCGCGCAGTAAATCTTGCCCAAGAGCAAAAAGCCGCCGCAATTTTCCGGCGGTTTTTTGCGTGCGGCCATTCTGAAATCAAAGAAGGCGATTTCTTGATCGGTACACTGATCAACTGCGCGGCCATCGTGCTGGGCACATGTCTGGGCCTCTTGCTGCGGCGCGGAATGAAGCCCGCCGTATCCCATACGGTGATGCAGGGCGTGGGGCTGAGCGTGATTCTCATTGGCCTCATGGGCGCGATTGAAACGGACAATACGCTGCTTGTCATCCTTTCCATGGTGCTGGGCGGCGTGGCAGGCGCGCTGATCGACATCGACGGCAGGATGAACCGCCTGGGCCAGTGGGCGCAGCGCAAGCTCACCCGCGGCGAGGATGAGGGCAGCACCTTTGCCAAGGGTTTTGTCACCGCAAGCCTGGTCTACTGCGTGGGCGCCATGGCCGTGGTGGGCGCGCTGGACAGCGGCATCCGCGGCGACCATTCCACTTTGATCGCCAAGGCCGCGCTGGACGGCGTAACAGCGGTCATCTTCGCAAGCTCGCTGGGTATTGGCGTAATGCTCTCCGCTGTGCCGGTGCTGATCTATCAGGGAGCGATCGCCCTTTTGGGCAACGCCGTGGCCCCCCTGCTCAGCAACGCGGTCATCACCGAAATGAGCGCCGTGGGCGGGCTGCTCATCATGGGCATCGGCGTGAATATGCTGCTGGAGAAGGATATCAAGGTGGCCAATCTCCTGCCCGCCATCGTGGTTCCGTTTCTTTACTTCCCTCTCTATGATCTGATTATGAGGTGAGTTTCATGGCATCCATCATCCGGGACGCATCCCTCGCGCCGCAGGGGCGGCAGAAGATCGAATGGGCCCGCCGCCACATGGCGGTGCTGGATGGCATTGCGCAGGACCTGAAGCGCGACCGCCCGCTGGAAGGGCTGAAGGTGGCCGTCTCCATTCATCTGGAGGCCAAGACCGCCTATCTGGCCCAGGTGCTGCATCAGGGCGGCGCCGACGTCTTTGCGACGGGCAGCAATCCCCTCTCCACCCAGGACGACGTATGCGCTGCGCTCAGCGAAAGCGGCGTGACCGTCTACGCCACCCACGGCTGCACCGCGGAAGAATACCACGACTATCTGTGCCGCGCCCTGAGCGAAAAGCCCGACGTGCTCATTGATGACGGCGGCGACATGGTGCACATTCTGCACGAGGAACACCCGGAATGGGCCGAAAACCTGCGCGGCGGCTGCGAGGAAACCACCACCGGCGTGATCCGCCTGCGCAGCCGTGCGGCCGCGGGCAAGCTGAACTTCCCCATGTTCAGCATCAACGACGCGGACTGCAAGCATCTCTTTGACAACCGCTACGGCACCGGCCAGAGCGTGTGGGACGGCATCATGCGCACCACCAACCTGAACGTGGCCGGATCTACCGTGGTTGTCTCCGGATACGGCTGGTGCGGAAAGGGTGTGACCATGCGCGCCAAGGGCTTGGGCGCCAGGGTGATCGTGACCGAGGTAGACCCTGTCCGCGCCATCGAAGCTGTGATGGACGGCTTCACCGTGATGCCCATGGAGAAGGCAGCGCCGCTGGGCGATTTGTTTATCACCGTGACCGGCTGCCGCGACGTGGTGACCCCCGCCCATATGCTTTTGATGAAGGACGGCGCCATGATGTGCAACGCCGGCCACTTCGACGTGGAGGTGAACGTGGCGGGCCTGCGCGCCATGGCCGTGGAGCATTACGAGGCGCGCAGGAACATCGAAGGCTACCGCCTGGATAACGGCCGTACCGTGTTCCTGCTGGCCGAGGGCCGGCTGGTGAACCTGGCCGCGGGCGACGGACATCCGGTGGAAATCATGGACATGAGCTTCGCCCTTCAGGCGCTGTGCGCGTTGCGTCTGGCGCAGAAGGGCCGCGAGATGCCGCCCGCGCTCTACGACGTGCCCCGCGACATCGACGGCGAGGTGGCGCTTCGCAAGCTGACCGCGCTGGGCGTGAAGATTGATACGCTCACTCAAGAGCAGAACCAGTACCTGCACGGCTGAGCGAGACTATTCGCAGCTGTATTTGTCGTAGTAGAACCACTGCACCATGGTGCGCGCCATCATGCCCCGGTCTGTTACGCCCGCTCGTTCAAACAGGGCGGTCAGGCCGGGGGTGAGCAGGTGCATCTGCGTCCAGTCCACCATTTCCTCCCGCAGCGCGCGCTCCATCAGTACCGGGGGCCAGAAATCCTCCGGCGGCGGACAGATTTCCTGATACTGCTTCTCCATCGCGGGGAAGCAGTTTTCGATTGCGTCAAATAATTGCATTACTTTGTCTCTCCTTTTGTCTTACTTTATCATACTTGGTGGCATATTTCAATATAAAATATTGCATTATACTATCATGTACTATGAGGTGATAGTAAGTGCGACCTTTGAAAAAGAAAGTTAGCATCACGCTGGATGAGGATGTCATCGAAAAGATTCGCCTTTTTGCCGAGGAAACGGACCGTTCCTTTTCGCAGTATATCAACCTTCTCCTCCGAAAGCATATCAGCGCGCGTGAAGCCCGCGACGAGGCCAAAAGCGACGAGTGATCCCATCCGAACGATTGTACTTTGATTGTATAAATCGTTTCCTTTTTTCCAAAACCGGTTGACAATCCGCAGAATCTGTGGTAACATGCCACCAATCTCAAACTGCGCAATGTGAGCGAAGGGAGGAGTCGCCCGTGACGAACCTATGTGCCATGCGAATGAACATGATGTGCGCGTGCGATTTCAGCCCGTGCTATTTGTGTTGCGTCGCTTGACAGGTGTCATGCCATTGAAGCCCGCTTCGCAAATGCGCGAAGTGGGTTTTTTCATCGGCTGACCATGAGAAAGGTGTGCAGAGGATGGAGCAGAAACCGCAGATCGAGATACGCGGCCTGTGCAAGGATTACCCCATACCCGGCGGCGAGGTTCACGCCCTGAGCAACATCAGCCTGACCATTGACAAGGGCGATATCTACGGCATCATCGGCATGAGCGGCGCGGGCAAGAGCACGCTGATCCGCTGCCTCAACCGGCTGGATACCCCCACCGACGGGCAGATCTTCATCGACGGCGAAAACATTCTGGCCATGAGCAAGCAGCAGCTTCGCCAGACCCGCCGCCGCATGGCGATGATCTTTCAGCAGTTCAACCTTCTGATGCAAAAGTCCGTGGCGCGAAACGTGCGCTACCCGCTGGAAATCGCCGGGGTGCCCAAGAAGCAGGCCAACGAGCGCGTGATCGAGCTGCTAAAGATCGTAGGGCTGGAGGACAAGGCCAGCGCCTATCCGGCCCAGCTCAGCGGCGGTCAGAAGCAGCGTGTCGCCATTGCCCGCGCCCTGGCCAGCGATCCGGAAATGCTCCTTTGCGACGAAGCGACCAGCGCCCTGGACCCCATGACCACGCAGAGCATCCTTTCGCTGCTGCAAAAGATCAACCGGGAGCTGGGCATCACGGTGGTGCTCATCACCCACGAAATGGCCGTGATCCGCCAGATCTGCAACAAAGTGGCCATTCTGGATGGCGGCAAGCTCGCCGAGCAGGGCACCGTGGACGATGTGTTCATGCACACCAAGTCAGCCGCGGGCCGCAGGCTGTTTGGCATTTTGCCCGAGCAGGAGGAAATTCCCCCGCAGCCGGCCATCCGCATCGTCTTTGACGGCGAGGCCGCCGAAAAGCCCATCATCAGCAAGCTGGTCAAGGATTGTGGGCTGGATGTCAACATCCTCTCCGCCGACATCCGCCAGCTCAACCAGAAGGCCTACGGGCAGATGCTCATTGCCCGCCCGCAGGACCCCGAGGACGTCAAGCGCGTGATGGAGTACCTGGCCCTTGAGGGCCTGACCGTAGAGGAGGTGCATGTGCCATGACCTGGGATCAGCTGTTGCCCATGCTGTGGGAAGGTACGGTGGAAACGCTGTACATGACCCTGTGGAGCAGCGCCATCGCCTATCTGATCGGCTTGCCGCTGGGCGTGCTATTGGTGGTGACCCGCCGTGGCGGCATCATGCCCGCTGTCACCTTCAACGCGATTCTGGGTGTGGCGATCAACTTCCTGCGCTCGATTCCCTTCGTGATCATGATCGCGGTGCTCTTCCCCGTCACCCGCCTGGTGATGGGCAGCTCCATTGGCACAAGATCGGTCATCTTCCCGCTGGTCATCAGCGCCTTCCCCTACATCGCCCGCATGGTGGAGAGCTCCCTTGCCGAGGTGGATCACGGCATCATCGAGGCCGCGCAATCCATGGGCTCCACCAACCGGCAGATCATTTTCAAGGTGCTCCTGCCCGAGGCCCTGCCCTCCCTGGTTAATGGCGCTGCCATCAGCATCACCACCATTCTGGGCTATACGGCACTGGCCAGCACCATCGGCGGCGGCGGCCTGGGTACCCTGGCCATCGTCAAGGGCCTCAATATCCGCAAGTACGACATGATGTACTCCGCCAGCCTGATGCTGGTGTTCCTGGTACAGTTCATCACCGTCTTCGGCACGCGCACCACGCGAAGCCTGGACCATAAACACCGTTAACTTTGGAAAGGAGACTGACCCTCATGAAAAAGGTTATCGCCCTGGTTCTTTCCCTCGCTCTTGCCATCAGCGTTTCTACCGCCTTTGCTGCTGAAACCGTTTCTATTATTGGCACCCCCAATCCGCACATCGAAATACTGGAAGCCGTCAAAGATGATATGGCCGCTTTGGGCTATGAGCTTGACCTCATTGTGACGGCCGACTATACCACCGAAAACCCCGCTACCATGGACGGTTCCGTCATGGCCAACTTCTTCCAGCACATTCCCTATCTGGAAGGCTATAACAAGGACTTCCCCGAAGAGGAGCAGCTGGTGCCCGTGGTGTTCACCCATTTTGAGCCCATGGCCATCTATCCCGGCACCAAGACCAGCCTGGATGACATCGCCGAGGGTGACAAGATTCTGGTTCCCAACGACGCCGTGAACGAAAACCGTGCGCTGATGCTCCTTGAGGATGCCGGCCTGATTACCCTCCCCGAAGACACCACGCTGGAGAGCCTCAACACCAAGGAAACCATCGCCGAGAACCCCTACAATCTCGAGATCGTCGAAGTGGCCGCCGAGCAGATCCCCGGCCTGCGCGAGGATGCCGCCTATGCGGTGATCAACGGCAACAACGCTACGCTGGTGGACCTGGTCCCCTATGTGGACGGCCTCTATGCCGAGACCGCTGACAGCGAGGCGGCCCAGGCGTATGTAAACGTGATCGTGGTCAAGCCCGAAAATGCCGAGGCCGATTGGGTCAAGGCGCTGGAGCAGGTCATCTATACCCAGAAGGTGTACGACCTGATCGTGGAAAGCGGCTTCGCTCCCACCTTTGAGGTGCCCGCCGCCGAAACCACCGCGGAAGCCACCGCGGAATAATCCACAGAAAGAAAAAAAGGCCCCGAAGCGGCTAAGCTTCGGGGCCTTTTGCATGCCAAAAGAAATCCGGCTTGCCAGCAATCAACCACGCGCAAAAAGGCTCTCCGGAGCGGCATTGCCTCCGGAGAGCCTGAGGGGGTTATCCCTTGTGCGTCATTTCACGATGAGCGATTTACCCGTCATCTCGGCAGGTACGGGAATCCCCATGCTGTCCAGCATCGTGGGCGCGATATCGGCCAGGCGGCCGCCTTCGCGCAGCTTCTTGCCCACCATTTCCGGTCCGATCGCAATGAAGGGCACGGGGTTGGTGGTATGAGCGGTGAAGGGCTCTCCCGTTTCGGGGTCCACCATCTGGTCCGCGTTGCCGTGATCGGCCGTGACGAAAGCACGCCCGCCGTTGTCCAGAACGGCCTTGACCACGCGGTCCACGCACTCGTCCACGGCGGCGACAGCCTTCATGGCCGCCTCCATCACGCCGGTATGGCCCACCATGTCGCAGTTGGCGAAGTTGAGAATCATCACGTCGTACTTCTTTTCATTGATGAGCTCAATCGCCTTGTCCGTGATCTCGTAGGCGGACATCTCGGGCTTCATGTCAAAGGTAGCCACCTTGGAGGAGGGAATCAGCACGCGGTCCTCGCCCTCGTTGGGCTTTTCCACGCCGCCGTTAAAGAAGAAGGTAACATGGGCGTACTTCTGGGTTTCCGCAATGCGTAGCTGCGTCTTGCCCAGCTTGGAGAGGTACTCGCCCAGGGTGTTCTTCAGCGTTTCGGGCGGATTGACTACCTCCAGACCGGTAAAGGTCTCGTCATACTGCGTCATGCTGACAAAGTTGACATGGAAATAGCCCTTCCCGCGCGGGAAGCCGGTAAAATCGGGCTGAATGAAGGTGCGGGTGAGCTGGCGGGCACGGTCGGGGCGGAAGTTAAAGAAGATCACGCTGTCCCCCTCGCCGATCGTGGCCACGGGCTGGCCGTTTTCCAGCACAACGGTCGGCTTGACGAACTCGTCCGTCTCCTCCTTGGCATAGCTCTGCTCCACGGCCTGCACGGCAGTTTCCGCCGTCGCCTGGCCCTGACCCAGCACCATGGCGTCATAGGCCTTCTGCACGCGATCCCACAGGTTGTCGCGGTCCATGGCCCAGTAACGGCCCATCACCGTGGCGATCTTGCCCACGCCGATCTCGTCCATCTTGGCCTGAAGCTCGCGCACATAGTCGATGCCGCTGGTGGGCGGCACATCGCGCCCATCCAGGAAGCAATGCACATAAACCTTCTTCACTCCACGGCGCTTGCACATCTCCAAGAGGGCATACAGATGCGTATTGTGGCTGTGCACGCCGCCATCGCTGACCAGGCCCATCAGATGAACGCTCTTTCCGGTTTCCTTGGCCGTGTCCATGGCATGAATCAGCGGTGCCTTTTCAAAGAACGTCCCGTCCTGAATGTCCTTGGTGATACGGGTCAGCTCCTGATAGACGATACGGCCCGCACCGATGTTGAGGTGGCCGACCTCGCTGTTGCCCATCTGGCCATCGGGCAGACCCACGTCCATACCGCTTGCACCCAGTTTGGTGTGCGGATAGCGGGCCATGAGCGCGTCCAGCCTGGGCGTGCCCTGCTGATAGATCGCATTGCCCTCATGAGCGGGGTTGATGCCGAAACCGTCCATGATGATAAGGGCCGTCATGGTTTTTTGCATATGGTTTAGCTGCTCCTTTTTCTCTGGTCACTTGTTGTAGAGAACCACCTGGGTAAAGTCGGGGGCCTTGAGGCTGGCACCGCCGATGAGGCCACCGTCGATTTCGGGCTGCGCCATGAGCCCTTTGACATTCTTGGGGTTCATGCTGCCGCCATACTGGATGCGCACCGCATCGGCCACATCCTGGCCGTACTTGCGGGCGACGGCCTTGCGAATCACGCCAATGGTCTCGTTCGCCTGCTCGTCAGTGGCGGTGAGGCCGGTGCCGATAGCCCAGACGGGCTCGTAGGCGATCACGGCATTCTTGATCTGCTCATCGGTCAGGCCATGCAGCGCCATCAGGGTCTGATACTCCACGATGGTATCGGTGTAGCCGCTCTCGCGCTCATCCTTGAGCTCGCCCACGCAAATGATGGGGGTCAGGCCCGCATCCACCGCCGCGCGCACACGGAGGTTCACGGTCTTGTCCGTTTCGCCAAAGTACTGACGGCGCTCGCTGTGGCCGATAACCACATACTCCACGCCGCAGGCCTTGAGCATGTCGGCGCTGAGTTCGCCGGTATAGGCGCCGCTCTTGGCAAAATGCACGTTTTGTGCGCCCAGATGGATGTTGCTGCCCTGGGCGGCCTCCTTTACGGCGGCAAAATCCGTCGCGGGCACGCATACCACCACGTCGCAGTCCGCATCCTTCACGGCGGGCACGAGGGCGGCGACCAGTTCGCGGGCTTCCTCAGGGGTCTTGTTCATCTTCCAGTTGCCGGCAATGATAGGCTTACGCATGATTTGTACCTCACTTTGAAAATAATTGGGACACATCTATGGTAACCGCATTTCGGCTGCATGAAACCGCTTTGCGGCGCGCAAATGTTGCGCAGGCCGGTTTACGGCCTGCGCAACGGAAAAGGTCTTACTTGTCGTTGAGCGCGGCCACGCCGGGAAGGGTCTTGCCCTCCAGGAATTCCATGCTCGCGCCACCGCCGGTGGACACATGCGTCACCTTGTCGGCATAGCCCATCTGCTCGACCGCCGCCGCGCTGTCGCCGCCGCCGATGATGGTCACGCCCTTGCACTCGCTCATGGCCTGAGCCACGGCACGGGTGCCCACGGCGAAGTTTTCAAACTCGAACACACCCATGGGGCCGTTCCACACCACGGTGCCCGCTTCGCGGACCACGTCGGCGTAGATCTTGGCGGTTTCGGGTCCGATGTCCATGCCCTCGTAATCATCCGGAATGCCGTCCTTGGCGGATACGGTGATGCGCTTGGCGTCGTTGCTGAAGCTGTCGCCGCACACGTTATCCACAGGCAGCAGGAGCTTAACGCCCTTTTCCTTGGCCTTGGCCATCAGCTCCTTGGCGAGCTCGATCTTGTCATTTTCGCACAGGCTCTTGCCGATGCTAAGTCCCAGTGCCTTCTGGAAGGTGTAGCTCATGCCGCCGCCGATGATAAGCGTATCCACCTTATCCAGCAGGTTGTTGATCACGCCGATCTTATCGGATACCTTCGCACCGCCGAGAATCGCCACGAAGGGACGGGCCGGGTCCTCCAGAGCCTTGCCCATGATGCTCAGCTCCTTGCCGATCAGGAAGCCGGCCACGGAGGGAGTCAGGTAATGGGTCACACCCTCGGTGGAGGCATGCGCACGGTGCGCGGTGCCGAAGGCGTCGTTGACATACACTTCCGCCAGGGAAGCCAACTCCTTGGCAAAGGCGGGATCGTTCTTTTCCTCTTCCTTATGGAAGCGGACGTTCTCCAGCAGCATGACCTCGCCATCCTTGAGGCCGGCGGCCAGCGCCTTGGCGGAGGGGCCGATCACGTCATCGGCCATCTTCACCTCCACGCCCAGCATTTCGCTGAGGCGCTTGGCGACAGGCTTGAGGGAATACTTCATGTTAAACTCGCCCTTGGGGCGGCCCAGGTGGGAGCACAGGATCACTCTGGCGCCGTGCTCCATCAGGTACTTGATGGTGGGCAGCGCGCCACGCAGCCGGTTTTCGTCGGTGATGACCTTGTTTTCGTCCATGGGCACGTTAAAATCGCAGCGGACAAGCACTCTCTTGCCTTTGACCTGAATGTCCTCGATGGTTTTCTTCGCCATAACGTACACTCCTCCGTCCTGGTAAATTCATGGTGTTGGTATTGCAAAGCCCGTTTCCGGACGTGCAAGCATTGTTAAGGGGTTTCGCCCAGAATAGCCTTGGCCGCCCCTTCGTCAGTGACCAGCATGGCGTGCCGGCGGCTTTTCATCACCGCGGCGATGGCTTCCGCCTTCTTGGCTCCGGCAGCCACGGCGATCATGGCGCAATCGGGCTTGAGGGCGCCCAGGTTATGCGCCACGGTGGAGGCGGAATAGACCAGCCGACCCCTTCGGTCAAAGTAGCAGCCATACGCCTCGGCCACCGCTCCCTTACGCAGTACCTCGGCACTCACCGGGCTGGGAAGCTGCCGGCGCTGGGTCATGTCGTCCGCGCGGCCGACGCCATGCAGCACCACGTCCGCGCGCTCCAAAAGCGCCAGCGTCTCGTCAATCTCGGTCAGCTTGCGCATCTCCTGCAACGCCTGTTCGTCCAGGTGGTCGGGGAGATGCATCATGCGGTGATGGCCGCCCAGGCGGCGGGCGATCTCACAGGCGAGGGTATTGGCCTGGGTTTCCAGCGCGCCGCCCATTCCGCCGCGCGCGGGTACCACCATCACATTCATGGGCGTGCCCTGGGGCACCGCAAAAGCCACCTCGCGAATGGTGCTGCCTCCCGTTACGGCCAGCGTACACCCTGTCTGCAAAAAGCCTCGCAGGCGAGTGCCGGCAATGCGGCCCACCTCGCCCAGCACATGCGGGTCTGTATCGGCATTTCCGGCGGCCACACACACCTTGTCTACTCCCAGCTGCTCGGCCAGCGCCGTCTCCAGCCGGGTCAGTCCCTTCAAATCCCGGCTGAAGCGCCGGGCCATGGGCAACACGCTCTCCGCCGCCGGAGTCAGGCACATTCCCGCCGCATCCAGCGTAATCAGGCCATGCTTTTTCAGCAGCGTCGCCACCGTGCGTACCTCGCGCTCCGGCAGGTTGAGCCGGTCGGCCAGCTGCCGTCTGCCCACGGGCTGCAGCGCGCCGATGCGTTCCAGTACCAGCGCACGCAGTTCGATTTCCTGCGCCAGATCCGGAGCCAGCTGCTGCATCAGGGTAAAATAACCGTCCTCCATTGCATCCTTCCTATTCGGGACAAATCACGTCCCGCATGACCAAATTTATCCCACAGGAGATTATACATCATTCGTTCCCGCGTCGCAAGCCCCGAATTGATAAAACCTTCACAATTTATTGATACGCGTCTATCCCTCTCCATCGGGACATAGGCTGGTAGCGGAGGTGAGCCGGACATGACGGACAGGCTTCTGGCGGTGGCCATGGTAGCGGCGGCGATTGGCGTAAGCTATCCCCTTTGCATGCGCGCAGCGCCCCGTCGGAGGGTGATGCGGGTGGTGGAACGGATGTGCGCGGGTATCATCCTGTGCTATCTGTGCTGGCTGGGGCTCTCGCCGCTGGGACTCAGCTTCCCACAGGGACCGCTTTCCGCGGCCAGCGCAGGCTTTCTGGGGCTTCCCGGGCTGGCGCTGGCGGCGTTTGTCTCCTGGCTGCCTTAAAGGTCGACAACCTCGGTACCCTCCAGCGCGGCGGCGATCAGCGCGTCGCTGTCCAGCTTGCTTTCGCCGTCGAGAATAATCTCCATCTTCGGCTTCGTGGCGGGATGCCGCGGCGTAAAGACGGTGCAGCAGTCCTCATACGGCAGGGACGAGGTTTCAAACGTGCCGATCTTCTGCGCAATTTCAATAATCTCGGATTTGTCAAATCCGATCAGCGGGCGGAACACCGGCATGTCCGCCACGGCATCCGTGCAGCCAAGGGCATGCATGGTCTGGCTGGCCACCTGACCAATGCTCTCCCCTGTGATGAGCGCCTGGGAATGTTCCTTTCTGGCGATGGCGTTGGCAATGCGCATCATATAGCGGCGCATGATGATGGTGGTGTAGTCCTCATGGCACTTTTCGTGAATCTGCATCTGGATGTCGGTAAACGGCACCACATGCACACGCACACCGCACAGGCTTTCGCTGAGAATACGGGCAAGATCCAGCACCTTTTCGCGCGCCCGCTCGCTGGTATACGGAAAGGAATAGAAGTGCACCGCATCCACGCGCACGCCGCGCTTGGCGATCATCCAGCCCGCCACGGGGCTGTCAATGCCGCCGGAAAGCAGCAGCGTAGCCTTGCCGTTGGACCCTACCGGCATGCCGCCCACCGCGGGAATGGGATGGGTATACAGGTAGGCCAGGTCGCGGATCTCCACCGAAAGCACGACCTCCGGGTTTTTCACGTCCACCTTGAGCCCCGGCAGATGCTCCAGCAGATATGCGCCCATCTCCACGTTGATGGTGGGCGAATCCATGGGATAGCGCTTGTCGCTGCGGCGGGCGTTGACCTTGAAGGTGCCCTGGTATCCTTCCATCAGCTTTGCGGCCTGGACGCAGAGGGCTTCAAAGCTATCCTTTTCCATCTCGATGGCGCGGCATACGCTGTGCACGCCGAACACCTTGGTCACGCGGCGGATGGCCTCATCCATATCAGCCGCATCGCTGACATAGATGCGGCCGTCACTGAGCCATACATGGCCGCCGACCGCCTTGACCGCGTCTCGCACGCGGTCCACCAGCATACGTAAAAAAGTGGGGCGGTTGAGCCCCTTGAGAAAAATTTCGCCATAGCGAACCTGCAAAACCTCGCGCACGGTGGTTTCTTCCTCCTTTGGCATCAGCGGCGCGTAAACCGGCGCAGTTGACCGACCCTTTCGATGATCTTTTCAGCCGTGTAACGCATTTCCTCCTCGGTATTGAAGGGACACAGGCTCATGCGGATGGCGCCGTCCATCACCTGCGGCGGCAGGTGCATGGCGGTAAGCACCGGCGAACGGCGCCCCTTTTTGGACGAGCAGGCCGATCCGGTCCCCACGCAGATGCCGTCCGCCTCCAGTGCGTGCAGGAGCGTTTCCGCCCGCACCGGGGGAAAGGACGCGTTGAGGATATGCCCCGCGCTCATGGGGTCGTCCACGGGAAGGCCCGCCACCGTCGTTTCCGGCAGCGCCTCCGTCAAAAGCGACAGAAGCAGCCGCTTGAGACCGCGCATGCGCTCCATGGCATCAAAAGGGTAACTCTGCACCGCGGCAACCATGCCGGCAATGCCACTGGTATTCTCCGTGCCGCTGCGCAGGCCTCCCTGCTGGCCGCCGCCGGCCATGATGGGCTTGATGCGCCCGCCGTCCGCCAGCACCAGCGCACCCACGCCCTTTGGGCCGTGAATCTTGTGCGCGCTGAGGGCATAGGAATCTGCTTTGGTTTCCTTGAACGAAAACGGCACGCGGAGATATCCCTGCACGCCGTCCACATGGATGGCAGCCTGCGGGGCAAGGCGGTCACGCAGCCCGCAGATTTCCTTCACCGGCATGATGACGCCGGTTTCGTTGCATACCTGCATCACGCAAATCAGCGCGGTCTGCGGTCCCAGCATGCCTTCCAGCGCAGCCAAGTCCACCGTGCCGCTGGGAAGGAGCGGAATTTCCCGCGCCACCACCCCATAACGCGTCTGGGCCTCCAGGCAGGCATTCTTGACCGCCTCATGCTCGGCGGCGGTATAGAGCACTTCGCCCGGATGGTGCATGGCGGCCAAACGGCCCCAGATGGCGAGGTTATCGCTCTCGGTGCCGCCGGAGGTGAAGATTACGTTTTTTTCCTGCGCGCCGAGCGTGGCCGCAATGGCACGGCGCGCATCCGCCAGGGCATGCTCGGCCCGCATGGCGGGCGCATAGAGCGCGGAAGGGTTGTGAAACGCTTCCGTCATGCTTTGTGCAACAGCCTCGACCGCCTGCGGACAGGGGCGGGTCGTCGCGCTGTTATCCAGATAAACCTGCATGCTCATTCCTGATACGCCCCATGCGGAAGGTATTTGCGGATCATTTCCACCAGCTCGTCGGAGGGTTCCAGAATGATGATGGTCTTCTGGTTCTCCTTTTGATAATAGAAATAATACAGCTTTGCGCCACGGTTCAAAAACCAGTTGCGGCGGGTGAGCCCGGGCATGTTGATGAGCTTGCGGAAAGCGTTGGAATCCACCGGACCGAACGCCTCCACATTCTTCACGCGCATGGTGCCGAGCGTTTTGCGCTTCTGGTTGTTGAATACCTGGGCAAAATCCAGATCGCCGTTGGTGAAGGTATACTCGTACTCGGTGCGCAGACGATCGCGGCGCAAAAACAGCAGCACCGCTACGCCGGCCGTCAGCAGCGCCTCAATCAGGCCATAGATGCTGAACTGCATAAACAGCATCTGAATGCACATCAGGGCCCACAGTGCCGAAAGCACCATCACGATATTGGACAGAATATAGAGCGCATTCTCCACACCCCGGTTATGCTTGACGACAACCTCTTCCATAAAATGATCCATGGCAAACAACTCCTTCCACGATCAGGCCCGACCGGCCAAAGCCAAGATATAAATTCCTGCCACCACCAGGCCCACCAGCGCGCCGCCAGCTACCTCGATGGGCTTGTGGCCAACCAGTTCCTTCAGCTCCGCATCCGAGATGGGTTTTCCGTTGATAAGCACATCCTGCAGAATCTGATTGATCACCGTAGCCTGCCGACCTGTTTCGCGCCGAACGCCGGTCGCATCGTACATGACGATCAGCGCCACCACCACCGCGACGGCAAACACCCCGGATGCATACCCGTTTGTCGCGCCTACCATGATGGCGGCGGAAACCACCATCGCCGTATGGGAGCTGGGCATTCCTCCTGAACCGTGGAAACGGCTCAGATCCCATTCGTGTTCCACCAGATAGTGAATGGGAATTTTCAACCCCTGCGCCACAAACCAGCCGATCAGCGCAGCGATGAGCACATGGTTGAAAAAGATTTCCCAGATTGCGTGCACCCGTTTCCTCTCCTCTTCCGAAAGCTTATACCATGATACAACATTCAGGCCTTGCGCACAAGGGTCTTTCGGGCCAGCTCGCACAGATACGCCCCCCGTTCTCCGAAGGGCGAAAGCGCCTGAACAGCCTGTTCAATGGCTTCCCCGGCGTCCTGGCGGGACCTTTCCACACCGAAGGCGGCGGGCCAGGTCTGCTTGCCGCGCTGCGCGTCCATGCCGGTTTCCTTGCCCAGCAGGCTCACGTCTCCCTCCAGGTCCAGCAGGTCATCCACGATCTGGAACGCCAGGCCTATGCCCCGTCCATAGGCGCGGCCTGCCTCCAGCTGCGCCTCTGTGGCCCCGGCCAGCATGAGTCCTGCCACCACCGGCGCGGTAAGCAGGTCAGCGGTCTTGTGCAGATGGATGTACCGCACGCTCTCCGCCGTGGGCGCATGGCCCTCCAGCGTCACATCGGCGGTCTGCCCGGCGATCATGCCGCAGACGCCCGCGCGCCTTGCGATCTCCCCCGCTGCCCGGACCGCCTGTTCCGGCCGCTCCGCCCCAATGGGCGCCGAAAGCATGGTTTCATAGGCGAGGTTCAAAAGGCCGTCCCCCGCCAGGATCGCTACAGCCTCACCAAACACGCGGTGATTGGTGGGCTTGCCCCGACGCAGGGCGTCGTCATCCATCGCCGGCAGATCATCATGGATAAGCGAATAGGTATGGATCATTTCCATGGCACAGGCAAAGGGCAATGCGCGCTCCC
The DNA here is from genome assembly GCA_900540045.1 of uncultured Eubacteriales bacterium. Lineage (GTDB taxonomy): Bacteria > Bacillota > Clostridia > Christensenellales > Aristaeellaceae > Limiplasma > Limiplasma merdipullorum. The sequence goes on along the minus strand of UQEF01000011.1, from coordinate 10,143 downwards.
AATCGTCGCGTACCAGGTGGTAGGCGGCCAGCAGCAGCACGGGCCGGAGCCGTTTTCCCGGCAGCAGCAGGCTGTAACGCATGGCGCTGCGCAGGGGCTGCGGGGGCATGTCCGCTTCCCAGCCGCCCTCCTGCGGCTGCGTAACGGGCTCGTCGCCCTGCTGCATAAGCAGCGGAAACTGCAAGAGCGCCTGCTCCACCGCCTCGCGGTATGCGTCCATGACGATCCTTCCTTTCATTCTTCCTTCAGCGCATCCAGCAGGCTTCCCTGCTCCGCCATCTCCGTGGGCGTCAGCTTCGGTGCGCCGCCCTGCCCCGCGGTGATCTCCTGCATGCGGCCCTTGGCCGCCTCCAGCATCTTTTCCAGGTCTGTGGCCAGCTTCACGCCTTCTTCGTAGCGCTTGAGCAGCTCCTCGAGCGGAAGCTCCCCCGCCTCCAGCTGCGCCGCCAGCGCTTCCAGACGGGTCAGGCCGTCCTCAAAACTGACCGTCTTTTTCGCTGCTCTTCCCGCCATTGGCCGTCCATCCTTTCTCCACGTACGTCACCTGCGCACCGGCCCTTCCGTCCGCCAGCACGATCTGAAGCGCGTCGCCGGCCTGGAGCGCCTGCGTGGTGCGCACCGCCTTCCCGCCCGAAAGCACTACGGCATATCCCCGCCGCATCGTCTCCACGGGACCGGCCGCGCTCAGCCGAAGGGCCGCCTGCCTGAGCGCATGCCCGCGCGCCGTCAGCGCGCGGCGCATGGCCGCATCCATCGCGGCCAGCGCAGCGGCCAGCCGAGCAGCGGCGCGTTCCCGCGCGCCCGCAGGAGACTGCGCCTCCAGCCGCTTCTGCGCCGCAGCCAGGCGCAGACCCTTTTGCGCGAGCTGATGCGAAAAGGCCGCGTTCATCCGCCGCAGGAGCGATTGCTCCGCCTCCAGCAGCGCCCCGCGTTCCGGCACGGCCAGCTCAGCGGCAGCCGAGGGCGTGGGTGCGCGCACATCGGCCACAAAATCCGCGATCGTCACGTCGGTTTCGTGTCCCACGGCGCTGACCACGGGGGTATGACAGCGTGCGATAGCTCGCGCCACCATCTCTTCATTGAAGGCCCACAGGTCCTCCATGCTGCCGCCGCCGCGCCCCACGATGATGACCTCGGCCCCCTCGAACCCGTCCAGCAGGCGGATGGCTGCGGCGATCTCCGCCGCAGCGCCCTCACCCTGCACCTTGACAGGGCAGAGGTAGAGCGGCATGCCCGGATAACGCCGCCAGCTCACGCGGGCGATGTCATGCACCACAGCTCCGGTCCGGCTGGTCACGATGCCTACGCCGCGTGGGAGCAGCGGCAGAGGCTTTTTGAGCGACGGGTCGAACAAACCCTCGGCAGCCAGCTTTTGCTTGAGCGCCTCAAAGCGCAGATACAGCTCTCCCAGGCCGTCAGGCTCCATGGCATCGGCATAAAACTGATAGGCCCCTGTACGGGCGTACAGGCCCACACTGCCAAATAGCCGCACGCGCTGCCCGTTTTCGGGGCGAAACCGCACGCCCATGGCCGCCTGACGGAACATGGCGCAGTTGATCGCCGCCTCTTCGTCCTTGAGGGTAAAATACCAGTGGCCGGAGGTATGGCGCTTGAAATTGCTCAGTTCACCCGTGAGACACAGGCCATGCAGCATGGGGTCGGACGCCAGCGAGCGCCTTACATATTCGTTGAGCTGTGATACGGTGAGCGTCAGCCCTCTCACAGCGCGGCCGCCGCCTTTTCCGCCGCCGCCACGGTGTTGTCCATCAGCATGGCGATGGTCATCTTGCCCACACCGCCGGGAACCGGGGTAATATAGGAAGCCTTCTGCGAAACGGGCTCAAAATCCACGTCGCCGCACAGCTTGCCATCCACACGGTTGATGCCCACGTCCACCACCACAGCGCCGTCCTTGACCATATCCGCAGTAATAAAGCGCGGCTTGCCGATAGCGGCCACCAGAATATCAGCCCGGCGGGTATGCGAGGCGAGGTCTACCGTGCGGCTGTGGCAGATGGTAACGGTGGCGTTTTCCTGAAGCAGCAGCAGCGCCATGGGCTTGCCGACGATGTTGCTGCGGCCTACGACCACAGCTTCCTTGCCGCTGATGGGAATGCCCGCGCGCTTGAGCATATGCAGCGCGCCCTTGGGCGTGCAGGCCACCACGCAGTCCAGCCCGCGCGACAGCCGGCCCGCGTTGATATCGTGGAAGCCGTCCACGTCCTTTTCGGGCAGGATGAGCGAAAGCGCCCGGTCGCCGTCCAGATGGCGCGGCAGGGGCAGCTGGACCAGAATGCCGTTGACGGACGGGTCCGCATTCGCCTCACGGATGGCTGCTTCCAGCGTCTCCTGGGTGGTATCGGCGGGCATACGCAGCGTGCGCGAGCGAATGCCCAGACGCGCGCAGGCCTTCTCCTTGTTGCTGACATAGGTCTGACTGGCGGGATCGTCGCCCACCAGAATAACCGTAAGACCGGGCGTATATCCCTTTTCCTTCAGCGCCTCCACGCGCTTTTTCAGCTCTTCCTCCAGTTCAGCGGCCATAACCTTGCCGTCCAAAAGCTGTGCCGGCATATGAAATCTCCTCCCTCTTTATGAATGTTCCTCCAGATAACGCTGCATGCCGATGCTTGCCACGCCCGCAGCGTTATCGGCGCTGTACTGTGCCTGTCCATAAAGGACCCGCACGGGCGACCTCAAGCGGCTCAATCTGTCCCCAACCAGCCGCCGGAGCAGCGCCGAGGATGCCACGCCGCCCACCACCAGCGCCTGTCGCGCGCCCGTTCGCCTGCACGCGCCGTCGAGCAGGCGCGCCACCGTGCGCGCCAGCACGTCATACACCTCGGCGGCAATGCGTTCGCGGGAGAGCTCACCCGCGCGAATAAGGCGCTGCGCCTGCGTTTCCACGCCGGAGAGGTGGCAGGAAAGGCCGTCGCGCGACACGCTGGCAGGAAGCAACGCCGCTGCCTTCTCCGGACAGGCCACGGCCAGCCTTTCCAGCGCCGGACCAGCCGGAAAGGGCAGGCCCAGGGCCACGCCCACACGGTCCACCAGCTGGCCCGCATGCAGGTCCTCGCTGCCGCCGAGCAGCTCAAGCCTGCCCTCGCGGCAGTCCAGCAGTTCGGTGGTGCCACCGCTCAAATGCAGCGCCACAAACGGCCCTTTCGGCGCGGCGTTGCCAATCAGCCCCGCGGCAATGTGCCCCTGCTGGTGCGAGGTTTCATACAGCGGCGCCCCCAGCGTGGAGGCCAGCACAGAGGCATGGCCCAGCCCCACGGTGAATACCGGCATATAGCTGTCCTCCCCGTCGCGCGGACGCGCGGAGGCGCACACGGCAACCACCTGCGCGCCCGCCAGACGGCGGCCCAATGCCTCCATCACCTGGGGCATTTGCCGCACATGCGCAAAAACGGCCTCGCTCTGGCGAAGGCCGCGCTGTCCCTCCCGAACAGGCAGGAGCATGCGTTCAGCGGCTACCACCGTGCCATGCTCGTCCACCGCCGCCGCGGAGGTGGTATAGCAACTGGTGTCAAAACCCAGGGTCACGCGCATTGGCCCGCTCCTTTCCCCCATGCGGGCGCTTATGCCTTTGACTCCTGCTTGTCGCGTACCATTGCGCCCAGGACGCCGTTGATGTAGCGGCCGCTCTTGGGCTCGCTGTAGCGATTGGCCATTTCCATGGCTTCGCTGACCGCGACGTTGTCAGGCACATCTGCGCGATGGTACAGTTCATAGGCCGCCAGCCGCAGAATGCTCAGGTCCACATGCGGCACGCGGCTGAGCGTCCATGCTCCGGTGCTGTGCTTTTCAATGCTGTCATCCAGCTCGGATTGATACTCCTCCACGCCGGTCAGCACATCGCTGATGTACTGACGCTCGTCCTTGCTGGGTCTGAGCCGGGCACTGCCCTCCGGCTGCGCCATGGATAGCTGCTCGTAAACCAGATCGAGCGATTCGTCGTCAGCCTCTCCGCCGGACAGGCGTTCATACAAAAGCTGCATGGCAGCCTGCCTGGCAATCGAACGCGCCATGGTTTTCAACACTCCCCGTCATTCCGCATCGTTTGTATCTTCCTTCACTCGCCCTTCGGCGGGAAGAGGCGATTGATCCAGCCCTTGATGAGTTCCGTTTTATTTTGGAACGCGCCCACAAAATAGCCTGCCGCAAAGAACAGCGCCACAAACAGCGCACGCCAGAATCCCAGCAGCAGCAGCATAAGCGCAATCACCACGCCCACCATTCCGCAGACCAGGCCGCACAGCGGCGTACCCACACGAAGCAAGCTCTTTTTTTCACCGGTTTCCATTACGCATTCTCCTCCCCTTCAACGCTCTCCACGGCTGTTGCTTCCCGCCGCGCAGGCGCATCCGGCGCGGATTCATCTTCCTCCCGCTCATTCGCCGGCGCACCCGGCACAGCATCCGGCTGGACCTCCGTCTCCCGGCTGCCGTCGGGTTGCTCTCCGTCAGAAACAGCATAGCTCGCCGCCTCTTCCACATGACGGAAAATCGGCTCTTCGATGCCCTCCGCCAGGGGCGCTGCCGCTGTGGGAATGGGTGCGTCCGCCACAGGCTGCGCGTCCGTATCGGAAGTCGCGCGCGCGTCGGTCTCCACCATCACGCGCACCTTGTGCACGTCCACGCCGCTGCAGGAGGTGATGTATTGCTTGATCTGCTTTTGCAGCGCATTGACCGTCAGGGGAATGTTGACCCCGCCAGGCAGCGTGATCTTAATATCCACGACGATGCCCTCGCGGGCGTGCTGAATATGCGTGGCGTTGACCGTCAGCTCCTGGTGGGAGGCCACGCATTTTTGCACCATGCTTTCCAGCGCGTTCATGGAGATGCTCATGTCTCCATACTCCGAATGCTGGATGATAAATCCCTTTTCACGCGTGCGGCGGAACAGGAGCAAAACATCGTGCAGCCCCAGCGCAATCAGTGCCAGCGCCCCCACAACCATCACCGCGCGCTGCCACCAGGTCAAGGGGGCGCTCATCCACACTGCCTCCAGCCACGTCGGCTGCACAACGAAAACCAACCCCAGGAGCCACAGCCCCGCCAGGACAATCAGGACGCCGGAAAGCGCCGACCAGATTCTGTCCCATACGGTTATTTTCATCTTGCGACCCTCCCTCGCATCAGAACGACGCCCAAAAGCAATGCCTGCCCCGACTTAGCCTACGCCAAGCAGAGAGCAGGTATTGCCACCGCTTATTCTTCCGTGGGCTGCTCCGCTTTCATTTCCTCCACAGGATCGGAAGCGTGCATTTCAGCCGGGGTAGGTTCCCCCTCAAATTCCACGTGCACCGGCTCCAGCGGTTTTTCCGGCTCGACCGGCTTGGCCGCGCTGTCCTCGATGCCCTTGAGGGACTTGAGACCCTCCAGCGTTTCCTTCTGTTCCTTTTCAAAGCTGACGCCCTGCACGTGCACATCCACGCGCACCACATGCAGCCCGGTCATGGATTCGATCGCCTTGCGCACATTTTCCTGAACGTTGGAGGCCGCGGTCTGGATGGGTGTGCCGTATTCGATGATGAGATAGATATCGACGGCGGCTTCCTCGGTGCCCAGCTCCACCTTCACGCCACGGGTAATGTTCTTGTTGCGGCCGAACACATCGGTGATGCCGCCGCCGGAGCACATCCCGGCAACTCCCTCCACCTCGTTGGCCGCAACGCCCGCGATGATGGCGATGACTTCATTGGCATATGTGATCGTTCCCGTGGAATCATTATCCTGATCCAGGGTCAAAGGCAGATTATCCTTTTTGGTGGCCATATTCCACACCTCCTATGGATTGGGCCCGCGCGGCCCATCAGCCCGATTCAGCTTATAGTATAACAGATAAGGCGGGGCTTGACAATCAAAGCGCAGGATTTTGTTATTCCACGCAGCGAATCTTCAGCTGCTCCAGCTGCTCCGGCTGCACGGCGGAGGGCGTCTCCATCATCAGGCATGCGCCGTTTTGGATCTTGGGGAAAGCCAGCACGTCGCGCAGGCTTTCCGCGCCGCTGAGAATCATCACCATACGGTCGATGCCGAAGGCAAAACCGCCGTGCGGAGGCGTGCCGTATTGGAACGCGCCCAGCAGGAAGCCGAACTGGTCCCACGCCTGTTCCTTGGTGAAGCCCAGCAGCTTGAACATCTTCTCCTGCACATCGCTCTGATGGATACGAATGGAGCCGCTGCCCATCTCCACGCCGTTCATGACCAAATCGTAGGCCTTGGCGCGCACCGCGCCGGGGTCGGTATCCATAAGGGGAATGTCCTCTTCCATCACGTTGGTGAAGGGATGGTGCATGGCCAGGAAGCGATTCTCCTCGTCGCTCCACTCCAGCAGGGGGAACTCGGTCACCCACAGCAGGTCATAACGCTTGCTGTCAATCAGGTTCAGCTGCTTGCCCAGACGCAGGCGCAGCTGCCCCATGGCAGTCAGCGCCACGTATTTTTTGTCTGCGATAACGAACACCGCGTCGCCGGGCTTGGCGGAAAGGGTCTCCAGCAGGCGCTGCATGCTGTCGCCCTGCATGGCCTTGGCAAAGCTGGAACGCAGGGTTCCGTCCTCGTTTACCACAGCCCAGGCGAGGCCCTTGACATGATAGGTCTTGACAAATTCGCCCAGCGCGTCCAGCTCCTTGCGGCTCAGGTGGCCTGCGCCCCCGGCACAGATGGCGCAAATGGTGTTGCCGGCGGCCAGCGCCTCTTCAAAAACCCTGAAGCCGCAGCCCGCAACCACCTCGCTCACATCCTGAATTTCCATACCGAAGCGGGTATCCGGCTTGTCGCTGCCGTAGCGGGCCATAGCGTCGCGCCAGGTGATGCGCCGCAGGGGAAGCGAAAGCTCCACGCCCATCAGCTCTTTGAACACATGCGCATACGCACCCTCGACCACGGTCTGGATATCTTCCGGGTCGATGAAGCTCATTTCCATGTCAAACTGGGTAAATTCAGGCTGGCGGTCGGCACGGCCATCCTCGTCGCGGAAGCAGCGGGCCACCTGATAGTACTTGTCCAGTCCGGCGAGCATCAGCAGCTGCTTGTAGATCTGCGGGCTCTGCGGCAGGGCATAGAAGGTGCCCGGCTTGACGCGGGCGGGCACCAGATAGTCGCGCGCGCCTTCGGGGGTGGACTTGCTCAAAATGGGCGTTTCCACCTCGATAAAGCCCTGCTCGTCCATGTAGTCGCGCAGGAGCTTGATGACCTTGTGCCTGAAAAGCAGCATGTTTTGCATGCTGGGACGGCGCAGGTCCAGGTACCGGTATTTTAGGCGCAGGCTTTCCTGCTCCTTGGTATCATCTTCGATATAAATGGGGGGCGTCTTGCTGGCGTTGAGGATGACGGCGGACTCCGCCACAACCTCCACCTCGCCCGTCTTGAGCTTCTTGTTCACGGCCTCAGGCGCGCGCATCCGGGCCTGGCCATGTACCTCGATCACATATTCGCTGCGCAGCGACTCGGCCAGCTCCAGCAGTTCCTTGGAAATATCATTGCCGTCAAAGACCACCTGCACAATGCCTGTGCGATCGCGCAGCCAGACAAACACGATGCCGCCCAGGTTGCGTGCCCGCTGCACCCATCCCTTGAGAATCACGGACTGTCCCGCCACCTCGGCGGTTACCTCACCGCACATATGGGTGCGATTATTCATGGAACCTTCCTCCTTTGAATCAGCCTGCCGTCCTCACGGGGACGCCCGGCTCCAGCGATCGCTCGTTTAAATGCGCTCCCTGAGCGCTTCGGCCGCCTTCTCCAGCGGCGCTTCCCATTCCTCGCGCGTGGACATGTCGCGCAGCTTGACCACCCCGCGCTCGATTTCGTCGTCTCCAAGCACGGCCACATATTTCGCGCCCAGCTTATCGGCGTATTTGAACTGCGCCTTAAGGCTGCGGGCCTGGTGGTCCATGTCGGCGCGCAGGCCCGCCTCACGGAAGCGGCGAAGCAACGAAAATGCCTGCAGGGAGAGCTGACGGTTCAGACAGGCGACAAAGACCTGCGGGGTTTCATCTTCGATTTGGAGGCGGCACTCCCCCGGCTCCAATGCGTCAAGCAGCATGAGCACCCGTTCGATTCCCATGCCGAAGCCCACCGCGGGAATAGCCGGTCCGCCCAGTTCCTGTACCAGCCCGTCATAACGGCCGCCGCCGCATACCGTCAGCTCGCCGTTTGGCGTAGCGGTAATCACCTCAAAAACGGTCTTGGTGTAATAGTCCAGTCCGCGCACGATACGCGGGTCGACCGCGTAGTGAATGCCTGCCTCGTCCAGATACTTCTTGAGCAGCTCAAAATGCGCCCGGCACTCGTCGCAAAGGTGGTCCAGCATCACAGGCGCGTCAGCCAGGGCCAGTTTGCAGCCTTCCTCCTTGCAATCCAGCGTGCGCATAGGGTTGATTTCCATGCGCTCCTGACAGGTACGGCACAGCTGGTCCTTTCTGGCTGCAAGGTACTCGCGGAATGCTTTCTGATACGCTGGACGGCAGTTGGGACAGCCGATGGAATTGATGCGCACGGACAGGTTTTTCAATCCGAAGCTGTCCAGAAGCCTTACCACCAGCCAGATCAGCTCCGCATCCGCGGAGGGCTCGGCTGCGCCGAAGCACTCCATGCCGAACTGATGATGCTCGCGCAGGCGGCCCGACTGAGGCGCCTCGTAGCGGAAATGCGGCGCATTCACATAGTACATTTTCAGGGGAAGCGCCTGCGCATACAGGCCGCTTTCCAAAAAGGCGCGCACGGTGCCGGCAGTGCTTTCGGGCTTGAGGGTCACGCTTCGGTCGCCCTTGTCCAGAAAGGTATACATTTCCTTTCGCACAACGTCGCTGCTTTCGCCCGCGGAACGCGCGAAGAGCTCCGTATGCTCCAGTACGGGCGTGCGGATTTCCCGGTATCCGGCCGTCAGGGCCGCTTTGCGCATTTCCCGCTCCAGAGCGCGCCACCGCGCGCTTTCGGCGGGAAGCACATCCTTCATTCCCTTGAGTACCTTCAGCATGTGTTTCACCTCATCAAATCGTCTGTGAAAAAGGCCACAGATATTTGAATTATACACGCGCCGCGCTTTGATTGTCAAGGATTGGGGCATCGGGAAACGTGGAATCCGGGCTTCGGGCGCAAATATCAGGAACTCAAAAAAACGCCCGGCATCATTTCCTCTCAGAAACAACGCCAGGCGCTTTTCAGGTGGAGCGGGTGATGGGAATCGAACCCACGTAACCAGCTTGGAAGGCTGGGGCTCTACCATTGAGCTACACCCGCCCAAAGATGGCTTGAGCATTCGACCCCTCAGAAAAAGTGGAGCGGTAGACGAGATTCGAACTCGCGACATCCACCTTGGCAAGGTGGCACTCTACCACTGAGCTACTACCGCATGCTCCACTTCTGATGATATGGTGCGGGCGAAGGGACTTGAACCCATACGCCACGAGGGCACCAGATCCTAAGTCTGGCGCGTCTGCCATTCCGCCACGCCCGCAGAGGATATGTCCTCCTTCTATGGGTAAGAGGGGTGGGCGACCCGCCGAAGGCTCGAACTCCGGACGCCTTGGTAACGGATTCCCTTCCGGCGACACATCCGGGATGTCTAAACCACGTTGCCTATCATAGCATGGGCCGGCGCGGTTGTCAAGAGGAAAATTCCCATGTGAAAGAGAAAGATGCGCATGCGATTCTGTGAGCCTGACCAACCTGTTGGAGAAGGCTGGATCGTCGGCCAGACAGCGGCGAAGATTTGTTCCTCACAGGGCTCCTCCCGGACTCCCCCATAAAATTTCTTCTATAAATAGTCAGCGCATCGAAAAAGTCCGAGTGTGCTGGTCCTCAGGGAAGTGGCTAAGTGCAGGGGCTTCCTGCTTAATGAAACGAGCCCGCAGCCCATTGCGGCCGGAAGTCCTTCGTAATCAGGCTGTATTCCTCGTGCCGCATGTGCATTATGTAAAAATCCTTTTTGTTTTCGCTTCCTAAAATGATGCGAGAGTTACGCCTTGAAAGTCGGTCAATTTACGAAATTCCCACGGATGAACTCCGGCTGCCAAACCAGACGAAACTTTTTGCCGAATGGTGTTGACAAAAAGGAAAATACAGGAAAATTGGGTGTCCCCTATGAAACGAAGCTGGGAAGCAAAAGACGTTACTTCGCAAATTACGCTGA
>UQEF01000010.1 GCA_900540045.1 uncultured Eubacteriales bacterium | reverse complement strand
GCGCTTTGCCCGCGCGCGGCGGGCGGCGGCGCGGCGCTGCTCCTGCGCCGCCCGCTCTGTTCTGATTGCCAGCATTACTTTTTGTCGAGCACTTGTCCCATCATCTGGTCCACCATGCTCAGCATGCGGGGCAGATGGAAGGGGCCCTTAAACGTGCTGCCCTTGGTGGAGGGCATCGTGGGCTTGCCGTCGCGGCGCAGGTATCCGTACCACTCGCCGTATTCCGGGTCGCTGAACACGCGCTTGCAGTATTCCAGCGTTTTGGTGAACCAGTCGTAATACTTCTCGTCGCCGGTATCGCGATAGGCCATCATGGAGGCGATGAGGATTTCGTCATGCGGCCACCACAGCTTCATATCGTGTTCATAGGCTTCGGGCGGCAGTCCCTTGCAGTCGATAAAATAAAGGAGGCCGCCGTATTCCTTATCCCATCCCGCTTCGATGGCATCGTTAAACACGCCTTCCGCCATGGCGTGCAGCTGCTTGTCGCCCAGGTAGTTGGCATACTCCATCAAAAACCAGCTGCACTCGATATCATGGCCCGGATTGACCACGCGGCCCTCGGTCACATCGCCGCGGAATTCGCCGTTGGGACCGACGCTTTCCAGCGTGCAGTGCATGTCCGGCTTGCGGTGGTATTTGAAAATCTCCTCCACGCACTCGCGGGAACGCTCGTTGTACAGGGCGGCGTTGTCCGGGTCGGTGCGGCGCAGCACGGAACTGATATTGAGGTAGATCATGGGGTTGGCCAGAGCACGGCCCGGGCGCGTGGCCGGGTCGGTTTTGGGGCCCATGCCCACGGGGTCCTCCATCAGGCCCTGATTGAGCTTCCAGATGAGGTCGTAGGCGTCGCGGGCGCGCTGCATGCAGGCCGCATCGCCGGTGAGCGCGGCATATTCGGCGTTTGCGATGGCGTAAAAGCCTTCGGAAAAGCAGTAGCGGCGCTGGCGCAGGGGCTTTCCGTCCGCGGTGACGGTAAAGTACATGCGGTTGCCCTTGTCGCGGTTGATGCAGTGCGCCTCCATGAAGGCAAGGCAGCTCTGCGCCAGCTCCAGCCATTCCCGCCTCACGCCATAAACGCCGCAGAGATAGGAAAAGGTCCAGGCGCAGCGCCCCTGCATCCACACGCTCTTGTCGGTGGAATATACCTTTCCCTTGCGGTCCAGGCAGGTATAGACGCCGCCATGCTCATGGTCCCAGCCATTTTTCACCCAAAAATCCGTGCAGCGTGCCAGTTCTGCTCTGATCCATTCCCTTTGGGACTGAAAAATCGTTCTGTCCATGCAAGGTTCCTCCTTTTAGTACTCCTCAAAGCTGTTGAGTCCGGAATATTTGCCGGAGGCAAAATGTGCCTCCATGGCTTTTGCAAAGGCTTCATAGTCGTGCCGCTCCAGCGCATCGACGATGGCCTCGTGCTTGCCGATGGTATCATCCAGGTGCTTGCTCTTTTCCTCCCGCTGAAAATTCTCATCCACCGACCAGATGGCCTCCAGCAGGGAATTGAGAACGCTGTTGTTCAGATGCCGGAACAGCGTCATATGAAAAACCTTGTCATCTGCATGGAAAAAAATCCGCTGCTCCCACTTGGCCTTGATGGCCTCCAGACTCTCGCGGATGTTGCGGATATCCTCGCTGGTCAGGGCGAGATAGGCCTGGCGCATGTAGCTGAGTTCAATTGCCTTGCGAATCATGAGCATTTCCTGAATGGGCTTGCGCTCCTCGCCTACGGTAAAAAACAGCACGTTTTGAAAAATGAAATCCAGATTGAATTCCTTCACCACCGTGCCGCGTCCGGGACAGGACTGAATCATGCCCATCAGCTCCATGCTTTTGATGGCTTCCCGCAGCACGTTGCGGCTGACGCCGAGCATCTGGCACATGGCCTGCTCCGTCGGAAGCGAATCGCCGGCTTTCAGCTCATGTGTGATTATATAGCTGCGAATTTCGCGAAACGTTTGGATATACAGCTTATCCTCTTTCAAGTTTCTCATGGCATGCCCTTTCAGGATGGATGTTGCATTGGGATGGCCTCTGAATTGTACAGCATAGCGTTTATCTTTGTCAATTCCCATTCCCAAACCATGGTTTCAGATAAAATATGCAATTCACACAATACAAAATCAGATTTCAATACAGAAACACACAAAAAGCAGTTGACAACATTTGTAGTTTGTAGTACATTTAGTTCGGCCTTCCAAACGCGGAATTTCGCCGAGGAAGAAAATGAGACCGTTTTCCAAAAAAACATTGCAAGGAGGAACCCATCCATGAAAAAGCTGTTCGCGCTGCTTCTGTGCCTCATGATGGTGCTACCCATGGCATCCTTCGCTGAGGAAAAAGTGGACATCACCCTGTGGACCTATCCCATCGGCAACTGGACCAACGCCGAAACGGTGGACGCCATCATCGCCAATTTCAACGCCGTGTATCCCAACATCAGCGTAACGGTTCAGTATCTGGACTATCAGTCCGGCGACGATCAGGTGACCAGCGCCATTGAGGCCGGCACCACCCCGATATCATCATGGAAGGACCGGAGCGTCTGGTGACCAACTGGGGCGCCGCCGGCAAAATGCTGGACCTGAGCGACCTGTGGACCGAGGAGGCCCTGGCCGACATCAGCGCCACCAGTGAGGCCGTCGTGGCCGCATGCAAGGGCGTGGACGGCAAGTACTACGAGTACCCGCTGTGCATGACCACGCACTGCATGGTCATCGACCGCGCCGCTTTTGAAGCTGCCGACGCGCTTCAGTATCTGGACGAGGAGACCCGCACCTGGACCACCGACGGCTTTGTAAGCGCCCTTCGCGCGCTGACCGAGGCGGGCTTCTATCCCACCGGCATCGTCTACTGCGGCGGCCAGGGCGGCGATCAGGGCACCCGCGCGCTCGTCAACAACCTCTACTCCGGCCAGTTCACCAACGCCGACCACACCGCCTACACCGCCGACAGCGAGGAAAACATCAAGGGCCTCCAGTTGCTGGTGGACCTGGTCAACGAGGGCGTTCTGACCGCCGATCCCTCCATCGTGGCGGGCGACGAGATCGCGCTGTTCTGCAACGGCACGGCCAAGATGAGCTTCTGCTGGAACGCCTCCGCAGCCGTGAGCAACAAGGCTTCCCTGGCCGAGGGCATCGATCCCCTGCCCATGGCCTTCCCCTCCGATGACGGCGTGCCCGAGCTGTGCGGCGGCATCTGGGGCTTCGGCATCTTCGACAACGGCGACGAGGCCAAGGCCGCTGCCGCCAAGGAATTCATCAAGTTCGTCTGCGACGACGCCGAGCAGGGCCCCCAGAGCGTGTATGCCACGGGCTTCTTCCCGGTGCGCGCCTCCTTCGGCGACATCTACACCGGCACCGACAAGGCCGAGAACGCCGAGTTCTCCATCTTCATGCCCTACCTGGGCGACTACTACAACGTGACGCCCGGCTGGAACACCCAGCGCACCGAATGGTGGAACATGCTGCAGCGCATCTTTGCGGGCGGCGACGTGGCGACCGAGGTGGGCGTGTACGTGACCAACTCCAACGCAAGCATCACCCAGTAAGCCCGCACACTTTGCCATGGCGCTCCCCCGTTCCCCAAGGGAAGGGGGAGCGCCATGCTGTCAACGAGGGGGTACCTGCATGCAAAAAACCGTCAGCATTTCCCGTGAGCTGAAAGCCACGCGGCGCCGCGAGAACGTTGCGGGCTATCTGTTCATGGCGCCCAGCCTGCTGTTTTTCCTGGGGTTTGTCATCTTCCCGATGGGCATGTGTCTGGTGACCAGCACGTTCAACTACACCATGACCGACTTCAGCTTCATCGGGCTTCAAAACTACGCCGAGCTCTTCTCGGACGCCATCTTCGGAAAATCTCTCGTCAACACCGTGATCATCGTGGTTGCCAGCGTGCCCACCGTATGCTTCTTCTCCCTGTGGGTGGCGTCGGTCATCTACAGGCTCCGGGACATCTACACCTCCTTCTACCGCTGCGTGTTCTACCTGCCCGTCGTCACCGGCTCCGTGGCCGTGACGGTGGTGTGGAAGTGGATGTTCAACCCCTACTACGGCCTGCTCAACTACGTTTTCAAGGAGCTGGGCATCCTCTCGCGCAACCTCAACTGGCTGGGCTCGCCCGATACGGCGCTGTGGTGCATCATCCTGATTCTCTTCACCACGTCCATCGGCCAGCCCATCGTGCTCTACGTCTCGGCGCTGAGCAATGTGGACCATTCGCTGGTGGAAGCCGCCGAGGTGGACGGTGCGACCAACATGCAGGTGTTCTGGCGCATCAAATGGCCGCAGATCATGCCTACCACGCTCTACATCCTGGTCATCACCACCATCAACAGCTTCCAGTGCTTCGCGCTGATTCAGCTGCTGACCTCGGGCGGCCCCAACTACGCCACCAGCACCATCATGTACTACATCTACTACGAGGCCTTCAAATTGCAGCGCTATGGCTACGGCAGCGCCATGGGCGTGATCCTGGCCATCATCATCGCGGTGTTCAGCGCGCTGCAGTTCCGCCTGGCCAAGAGCGATCAGTAAGGGAGGAAGCCGAATGGATCACAGCGTTCAAAAAACCACTCCCTACAGGATCGTCAGCATCCTCCTGCTGATCGTGCTGGCCGTGCTGATGATCTTCCCGCTGTACTGGATCATCACCGGCTCCTTCAAGGATGCGCGCACCATCAACAGCGCCACGCCCGTCTGGTTTCCCGTAAACCCTACAACAGACAATTACACGCGCCTGTTTGAACGCCCGGCCGGCATCTGGATGTTCAACACCGTGTTCATGTGCGTCATGAGCATGCTGCTCACCTGCGTGGCCGCCGCCATGGGCGGCTATGCGCTGGCCAAGAAGCGCTTTACGGGCCGGGTGGTGCTCTTCAGCGTGTTTGTGTGCGCCATGGCGCTTCCCAAGCAGGTCATTTTGATCCCGCTGCTCAAGGAAATGGCGTTCCTCCGCCTGCACAACACCCTCTGGGCGGTCATCTTCCCCACGGTGGGCTGGCCCTTCGGCGTGTTCCTGATGAAGCAGTTTTCCGAAAACATCCCCGGCGAAATGCTGGAGGCCGCGCGCATCGACGGCGCGGGCGAGGCGAGGACCTTCGTCAACATCGTCTTTCCCATGATCAAGCCCGGCGTGGGCGCGCTGGCAATCTTCACCTTCATCACCGCCTGGAACGACTACTTCCTCCAGCTCATCATGCTCAACGACATGGACGTGCTGACCATCTCCCTGGGCATTGCCAAGCTGCAAAGCGAGCTGAGCACCGATTACGGCCTGATCATGGCCGGCGCGGCGCTGGGCAGCGTGCCGATCATTCTGATTTTCCTGATGTTCCAGAAGTTCTTTACCCGCGGCATCACCATGGGCGCGGTAAAGGGCTGATACCACCGACAAAGGGGGCAACAAGCCATGGACATTGAAAGATACCGCGGCGTCATTCCCGCCTTCTACGCCAGCTATGACGAGGCGGGACAGGTGAGCGGCGAGCGCACGCGCGCGCTGGCGCGGCATCTGGTCAACAAGGGCGTCAAGGGGCTGTATGTGGGCGGCTCCTCGGGCGAATGCATCTATCTGGAGAAAGAAGAGCGCATGGCCATCCTCGAAGCCGTCATGGCCGAGGTGAAGGGCGAATGTACCATCATTGCGCATGTGGCCTGCAACAACACCCACGAAAGCTGCCAGCTTGCCGCCCATGCCGAAGGACTGGGCGTGGACGCCATCGCCAGCATCCCGCCCATCTATTTTCATCTCCCGGACCATGCCATCGCGGCCTACTGGAACGCCATTTCCGCCGCCGCGCCGCATACCGACTTCATCATCTACAACATCCCCCAGCTGGCGGGCGTGGCGCTGAGCGTGCCGCTGTTGCATGAGATGCGCAAAAACCCGCGCGTGATCGGAGTAAAAAACTCTTCCATGCCCACGCAGGACATCCAGATTTTCAAAGCCGAGGGCGGGGAGAACTTCGTGGTCTTTAACGGGCCGGACGAGCAGTTTGTCGCGGGACGGGCGATCGGTGCGGACGGCGGCATCGGCGGCACCTACGCGGTGATGCCCGAACTGTTTCTGGCCATGGACCGGCTGATCCGTGAAGGCAGACTGGAGGAAGCCCGCAAGATACAGTACGCGGCCAACGACATCATCGCCCAGCTGTGCGCCTGCCACGGAAACCTCTACGCCGTGATGAAAAAGGTGCTGGAGAAGCGCGAGGGCCTGCTGCTGGGCAGCGTGCGCGCGCCGCTCTCCCCCATTTCGGAGGCGGACCTGCCGCAGATCGAAAAATGCGCCGCCATGATTGATGACGCGGTGCGTGCGATTGGGGCGTAAACGCAGCGCAGGGAAAAGAATATGCAAAGGCGGCCACGAGGGTTTTTCCCTCCGGCCGCCTTTGTTTGCCTGCGTGTCAGGACCGTTTTGTGCCCGCGCGCCGACCTTGCTCGATTTACCGGCATGCTGCAAAGTGTCCACGGACAACGCGATTTTGTCCTCACCCTGCATCGGAACGCAGGCGTATCCTCTCTGCATTCCCCGGCAGGATGGCGCCGCTCACTGGGCTGCGCAAATCCCGTCCAGCGCGGCGGCAAACTCCTCCGCCGTCATTTCCCCCAGTGCGAACTGTGAGCGCAGCTTCTCCTGCTTCGAATAAGCGTCGGTTGTATGGATGGGATTGGTGCAAAAATACAGCCATTCGGGCCGGTAGGCATCCTGCCATTCACGGGTGAGCACATAGCCGTCCACGCCCTCGGGCGGGGTAAACTGGCTTTCGGGAATGTCCCGGTACAGCCTGCTGTTGCGGCGTTCCTCGCCGGTCTTGTACGTCTGGCTGGCGATAAAGTCCATGGCGATGTCCGCATAGGGGCTGTCCTTGCGCACGACGAACAGAAAGCCGAAGGCTTTGATGCGGGCCGGCTCGTCCGCGGTCAGGCGCATGGGAAAGGCATTGGTATACAGGTCCTCAGGGCCGCCATAGCCGGTTCCGCCGTTGAACAGCTCATCGTAGAGCGAAAGCGAGGCGGTTCCAGGCTTTTTTTCCGCCTTGACCAGGGCCCTGCCCGTCTCGCGGGCCTGGTCGGCCAGCGCGATAAATGCAGGCGTGTTGAAAACCAGTGCTTCGCCCGCCGACTGATGACGCATGATCCAGATATCCAGCAGCAGATCGGTCAGCCAGAGGGTGTAGCGCCGGTCATCCATCAAATAGCCGCAGGAGCGGAGCGCGTTCAGGCGGATGTCGCCCGCCTCCCCCGCCTCCACCCTTTCGGCCCACCGGCCGGCGAAGTCCAGCAGTTCCTCGTAGCTTTGAGGCGCGTCTGCGGCGTTCAGTCCCGCCGCTTCCCACGCCGCGGGGATCACATGCATGCCAAAGCCGTATACGCCATACAGCACGCCGTACATCCCGCCGTCCTCGCCGGTCACGAACGACTGAAACGGCTCGTACATCTGCGAAAGGGCGGCGCGAATGCCCTGATGGCCGCTCAAGTCTTCCACCAGACCGCTTTTGAGGACCTTTTCAAAATCGCACAGGGAGCTTTCCAGCATCAGCAGGTCGGGGCCGTCCTCGCTTTGCAGGGCGTCGAGCACCCGCTCGGTATGCGCTACGTCCGTTCCTTCTGCATCGGCTGTACGGGATAGATTTTCGTACTCGAGGTCGGGGTGATGCTCCTTCAGCCATTCCTCGACCAGATTCATGGGGCTGGCCATGAAGCGGAAGGGGGCGTTTTCGGCGCAGGCATGCATGAACAGGGATATGCCCGAGCACAGGACCAGTGCCAAAGCGATGATACGTTTCATAAAACCCTCTCCTTCTTTTTTGTTTCATTCGGGGCACGAGCCCGTTATTTCTCCCGGCAGATCTCATCCAGCGTGGCGGCAAATTTCTCTGCCGTCAGTCCGCCCCCGGCAAACCTATACATGGCCCCTTCGGACCGCTGAACCTGGCGGGCCTGGAAAAACGGCTCCACATCGAAAAACAGCCATTCGGGGCGGTACTGCTCCTGCCACTTACGGGTCAGGACATCGCCATTGGGGTTATAGGAAAAGTCGGGTGTGCCGTACTGGCTTTGCGCAACCTCCCTAAACAGCATGCATCTGCGGGGCTGGCCATCTTCGGGACATGTCAGGCCGGCAATCAACTCCCGGCAGATCTGCGCGTAGGGGCTCCCCTTTCGCACGATGTAGAGAAAGCCATAGGCGCTGATGCGGACGGGCTCATCCGCCGTGAGCCGCATGGGAAAGGCGTTGGTATAGAAATCTTCGGGGCCATAGCGCACATTTCCGCCGTTGATGTAGAGCGAGAGCGAGGCCGCGCCCGGCTTTCTTTCCACTTGGACCAGCGCGCGGCCCAGCTCGCGGGCACGGTCCGCCAGGGTGACAAACTCCGGCGTGTTGAAGCGGAACGCCTCGCCCGCCTCCTGCTGCCGCATGGCCCAGCAGCGCCACAAGAGGCCCGTCAGCCAGAGGGTGTAGCGGCGCTCGTCCCGTGGATATCCGGCAAACTGGATCGTGTTCAGCCGCACGTTTCCTACGCTTCCGGCCTTTACCAGCTCTGTCCACTTTCCGGCGAAGTCCAGCAGCTCCTCATAGCTGCGGGGCGCCTCCGCCGCCTCCAGGCCCGCCGCCTCCCACGCGGCGGGGTCGATCAGCGTGGGGCTTCCATGGACCCGCTCAAACATGCCATAAATGGCCCCGTCTTCGCCGCTGACAAAGCGCTGAAACGGCTCGTACTGCTGCGAAACGCCCCTGCGGATATCCTCGTTGCCGCTCAAGTCCTCCACAAGCCCGCTGCTCAGCACCCTGGCCAGGTCGTATGCGTTGCTGTCCAGCAGGTACAGGTCGGGGCCGTCCCCGCTTTCCAGCTCACCCAGCAGGCGATCCGTCAGGCTGTCGTATTCTCCGGGAGAGTAGTCATAGTCAGAATGCAGGTTTTGAGAGGGAATTTCGGGATAATGCTCCTTGAGCCAGGCCGCCGCCTCCCCATTGTCATTGACCAGAAAGCGAAGGGGGCGCGTTTGTGCCAGGGCGGGCGCGGCAAAGGACAGCAGCAGGCATAGAAGCAAAGTTATAGCGGTGATGCGTTTCATTTGCATGCTTCTCCTTTCCCCTGAAAATGAGTGCAAAAAGCCGGGCAGCCCAGCCGCCCGGCACAGGCAGGTCACTTCAGCGATACAATCGTCTCGCCGCCCACGACCGTCACTTCATCGGGCAGCGCCTCCAGCGAGGCGGGTACCTCCAGTGTCACCACGGGCAGCGCCTCCGCGTCAGGACAGATGGACAGGCTCAACCCCATCGGCAGCGGCGCGCCGTCCGCGCCGCAGATGCTCAGGGTATGCAGCACGTCCATCGCCTCTTCCTTGGTCATCCCATCGGGGGCGGTGAAGGTGGCGCAAAGGTACACGCCGGTCGCGTACCGCTCGCCGCGCACGCTTTCCAGCGTCAGGCCGTCAAAAGTGGCATTCTCCTGCGGCAGGTAGGTCTTTTCCTCCATTGGCGGGGCTACGGGTAGCGTCACCTCCTCCCGCGTTTCCCACTTTTCCAGCGCCTCGCCCGTGGCGGGGTCAAACTGCGTAACGGCCATGTACAGCGTGGCGTTCACATCGCCGGCCGCGCTTCCCGGAGCCAGCATGGGCATGTTGAAGTACACGATGGTGCCGTCCTCATTCCACAGGGCATCCTCCATGGAGGAACCCAGATCGCTTTCCGGGGGCAACTCCACCAGCGCGCGCACGCCATAGAGGGGCAATTCCAGCTCCTGCGCCGCCTCCAGCCAGGTCATGGAGTGATCGGTGAGCGAATAGCGGCTGGCAACGGTATCGCTGATGGCACTGATGGATTCATACACATTGGTATCGTCGGCGTAGAGCGCCTCGCCGCCATCCGTCAGGCTTACGGCGGCAGAGCTGAGCACGATGCGCCTGTCCGTAAGCAGCTGCTGATAGGTAAAGGTCATGGGGCCTACCTGACAGGCCTTTGGCTGGCTGGCCTCAAGCGCTTCCTGCGCCGCCCGGGGTGCGGCAATGCCGTACTGTTGACTGAAATACTCAATCCAGCCCAGCCTTACGGCGGCATAGGCCACCGCCATGGCCGCGAGCAGGATGACGGCCGCAATCAGCGCAGCCCGGTAAGAAACTCGTTTCACTGGCTTTTCCTCCCTGACGGAGCGGGCGGCGTCCATCAGTGCGCGATGGCAGGCCTCCGGGACGGGATGAAAGGCCTGCTTCAGATCCAGATGTTCCAAATCGCGTTTCATTCGGCCTCCAGCTCCTTTCTGAGTTGTTCCCTTGCGTTGTGAAGCCGGCTTCGGACGGTGGACTGGGGAAGGCGCAGCGCATCGGCGATCTCGGCATAGCTCATGCCCTCGGCATAGTGCAGCACCAGAGGCAGGCGCAGGCGCTCGGGAAGTTGCTCAAGCGCCATGGCCAGCCCGGGGTCCTCTGGCGGCACAGACTGTTCCGGGATTTTCTCCATGACAACGATGCGCCGGTGTCTGCGACGGGTGTCGTAGCAGGCATTGATGAGGATGCGTGTCACCCAGGTGCGGAAATAGCGGGTCTCACGCAGGGTATGGCGTTTTTCCCAGGCCTTCAGCGCCGCGTCCTGCAACGCATCACAGCAGGCGTCGTCATTCTGCAAAATGGTATAGGCTACGCGGTAGAGCATGGCGTGATGCGTCTGAAGCTCTTCCACAAAGAAGTCCTTGTCCATTCCCCCACCCCCTTCGTAACGTTACATCCTTTAGACGGTTCAGGGCATAGAATCGTCAGTGCTACCGAAAATTTTCTTGGTTCATGAAGCGTTGCCCTGCCAGACGGGGAAGAAAAAAGGTCCTCCACCGCCGGCTTTTCGCTCCGACGGGGTATTGGCCGAACTGCCTTGCGCGAGGAGGGAAAAAGAAAAACAACCTCCCTGCAGCTCAAGGGCTTGCAGGGAGGCCAAGTATGCAACTGCCATTCAACAGCGGTCAGAGCGTGTGTCCGGCGCCATTTTCCGCCTCCCCTGCAGCAGCATGGAAACGGTAACGATCACAATCACAGCATAAATGACCGCACTGGAAACCGCGGAGACATAAAACATGTCATTGGCGGCATCATGCTTGCGATTCACCATGATCAAGGTATTCTGCAGCGTCAAGAGGGATACCAGCGCGTCGATAAAATGGACCATCCGCAATTCCCACACCAGAAGGTTGCCGCAGGGATTACGCCTTTCCCGGCGGAAATGGATGGACGCCAGGATGATCTTGTAGGTCGTGTGCGCCGCCATGGCGATTGCGGGAACAAGTCCCATGGTGACGGGCGTAGCCTGAGTAACCATCAGGGCAAGAGGCAGCATCAGGGACAGGTCCAGCGCTACCATCATGGCAGAGCTGAGGAGAAAGGTCCTGTAGCGGGAAAGCTCCTTTTCCGTCTCCGGCAGTCCCTGGTTTTTCTTTTCCGTCAGCAAAATGCTTCCCCGAATCAGCATAAGAAGAAAATAGAACACACAGATGCTGGAATGCCAGACGGACGAATAACGCAGCCCTAGATACCCATGGTACAGTGCAAAAAGCACCGTGCAGGTAAAGGAAGCTCCTGCACTGACGAGGGTCTTGTAAACGTAGTCCTCTCTCAACGCCTTCAAAAATGCGCGAATATCTCCGGGCCTGATGTTATTCTCCATCCTTTGCACTTCCTGGCCGTACGCAGTTTTCTATGATGTCCGAAATGCTTTCAACCTCGTCTATACAGTCCCGGCGCAGCCACTCCTTGACGATTGCAATGATGCCTTTACATAGTAGGCGATGTAATAGGGGCGCAATTCGGAAGGAATCTGAAATCTCGCAAGGATCGGGCCAAGAATGTGGTTTTTCAAATGCTCATATCGCGCATATGCCTGCATACCGGCAGGATTGCGAAAGGCGGCCCGGTACACACGCTTGTTGTCCCGGATAAACCGCAGATATGGAAGAAGATACGCTCTGCTAACCAGCACCAGTTCTTTCAGATCCGCACCGTTCATTTCTGGCAGGACGTCGCGTTCGCGCTGTGAAAAATAGGAAAGGAAGCGCTTATCAACCATCTCAACCGTTTCATTCATCAGGTCTGAAATGGTTTCGTAATGCAGGTAGAAGGTGGAGCGGTTGACCCCGGCCGTTTCGCAGATTTCCTTTACAGTAATAAATTCCAGGTCCTTCTTTTCCAGCAGGCTGATAAGCGCTTCATTCATGCGCAGGGCGGTATGAAAATACTTGCTTTCCGATTTGTTCATAAGCCGCCCTCCTTTTTTCCGTTATTCAGCGGATTCACTGATCTCCCTGGCAAGCTGGAGGATCTCAAAGGCGTATTTTTCCTTGCCGGCGTTGAGCAGCTTTTTATAGATGGGATAGTTCATACCGACACCGGCAATCCCCAAAAGCCCCAGGGCGATCCCGCATCCCATGATGACGGCGCTCCCGTCGCCCAGTATCCCCATGGAAAGGCACATTCCGGTTCCCAGGACAAGCGTCATCACGATTCCAAAGGTATAGGCAAAAATATTGGCTTTGTTCTTTGTCTTTCTGTCCAGCTTTTTCAGCGCAAGAACCTTGGAAGTGTCCTTGGGTGCGTATTCGTTGGCGATAGCCTCTGCATAGATCTTATCGGTGTTCATCGTGTAATCCCCTTTCAATCTTGTTCAGCCCTGGCTGACAATAGAATCATAAGGGATATTCATGCCTGAGGGAACAACACAGATGCGGTTTTGTGCCGATTTCTGCGCTTTTGCTGCTGTGGCCCACGCTCCGCAGCAGCGCGCGGCAAAAAGCGGATGATATGAAAAAATCTCAATTCTGATACATCATATCAAAATTGAGATCTTTCTTGGTCTGGGTGAGAGGATTTGAACCTCCGGCCTCTTGAACCCCATTCAAGCACGCTACCAAACTGCGCCACACCCAGTTGTCTTTGCTCTTGCCAGCAGCGCTTTCAGGGCACAGGTGATATTATACCTGCCTTCCCCATGGTTGTCAAGCATTTCTTTTTGCATTTTCCCGAATTTTTTTCGAAAGGCGCGCCGAAAAAAATAGGCGAATTTTGTGAAAAACGATATTGACATTGTACGGTGATTGTGGTTTAATATTCTCCGCTTTGAAGTTTACTATTTCTAAACTTGCTGTCAGGTACGGTCAGGGATGGCTCCCTGCCCATCAAGGAGGTCAGCGCCATGGAGATCGGTGAACGGCTGCGCGAATTGCGCATCCAACGGGGCCTTACCCAGGAGGAACTCGCCGACCGCTGCGAGCTGAGCAAAGGGTTTATCTCCCAGGTAGAGCGGGAACTTGCCTCTCCCTCCATCGCCACGCTCAAGGACATGCTGGAATGCCTTGGCGTTACGCTGCAGAGTTTTTTCAGCGACGACAGCGCCGAAAAGGTGGTTTTTGCCCCGCAGGACATGTTTGAAAAAGAGGACGAAGAATCCGGGCACAAAATTACCTGGCTTGTGCCGGACGCTCAGAAAAACAGCATGGAACCCATCTTGCTGGAGCTGTCGCCCGGCGGCAAAAGTCCGGTGCTTCCCCCGCTGGAAAGCGAGGAATTTGGCTATGTGCTGCGCGGGCAGGTCACTCTGGTGGCGGGCAAGCGCAGCTACACGGTAAAAAAAGGCGACAGCTTTTGTCTGCGTCCCAGTGCCACGCACTATCTGGAAAACGTGAGTGCCCGCCCCGCCGCCGTGCTGTGGGTTTCTACACCGCCCAGCTTTTGATATTCATTCTCAAACGAAGGAGAACGCGGCCATGATTGACAAGCAGCATCTCATCGACCTCAAGGGCGTATCCAAGGAGTTTGACGGCACGAGGGTCCTGAGCAACATCGACCTGTATGTGCGCAGGAAGGAGTTTGTGACTCTGCTGGGCCCCAGCGGCTGCGGCAAGACGACCACGCTTCGCATCATCGGCGGCTTTGAATATCCCACGGAAGGCACCGTGCTCTTTGAGGGCCGCGACATCACCGACCTGCCGCCCTACAAGCGCCGCGTCAACACGGTCTTTCAAAAATATGCGCTGTTTCCCCACCTGAACGTCCAGGAAAACATCGCCTTTGGCCTCAAGATTGCCAAGGTGCCGCGCGATGAAATCAAAAAGCGTGTGGACCATATGCTGGACCTGGTAAATCTGAGCGGCTACGGCAAGCGCAGCGTAGATCAGCTTTCCGGAGGCCAGCAGCAGCGCATCGCCATCGCCCGCGCGCTGGTCAACCATCCGGAGGTGCTGCTTTTGGACGAGCCCCTTGGCGCGCTGGATTTAAAGCTGCGCAAGGAAATGCAGCTGGAGCTGAAAAGCATGCAGCAGCGCCTGGGCATCACATTTATCTACGTAACGCACGACCAGGAGGAAGCGCTCACCATGAGCGATACCGTGGTGGTCATGCGCGACGGCCACATTTTGCAGATCGGCGACCCCAAACGCATCTACGACGAGCCGGTCAACGCCTTTGTCGCCGACTTCATTGGCGAGAGCAACATCCTGCGCGGCACCATGGTACGCGACGAGCTGGTGCATTTCAGCGGCAACGACTTCCCCTGTGTGGACTCCGGCTTCGGTGAAGATGCGCCGGTAGACGTGGTGGTGCGTCCGGAGGACATCATGCTCGTGGGCGAGGACATCGGCCAGATCAGCGGCGTGGTCAAGAGCGTCTTGTTCAAGGGCGTTCATTATGAAATGATGATTGATACCGGCGAAACGGTTTTCAAGGTGCATTCCACCGTCATGCAACCCCAGGGCTCTCGCGTCGGCATCAACATCGTCCCCTTCAATATTCACATTATGAAGCCAATGCCCAAGGAGGCGCCCAAGGATGTATAATATGTCGCTGCCCTGGTGGGGCTGGGCGCTGATGGGCGCGGGACTGGTGTGCTTTGTGGCGCTTGTGGCGCTGTCCGTGCGCCGCAACCACGGGGTGAAACGCAGCCTGTTCGCCTCGCCCTATACGCTGTGGATGATCCTTTTCACCGTATTGCCCTGCATTCTGGTGGCCTACTATGCCTTTACTGATGCCAACGGGGCCTTTACGCTGGACAATTTCCGCCACTTCTGGGATTCCAACTATACCAAGAACCAGCTTTATGCCCAGATGGGGCCGGAGGCTGCGGCGTTCATTTCCCGCGGCACGGTCAATGTCGACACGCTGGTCTATTCGCTGTGGATGGCCTTCCTCTGCACGCTGATCAGCCTTCTGCTGGGCTATCCGGCCGCGCTGTACATGGCGGACCGGAACATGAAGATCGGCTCAACCATCGTGGTTCTTTTCATCATCCCCATGTGGATGAACTTCCTTTTGCGCACCATCGCCTGGATGAGCCTTTTGGAGGATCAGGGGCTGATCAACAACTTCCTGCGCCTGCTGGGCTTTGAGGGCGTGCAGCTGATGTACAATTCCGGCGCGGTGCTGCTGGGCATGGTGTATAACTTCCTGCCCTTCATGGTGTTCCCCATCTACACGTCGCTTACCAAGCTGGATCCTCAGCTGGGCGAGGCTGCGCAGGACCTGGGCTGCAATGCCTGGAACAAGTTTGCGCGCGTAACGGCGCCGCTCAGCCTGCCGGGAGTCATCAGCGGCATCACCATGGTGTTTATGCCGTCGGTGACCACGTTCTTTATCCCCCGTATTCTGGGCGGCGGCAACACCATGATGTTCGGCGATCTGATCGAAAGCAAGTTTCTCACCGAGGGCAACTGGAACGTAGGCAGCGCGCTGAGCCTGATTATGATGATCCTGATCCTGCTCAGTCTGAGCATCCTGCGCAAAGCCGATCCCGAAGGGGAAGGAGGCTCGCTGATATGAGAAAGCCAAGGCTTTTCTTCAAAAAGTTCTATTTGGCCATCATCATGCTCTTCCTCTATATCCCCATCGTGGTGATGATCGCCCAGTCCTTCAACGCCGGCAAGAGCCGCGCCAAATGGGAGGGGTTCTCCTTCCGCTGGTATGCCGAGCTGTTTCAGGACCGCTCCATCATGCAGGCGCTGCAGGTGACCATCGCAGTGGCGGTGATCGCCGCCGTGATCGCCACCATTCTGGGAACGCTGGCAGCCATTGGCATCTACAGCATGAAAAGGCGTCCCCAGAGCGTGATGATGACGCTGACCAACATTCCCATGACCATGCCGGACATCGTGACAGGCATTTCGCTGATGCTTCTGTTCCTGTTTACGAAGGTGGAACGCGGGCTGATTACCATGATTATGGCGCACATCACCTTCAATACGCCCTATGTCATATTGTCCGTCATGCCCAAGCTCAAGCAGATGAACAAGCACAGCTATGAGGCTGCGCTGGACCTGGGCGCAACGCCGGGCTATGCCCTCACCCATGTAATCATCCCCGAAATCCGCCAGGGCATCATCACGGGCGCGATGCTGGCCTTTACCCTGTCCCTGGATGATTTCACCATCAGCTACTTCACCACCAGCCCCATGGTGCAAAACCTCTCTACGCTCATCTATTCCAAGGCGCGCATCGGCATCGACCCGACGCTTAACGCGCTGAGCGCGCTGATGTTTGTGGCGCTGCTGGTGCTGCTCATCATCGTCAACCGCCGTACCGCTGACAACAGCCAGAAGGCGTGACGCATATCCCCAGAAACTTTAGGAGGTACTGTCATGAAAAAGTGGTTGGTTCTTCTGCTTTCCCTGGCTCTGCTTCTGCCCCTTGCCGCTTCCGCGCAGGAGGTCGTCAACGTCTACAACTGGGAGGACTACATCGATGAGGCCGTCCTGGACCAGTTTGAGGAGGAAACGGGCATCCACGTCAACTACATGCGCTTTACCACCAACGAGGATATGATGGTGTCCGTCCGCGCCAATCCCGGCGCGTATGACGTGATCTTTCCCTCCGAGTACTGCGTCGAGCGCCTCATTGCCGAGGACCTGCTGGCCGAGATCAACTACGATAATGTGCCCAACATGTCCTACACGCTGGAAAGCCTGCTCAACCCCGACTATGATCCCAACAACGCGCACTCCGTGCCTTACATGTGGGGCACCGTGGGCATTCTCTACAATACCACGATGGTGTCCGAGCCGGTGGATTCCTGGGGCATCCTGTGGGATACCGACTATATGAACAACGTGTTCATGCTGGATTCCATCCGCGATACCATGGGCGTAACCCTCAAATACCTGGGCTACTCCATGAACACCCGCGATCCCGTAGCGCTGGAGGCCGCCAAGCAGAAGCTCATCGAGCAAAAGCAGAGCGGCGTGGTCAAGGCCTATCAGGTGGACGAAACCAAGGATAAGATGGTTGCGGGCGAGGCCGCGCTGGCTGTGATGTGGTCCGGCGACGCGCAGTATGCCATCGACCTCAACCCCGATCTTGCCTATGCCATTCCCAAAGAAGGCAGCAACGTGTGGGTGGACTGCATGGTGATCCCCAAGACGGCCAAGAATAAGGAGAACGCCGAAGCGTTTATCAACTTCCTCTGCCGCCCGGACATCGCGCAGAAGAACTGCGAGGCCATCTGGTACTCCACCCCCAACACCGAGGCCATCAAGCTCATGGGCGAGGAATACACCTCCAACACCACCATGAACCCCCCTGCCGAGGATGTGGCCAACTGCGAGTATTTCCATGACATTCAGGACTTCATCGCCATCTACAACGCCCTGTGGCAGGAAGTCAAGAACGCCAAGTAAAGCACGCATCAAGGATAACAGGGAAAGGCCCGGCGCGCCGGAAAAAACGGCACGCCGGGTCTTTGAGCATGATGGAGGTGGCGCTTGTGCGGGAAGGCATCCATAGCACCGCAAACGGCGAGATTCATTTCTGGCTTTCCGAAAACATCATCCGCGACCGCTTTACGCTGGTATTCCTGCCAGGGCTGACGGCCGATCACAGGCTGTTTGAGCGGCAGATCGGGTATTTTCAAAGCAGGTACAACGTGCTGGTCTGGGACGCGCCGGGCCATGCCGCCTCCTGGCCCTTTGAGCTCTCCTTCAGCCTGATGGATGAAGCGCGCTGGCTGGAGGAAATTCTCCGCGCGCAGGGCGTCGAACATCCCGTCCTCATCGGCCAGTCCATGGGCGGATATGTGGCGCAGGCCTATTGCGAGCTCTACCCCGACAGAATCAAGGGCTTTGTGGCTATCGACTCCGCACCGCTGCAAAGGAGCTATACCACCGGCCTTGAGATCTGGCTTCTGAAAAGAATGGAGCCGCTCTATCGCCTCATTCCCTGGAAATACCTGCTCCGATGGGGAACGGCGGGGGTAGCCGTATCCGAGTACGGACGCAAACAGATGCGCGACATGATGCAGGTCTATGCCGGGCAGCAGGAACGGTATGCCGGCCTGGCCGGCCACGGATACCGCATGCTGGCCGAGGCGATGGAAGCAAACCTGACGTACCGCATTCCCTGTCCGGCGCTGCTCATTTGCGGAGAAAAGGACCGCGCCGGATCGTGCATTCGGTATAACCGGGCCTGGCACGAAAGGACGGAGATTCCGCTGGCATGGATTCCCCATGCGGGCCACAACGCGAACGCCGACGCGCCGGAGACTGTCAACCGTCTGCTGGAGCGCTTCGCCGCTGAATTGCCGCAGGTCCTCACATCAGCCCCCGGAAACCCTTGCCGATGATCTCCGTGGAATTGGTGATGAGCACGAAGCTGTGCGGGTCTACTTCACGCGTATACTTGCGCAGCTTAATGGCCTGATACCGGTTGACCACGGTGAGAATCACCGTTTTATCCTCATGGGTATAGGCGCCCTCTCCGTGCAGCTCCGTTGCGCCACGTCCAAGGACGGTCACGATGAAATGAACAATCTCCGAGGGCTTTTCGGTAATAATCTGGAAGCACTTATGAACCTTGATGTTTTCCAGCACCATGTCCACAATCACGGATTTCAGCACCAGGCCCAGCATGCTGAACAGACCGGTTTCCATGCCGAAAGCCACACAGGCCGCCACCGTAATCAGAAAGTCCACGCACAGGAGACAGTTGCCGATGTTGACGCTGGTGTGGCGCTTGAGAATCATGGCCACGATGTCGGTGCCGCCGCTGGAAGCCTGCATGTTAAAGAGGATGGCGCTTCCCACCGCCGGAAGGCCCACTGCGAAAATCAGCTCAAGCAGGGGTTGGCTGGTCATGGGCGCATCCATGGGCACAATGTATTCCAGCCCCCACGTAGCGCAGGACAGGACCAGGCTGGTATAGGCCGTGCGCATCCCGAAAGAGCGCCCGAATACGGCAAAGCCCAGTGCCAGCAGCGCCATGTTGATGATGAACACGAACGCGCCGGCGGACAGGTTCGGGGCATAATGGGCCAGTATAATGGAAATGCCGCTGACCCCGCCGGTGGAAAAATGATTGGGGAATTTGAAAAAGTATACGCCTATGGCGATCAGCATTGTGCCCACCGTCAGCATGACGTAATCCTTAAGCGTCTGTATCCAGGATTCGTTCTTCATGTATCCGCGCCTCCCAGCCGCTTTTGTGGTTTCACAGGCGTTATTTTATGCTATCATATAGATAATTGCAATCCCCTTTTCGCGTAAGGAGGTTTTTTCCGGATGTCCCCCATCTATCTTGCTTTTCTGGGCACGATGTTCACCTTTTTGGCGACGGCGTTGGGCGCCGCCACGGTTTTCTTTTTCAAAAAAGATATCCCGCACGGCATGCAGCGGGCCTTCCTGGGCTTTGCCGCGGGGGTGATGATCGCCGCTTCAGTGTGGTCGCTGCTGGTTCCCGCTATGGAAATGGCCGAAAAGTCCGGCGAGCCCGCCTGGCTTCCCGCGGCGGGCGGCTTTGTGTTGGGCGCCGTGTTTCTGCTGGCGCTGGACCGTCTGCTCCCTCACCTGCATCCCGGCAGCGATGAGCCGGAGGGGCTGAAAAGCTCGTTTGCCCGCACGACCATGCTGGTGCTGGCCGTCACGCTGCACAACGTGCCGGAAGGACTTGCCGTGGGCCTGGCATTCGGGCTGGCCGGCAACAGCAGCGCCATGCCTCTCTCCGGCGCGTTGGCGCTTTCGCTTGGCATGGCGCTGCAGAACTTTCCCGAAGGCGCGGCGATCTCGCTGCCTCTGAAAAAAGAGGGCCTGAGCAACACGCGCAGTTTTGTTTACGGGGCGCTCAGCGGTATTGTCGAGCCCATCGCGGGCGTACTGGGTGTGCTGGCGGCGGGAATGATCACCGGCGTGATGCCGTGGCTTCTGGCCTTTGCGGCAGGCGCGATGATCTACGTGGTGGTGGAGGAACTCATCCCCGAAGCCAGTCTGGGCGAACACAGCCATACCGGCACGCTGAGCGTGATGCTGGGCTTTCTGGTGATGATGGTGCTGGACGTGGCGCTGGGCTGAACTCAGAGCGAGAATTCCACCTTGACAACCCGGCCCAGGAAGTTGACGTCCGGCAGAGCGCAGGTTTCCGCCGCATATTCCCGGTCGTAGCTTTGCAAAAGCACGTTGAGCGCATCCAGCTTCTTGACCTTGCGAAGGTAGCGGTGCTGGTTGTGCTCCACGAGCATCACCGCGCCGTCAATAGGGCTGCCGGAGGGCACGATCAGGCACAGGTCATCCCGCAGAATCCGGAAGCCGCGCATGCTGTCATCCGGGGCCACGAGGTAAAAGACCTTGTCCGGCGCGGCGCCCTCGATGCGCCCATCCAGAATGGGCAGCAGGCGATGATCGACCTCCTTCAGCACCGCATTGTACACCGGAACGCGCTTGAGCACGCTGGTCAGCGCATCCAGCCACACGCCGCCGGAGACCGGGTTCTCGCTCTTGTACACGGTTTCGCTCTCGGCAGGCTTCTCTGCCTGACGCGGCTGCACGGCGGGGCGGGGCGCAGGCTTGGGTGCGACGGTTTCCAGATCCACCGTAGCCGCAATGTCATCCAGGGTAAATCCTTCCTCGTTGTGTTCCTTCAGTCCGATTTTCTTGAGAATGCGGCGCGCCTGGTCATCTGCAATAATGCGGCGTCCCTCTTCCACATCCTTCAGATATCCCTCGCTGACGCCCCCCAGGCGGGCGACCTGTTTCAGCGTCATGTTTCTGCGCAGGCGTTCGGTGCGCAGCAAATCTCCCAAACGGCTCATAGGCTTGATGCTCCTTTCCATTCGGCAATCATTATAGCACGGCATGCGGCGTTTGAACAGGATGAAAACGCCGCTTTTCTTTTTCTTGAAAGGCCCGCGGATCCGCCTTATAATAGAGGCAGATCACTCCAAAGGCAGGAGGGGGCAGCCATGTACGATTTGCGGATGAGCCGGGGCGCTTCCACGGTGGTGAACACATGCGCGGGCGTTCAGCCCGGAGAACAGGTGCTTATTATCACGGAGCATTCCAAGATGAGCATCGCGGAAAGCCTGGCCGCCGCGGCCTATGCGGCCGGTGCCGAGGCGACCCTCGCGGTGATGACGCCGCGTGATCTGGACGGCCAGGAGCCGCCCGCCGCCATCGCGGCGGCCATGCGTGCCTCGGACGTGTTTCTTTGTGCGGTCAGCCGCTCCATCACCCACACGCACGCGGTCAGGGAGGCGACGGCGGCGGGTGCCCGTGGGCTGGTGCTGACCCAGTTCACCGAGGAGATGATGGTGCGCGGCGGTATCCAGGCGGATTTTCGGGCCATTGCCCCGCGCTGCCGCGCCATGGCCGCTGCGCTCGCCGGAAGCGGCAGCGTGCGGCTGGAGACGCCGCAGGGCACCTCTCTCTCCTTCAGCGCAAAGGGCCGCCGGGGCAATGCGCTCTACGGCGTCGTAGACAAAGGGCAGTTTTCCACCATCCCTACGATTGAGGCCAACGTGTCTCCGCTGGAAGGCACGGCCAATGGACGGATCGTGGCGGATGCAAGCGTCCCCTATCTGGGCATCGGCGTACTCAGGGAGCCGGTCTGCTGCGAGGTCCGGGACGGATTCATCCTGTCCATGACGGGCGGCGAGCAGGCCCGCATGCTGTATAACGACCTGCTTTCCCGAAAGGACCCCAACGTATTCAACATCGCGGAGCTGGGGGTCGGCATGAATCCGTGCTGCTCGTTCATGGGCTTCATGCTGGAGGACGAGGGCGTGGAAGGATCGGTGCACATCGGCATCGGAACCAGCATCACGCTGGGCGGCACGGTCAAGGCCGCCTGCCATTACGACCTGATTATGACCGGCGCTACGCTGGTGGCCGACGGCCAAACCCTGATCGACCAGGGGCGGCTGTGCCTGTAAAAAAGGAAAAGAGCCCGTCCGGGGGTGACGGGCTCTCAGACTGCAAAAAATTTTCCGGGAGGTTCGGAGGGCCGCAGCCCTCCGAGCTGTATTTCGAATTCAGCGACATGTGCGGTGGATTCGGTAGCTTTGCGCAGCAAAGTTTCCTTGCACGTTTCCCCGGCCGCGCTGAAAGCGCAGGGGAAACGCGTTCTGTCGGAAAAGATCGCCGCAGGCGGACTTTTTCGACAAGCTGAGAGCCCGTCCGGGTGGACGGGCTCTTTTTCATGCGGAAACTTACTTGCTGGCTTCCTCAATGGCCACAGCCACAGCCACGGTCGCGCCGACCATGGGGTTGTTGCCCATGCCGATGAGGCCCATCATTTCCACATGCGCAGGCACGGAGGAGGAACCGGCAAACTGCGCATCGGAGTGCATGCGGCCCATGGTGTCGGTCATGCCATAGCTGGCGGGGCCGGCGGCCATGTTGTCGGGATGCAGGGTGCGGCCGGTGCCGCCGCCGGAGGCCACGGAGAAATACTTCTTGCCGTTTTCAACAGCCCACTTCTTGTATGTGCCAGCCACGGGATGCTGGAAGCGGGTGGGGTTGGTGCTGTTGCCGGTGATGGACACATCGACGTCCTCCAGCCGCATGATCGCCACGCCCTCGGTCACGTCGTCGCAACCATAGCAGCGCACCTTGGCCTTTTCGCCGTCGGAGTAGGCGGTTTCCTTGACGATCTTGACTTCGCCGGTCTTGTAATCCATCTGGGTCTGCACGTAGGTGAAGCCGTTGATACGGCTGATGATGTAGGCCGCGTCCTTGCCCAGGCCGTTGAGGATGACGCGCAGGGGCTCCTTGCGCACCTTGTTGGCGGTGCGGGCAATGCCAATGGCGCCCTCAGCAGCGGCAAAGCTCTCATGGCCGGCCAGGAAGGCAAAGCACTTGGTGTTTTCACTCAGCAGCATGGCGCCCAGGTTGCCATGGCCCAGGCCCACAGCGCGCTGATCGGCCACGGAGCCGGGAATGCAGAACGCCTGCAGGCCTTCGCCGATAGCGGTGGCAGCCTCGGCGGCAGTCTTGCAGCCCTTCTTGAGGGCAATGGCCGCGCCCAGGGTGTACGCCCACACAGCGTTTTCAAAAGCGATGGGCTGTACGCCGCGGACGATGCCGTCCACATCAACGCCCTTGTCCTTTACAAACTGCGCCATCGAATCCAGATCGGTGAAGCCGTACTGCTTGAGGACGCCCTCAATCTTGCCGATTCTTCTTTCGTATCCTTCAAAAGTAGCCATTTCCACTCACCTCTTAACAAATTCGGATTACTGATGACGGGGATCAATGTATTCGACGGCCTCGGCGAAGCGGCCATAGGTGCCGACGTTCTTTTCGTAAGCTTCCTTGGGATCGGTGCCATTCTTGATGGCTTCCATCATCTTGCCCAGGTGCACAAACTGATAGCCGATGACCTCATGATCCTTGTCCAGGCCCAGCTTGAGCACATAGCCCTCGGCCATCTCCAGATAGCGAACGCCCTTTTTGAGGGTTCCATACATGGTGCCCACCTGGCTGCGCAGGCCCTTGCCCAGGTCCTCCAGGCCCGCGCCGATGACCAGGCCGCCCTCGCTGAAGGCGCTCTGGGTGCGGCCGTAGGCGATCTGCAGGAACAGCTCGCGCATGGCGGTGTTGATGGCGTCACAGACCAGGTCGGTATTGAGGGCTTCCAGCACGGTCTTGCCGGGCAGGATCTCGGCGGCCATGGCGGCAGAGTGGGTCATGCCGCTGCAGCCGATGGTCTCCACCAGCGCCTCCTGGATGATCCCTTCTTTAACGTTGAGGGTCAGTTTGCAGGCGCCCTGCTGGGGAGCGCACCAGCCAACGCCGTGCGTCAGGCCGCTGATATCCTTGATCTCGCGGCTCTGCACCCACTTGCCCTCTTCGGGGATGGGAGCGGGGCCATGGTTGGGGCCCTTTTTGACGCATACCATTTCCTCGACTTCTCTTGAATATTGCATTGATTGTATCCTCCTGTTTCAACATAGTGTGTGATGCGGACACATACATTCATAGTATAGCACAACTTTTCCTTTGTAAAAAGTGGTTGCACGAAAATTTGATGGGTTTTTACGGAAGCGCAGCAATTCATCTGGGACAGGCACGACGCAAACAGGGCGCCGCGGCGCCTGGCCGACCGAATGACACGCATCTGCACAGGGAGCGTATGTCTCAGTGAAGAGGAATGGAGGAGCCGCTTCGATGCCAGGGCAGCCTCGTCAGGCCCCTCCCCTTTGACCAGCATGAATCTCAAAGGATCAGCATGGCGTCCCCGAAAGAAAAAAACCGGTAACGTTCCTTCACCGCCTCACGGTAGACGCGCAGCGCCTCCTCACGCCCCATCAGGGCGGAAATGAGCATCAAAAGCGTGCTCTGCGGTAGGTGGAAGTTGGTAATCAGCGCGTCCGTCGCATGGAAGGTATAGCCGGGCATGATGAAGATGCCCGTATCCCCGCTTTGAGCGCGGATGATTCCATCCTCGCCGGTGACGGTTTCCAGCGTGCGCACGCTGGTGGTGCCTACGCATACGCAGCGGCCGCCCGCCGCGCGCGCCGCGTTGATACGCGCCGCCGCTTCCGGCGGCACCTCATAGTGCTCCACATGCATGTGATGCTGGCTGAGGTCCTCCGTTTTCACGGGACGGAAGGTGCCCAGCCCCACATGCAGCACGATCGGCACCACATCCACGCCCATCCTGCGCACACGGTCCAGAAGCTCCGGCGTGAAATGCAGGCCCGCCGTAGGCGCGGCAGCGCTGCCCTCCTCGCGGGCGTAGACGGTCTGGTAGCGGGTCTTGTCCATCAGTTTCTCATGGATGTAGGGCGGGAGCGGCATCTGGCCCAGCCGATCCAGAATCTCCTCGAACACGCCCTGATAGTGGAAGCGCACCTTGCGCCCGCCGTCCTCGGCATTGTCGATGATTTCCGCCCTCAGCAGCCCTTTGCCAAACACGCACATCGTGCCGGGGCGAAGCCTGCGGCCCGGTCGGACCAGCGCCTCCCACACGTCGCGCTCCAGGCGCTTGAGAAGCAGCAGCTCCACCGGCACGCCAGTGTCCTCCTTCTGGCCCAGCAGGCGCGCGGGAATCACCTTCGTTTCATTGATGACCAGCGCGTCGCCCGCATGCAGAAACTGCGGCAGATCGTAAAAATGCAGGTGCCTGACGCTGCGGTCCGCACGGTCGTACACCAGCAGGCGGCTGTGATCGCGCGGCTCGATGGGCGTCTGCGCGATCAGTTCCTGCGGCAGCTCATAATCAAAATCGCTGGTTTTCATATACGCAACTGTTCCCCCTCGTCGGGCGGCGTCTGCGGCTTGCGCCCCAGGTGTTCATAAGCGGCGGGCATGACCACACGGCCTCTGGGCGTGCGTGTGAGAAAGCCCAGCTGCATCAGGTACGGCTCGTACACGTCCTCGATGGTGGAGGCGTCCTCGCCCGTCATGGCGCTCAGGGTTTCCAGACCCACCGGTCCGCCCCCAAACTTGTCGATCATGGTTTCCAGCATGGCGCGGTCCAGCTTTTCCAGTCCCAGCTCGTCCACATCCAGAAGATCCATACCCTGCCGGGCCACCTCCAGCGTAATCACGCCCCCCGCCCGGATCTGCGCAAAGTCGCGCACGCGGCGGAGCATGCGGTTGGCAATACGCGGCGTGCCGCGGCTGCGGCGGGCGATTTCCAGAATGCCCTCGTCATCCGCGTGCACGTTCAGAATGCCCGCGCTGCGCCGCACGATGGCCGCCAGCTCCTCCGGCGAATACATCTCCAGCCGGAACAGAATGCCGAAGCGGTCGCGCAGCGGCGCGCTCAAAAGCCCCGCCCGCGTGGTGGCGCCCACCAGGGTAAAGCGCGGCAGGTCCAGACGAATACTGCGCGCCGTGGGTCCCTTGCCGATCATGATATCCAGCGCGTAGTCCTCCATGGCAGGGTAGAGCACTTCCTCCACGGAGCGGCTCAGGCGGTGGATCTCGTCGATAAAGAGCACGTCGCCGTCGCTCAGATTGGTCAGAATGCTGGCCAGGTCGCCCGCCTTTTCAATGGCGGGGCCGCTGGTGATGCGGATGTTCTGCCCCATCTCCGCGGCGATAATCCCTGCCAGCGTGGTTTTGCCCAGGCCCGGCGGACCGTAGAGCAGCAGATGGTCCAGCGGCTCGTGGCGCTTGAGCGCCGCCTCGATGGAGATATGCAGATTCCGCTTTACGCTCTCCTGACCGATGTATTCCCGCAGGGTTTTGGGGCGCAGGCTCTGCTCCTGCTCGTCCTCGCCCTGCCGGAAGCCCGTGGAAACGATGCGGTCGTCCATGCCCTATCCTCTCTTCTTCCCTCACATGTTTTGCGCCATGTGGCGCAGGGCGAGCTTGATCAGCTCATCCGGCGTCTCCGCCTGCCCCTTGACGCCCTTGAGCGCCGCGGCCGCCTCCTGCGGCGTGTATCCCAGCGACTTAAGGGCCAGCAGCGCCTCGCCCAGCGCGTCCTGTGCGGGCGCATCGGGTTCGATGGCAAAGGCCGCGTCGTCCAGTCCCGCCGCGCCGGAAAGCGCATCCTGCGCCAGCTTGTCCTTGAGCTCCAGACTGATGCGCTGCGCCGTTTTCTTGCCGATGCCCGGCGCGCGGGACAGCGCTGCGGCGTCCCCGGTGAGGATGGCCAGGCGCAGATCCGCCAGCGGCATGCTGCCCAGCACGCCCAGCGCGCTCCTTGGGCCGATGCCGCTTACGGAGGTCAGGCGCTTGAACATGTCGCGCTCCTCCTTCTGGCAAAAGCCGAAGAGCTCCATGGCGTCCTCCCGCACGTTCATAAAGGTATACAGCGTGCATTCCTGCCCGGCGGCAGGCAGCACGGCCAGCGTGTTCATGCTGCACATCACGCGCAGGCCCAGGCCGCCGGCGGTCATCACAACGGCCTCTCCCTCGCTTTTTTCCATCAGGGTGCCCTTTACCATTGCGATCATGTCAGCGCCTCACTTCATTTTAAATTGCTCGCGCGCGGGACCCGTGGCGGCGTGGGTCAGCGCGATGGCGATGGCATCTGCCGCGTCGTCGGGGCGGGCGATGTCCTGCATATGCAAAAGGAGTTTTACCATCTGCTGCACCTGCTGCTTTTCGGCCTTGCCATAGCCTGCGATGGCCTGCTTGACCTGCATGGGCGTGTATTCATACAGCCGGTCGGTATACTCGGCGCAGGCGGCCAGGCTCACGCCCCTCGCCGCGCCCACGGTGAGCGCCGTGGTCACATTGCGCGCAAAGAACAATTCCTCAAAGGCGATCTCCTCCGGCCGGTACTGCCTCAGCAGCGCGCGCATATCCCGCCCGATCTGGCACAGCCGGTCGGGAAAGGACTGCTGCGGCGTGGTCAGAATGCAGCCATAGTCCACCAGCCGCTGACTTCCCCGCTCTGCCTCGATCACGCCCCAGCCAAGCGTGGCCAGTCCGGGGTCGACGCCCAAAACAATCATGCGCCACGCCTCCTTGTCTTTGCTATGATACAGGTTTTAGGTACGGTTGTCAAACATACGTTCGACCTTTCCGCGCATCACAAAGGGGCCGCCGCCCTCCGGCGGCCGCCCCTTAGCAAGCTCCCGGCAATGGCGCCGTCAGAGCGTGCGCATATAGTTGGCAAAGTGCGCAAAGACGATGCCCGGTTCCTCCAGCGTCGTATCCCAGCGCTTGACCCATTCCAGCGAATAAAACCCGTCGTAGCCGCCATCCTTGAGCACGCCCACGATTTCTTCCAGCGGCACGTCGCCAAAGCCGGGCAGGGCATAGCGGTAGCCGTCCGCCGTGGCGGTGCTGTCCTTAAAATGGGTATGGCACAGCCAGGGGCGCAGGTTCTGATAGGTGGTTTCCGGCTTTTCGTGCATGAAGCGGTAGGGATGATGGACATCCCACAGGACACCCACGCCCTCGCAGCTGATGGTGCTCATCAGCCGGGCCAGCTTCTCGCTGTCGCTCCACACGCCGTTGGTCTCAATCAGCATTTTCACGCCGTGTTCCAGCGCGTAATGCCCCATCTCCACCGCGCGGTGCTGCACGTAGCCCTCATCCACCGTACCGGCGGGCTGAGGAACGGGCGCGGTCGCCATCACGCGCACATAGGGCACGCCCAGCTTCTGCGCCAGGTGAATGTAGGCCCGGATTTCCTCGTTGGTGGTCTGCTCCGTTTCGCGCAGGTGAATGCAACAATCGCTGTCCAGGCAGGGGATGGCCAGGTTCAATCGGGCAAGCTCCGCCTTGGTTTTGTCCAGGTTTTCATCCGAAAAGGCGGGAATGCTGGGAACCGAGATATCGTTGCCGACGCCGCGTACCTCCACGCCGCCGTAGCCCAGATCGCAGGCGGTCGCCAAAATCTCCCGCCAGCTCCAGCGCGGACAGCCCAGGGTGGAAAAACTGATCTTCATGGCCGTCACTCCTCAAACTTGCATATCGGTTATTGGTTATGATATCATTGCTTCATCCATTGGTCAAGCCCTTCGTGGCCCGCGGGCTCCGATTGGCGCACGTTTGTTTTTTTCAATACCTATGGAATGAAGGAGGCTTTCCATGAGCCGACGCAGGCGTTCAAGACGGGGCGTGTCACTGGGAACCGTCGTGATGCTCCTTTTAACCATCGTGGTGCTCGGGGGATTTTGTGCCCTGCTGCCCAGGCTGACGGGTACGACCGATGTGCGCACCAACGCGGCTGAGCTGGCGGTGGCCATCGATCAGTCCCTGTCCCAGATTGCGGCATCCGGCGTGTCGCTCGTCGGTCCCACGCCACAGGCCTCCGTGCTTCCTCCCTCCGAGCTGGCCACCGCCACACCCACTCCCGCAGCGCCAACCGAGCCGCCTGAGCAGCGCTTTTCGCTGTGCGCGGCAGGCAGCATTCAGATCAATTCCAATGTGCAAAAAGCGCTGACGGACGACGATACCTACCGCTTCGACATCCTCTTTGGCGACCTGGCGGGCGACCTGGCGGCCGACCTGAGCATCGCCACGCTGGAAAACAACGTGATCGCCAGCGCGAAACTGAGCGATTCCAACATTCCCGCAGACGTGCTCGCGCCTCTTCACGCGACGGGCGTCAACGCCTTGTGTCTGGGATATTACGGCGCGCTCAACGGCGGCGTCTCCGGGCTTGTTGAAACCCAGGAGGCGGTATCTGCCGCAGGAATGACGCCCTATGGCGTATATGCCTCGCAGCAGGAGCGCGACAGCCTTACGCTGGTGGAGGTGAACGGGATTTCCGTGGCGCTGCTCAGCTACCAAAACGAGCTGACCTCCTCTGGAAAGCGCCAGACCACCGATGAGGAGCAGGCATTCGTCATCGCCAGCCAGCAGCTGCCCGTGATCGCCGACGATATTGCCAAAGTCCGTCAGGCGGGCGCGAAGGTGGTCGTGGTTTCCCTGTGCTGGGGCAAGGCAGGGGCCACGGCCCCCACCAGCACCCAGACGGAGCTTGCCCAGGGCATCGCGGACGCGGGCGCGGATATCATTCTGGGCACCCATTCCGGCACGCTGCAAACGGTGGAGATTCTCACGGCCGATCGGGGAGACGGCAAGTATCACCCCGTGCTGTGCGCCTATTCATTGGGCAATCTGTTTACCTACGACCGGGAAAAGCGTGCCACCCTGGCCAGCATTCTGCTGCGGTCCGACGTGGTGTACGACCCTGCCACCGGCTGCGTGGCCTTTGACAACCTGAGCTATACGCCCACCTATTCCTGGCGCGGCAAGGAGGATGACGTCACGCGCTACCGTGTGATTCTCAACGACGGCCAGACCTATCCCGACTATGTGGACGATACCCAGAAAGGCGTGATGGAACGCTGCCTCACGCTGGTCAACGACGTGATGGCCGATACGCCTGTGCCCATCGCCCAGTGAAAACCCGTTTCTTTTCCCTGCCCGATGTTTTGGCGGGTTTTCCGGCAGCTCTGCTGGCGAAGGCATGCCGCA
The DNA here is from genome assembly GCA_900540045.1 of uncultured Eubacteriales bacterium. Classification (GTDB taxonomy): domain Bacteria; phylum Bacillota; class Clostridia; order Christensenellales; family Aristaeellaceae; genus Limiplasma; species Limiplasma merdipullorum. The sequence continues at coordinate 16,634 of UQEF01000010.1, read as the reverse complement.
TGGGCCGGCGCCGGCCGCGCCTGATCTGAAAACAAGCCAAACCTCCGGCCGAGAAGGGGCTTGACCCGTCTTTTCTGCGGCATCAGCCTCTGCTTCGATACTGCAAAGAAAGGATCTCCCCCTGGCTTGTGCCCGTCAGGCCCCGCCCGGCGGCCCGCGTGGCTGCGCCCGCTTTGCTTGCTATGCGCTCTGGCCGTTCCGCCGTGGCCATTCCCGACGGAACGGCGTTTTTTCTTCGCTTGGGTGTTGCCCGAAAAGCTCCCGGCTGTCAACGCTTGTGATCAACGGGAAAAGGGGCTTCATCCGGGGTGCTTCCCCCTGCGGGCAGCAGGTCCAGAAATGCGCGCATGGGGGCGCTGAATACACGTGTGCGCTTATAAAACAGGCTGATGCTGCGCTCCACGTCCGGGCTGTCGATGCGGTAGAAGTACAGCCGCTCGTCCGGCGGAGCGCTCACGGCCAGCGTATCGCTGATAAAGGCCGCGCCCAATCCGTAGCCCGCGAGGGTATAGGCTGCGAGCTGCTGGTCCAGCTGAAGCCGGATTTTCGGGGAAAAACCCGCCCGGGCGCACAGGCGCTCGGCCCGCTCGCGGGTGTCATTCCCCTCCTTGAGCATCAAAAATGGGGTGTCTTGAAAAAGGGAAAGCGGCGCGCGCGGCGTTTCCTCCCGAAGCAGATCGGCGGCGGAAAGGCGGAAACGCGCCGCCGCTTCGTTGACCGCAAAGGCGCGCGGTACAGCCAGAATCACCTGTTCGCGTTTGAAAAGCCTCGCCTCGTACACTGCCGGGTCAAAGGCGCTGTTGTCTACGGCAAAGTCCAGCGTCCCCTCCTGCAGCTGCTCCTTCAGGCGGGCTGTGGGCGCTTCGTGCAGGCGCAGCTCCACACCGGGATAGCGTTCGGAAAAGGCGCTCAGCAGCGGGGGCAACACATAAGAAGTAAACAGCATCGCACCGCCCAGCGTCAATACGCCCGTGATGCACCTTTCCGCGTCATCCAGATACCGGCGCAGATCCGATTCGATTTGCAGCACCTGCTCCGCCGCGCGGATGTAGGCTCTCCCCGCCTCCGTAAGCCCGATGGGCGAGGTGCTGCGGTCAAAGATCGTCGTGCCGATTCGTCCCTCGGCCTTGCGGATCATCTGACTCAGGGAGGGCTGGGAAATATAGAGCGCCTGTGCTGCCCTGGTGAAGCTGCGCTGCCGGTAAACCTCATACACATAGGCCATCTCATGTAACAGGGTCATGGTTTCCTCCAGTCATAGGCATTTACCTATAAGTTAGTTTGTAGAATTGGTATTTGAAAATAGTATACCAAATCGCTATACTGAAAGCAAGCCAAGGATAAGGAAGGAGCTATGATGCGGCTATGTATAGAACGGAGCACGATCTGGTAGGCGAAAAACAAATCGACCAGGAGGCGTACTACGGGATTCATTCGTTGCGGGCCGCGGAAAATTTTCCGATCACCAACCAGCGTCTGCCCGGTGCCATGATCGAGAGCATGGCATGGATCAAGAAGGCGTGTGCGCGAGCCAACCGCATGGCCGGTGTGTTGCCCGGGCGCATAGCGGATGCGATAGAACGCGCCTGTGACGATCTGATCGCCGGGAAGCTGCATGACCAGTTCATCGTCGACCCCATCCAGGGGGGCGCGGGCACTTCCACCAATATGAATGCCAACGAGGTAATCGCCAACCGCGCCATCGAGCTTTTGGGCGGTAAAAAAGGCGATTATTCGCTCGTGCATCCCAACGACCATGTCAACTGCGGACAGTCCACCAACGACATCTACCCCACCTGCGTCAAAATGACGCTGTTTCGGGCCTGCGAAAGCCTGCTGGACGGGCTGGACGTGTTGATCGGGGCCCTCTCCGAACGCGCCAAGGCGTTTGACGGCGTGGTGAAAATGGGACGCACGCAGCTGCAGGATGCGGTGCCCATCCGGCTTGGGCAGGAATTTGCGGCGTATGCCTCGGTCATGCGCAGGGAGCGCGAGCGGCTGGCCCGCGGGCGTCAGGAGATGCTGGTTCTCAACCTTGGCGGCACAGCCGTGGGCACGGGCATCAACGCCAACGCAACCTATATCGGACGGGTGGTTCCGCTGCTGGCGGAGCTGACCGGCATTCCCTTCACCCAAAGCCATGATCTCATTGATGCCACGCAGAACGCGGATTGTTACCTGGCGCTCTCTGCCGCCCTGAAAGGCTGTGCAACAAGCCTGTCCAAGATCTGCAACGACTTGCGGCTTATGTCCTCCGGCCCGAGGGACGGACTGGGCGAAATCAGTCTGCCCGCCCGGCAGAACGGGTCCTCCATCATGCCTGGCAAGGTCAATCCGGTCATCCCGGAGGTGGTCAACCAGATCGCCTTCCGTCTCGTGGGCTACGACATGACGGTCACGCTGGCGGTAGAGGGCGGCCAGCTGGAGTTGAATGCCTTTGAACCCGTGATTTTTGACAGCCTTTATCAGGGCATCACCATGTTCAGCGGAGGGCTTCAGACGCTCACGGCTCACTGCATCCGCGGCATTCAGGTCAACGAAAACGTCTGCCGCCAGGAGGTCTCCCGTTCCGCCGGGCTTGCGACCGCCCTGTGCCCCAAAATCGGCTACAACGCCGCGTGCTCGCTGGCCCGTGAGGCGTTGTGCTCCGAAAAGAGCGTGCGCGAGCTGGCGCACAGCCGGGGGCTTTTGACGGAAAGCGAGCTGGATACGCTGCTTGATCCCGTTGTTATGACGGAAATCCGCTCATGAGTTCCTCTTAAGCGTATCCGTGCGGCCCTGCGTCTTGGGTGCGGCCTTGCCGCCGTCTCCGGGAAGCGCAAGGACAGGCCGCCTTCGCGTCCTGTCCCTGCCGGCCCTTCCTTCTTTATCACCGGCAGGTTGCGTTCGTCCTTTCGTTTGTGCGATACATGCCCTGTCGCGGCATTCCTGAATTGGCAAAAGCTTCTTGACATCCATATAATTGATGGTTATAGTAAATATGGTATTTGATCCATCCGACGCTATAACAGGAGGGAAAAGAGGATGAACATCAGGAAATGGACGGGCATCGTGCTTGCGGTCATGCTGCTGAGCACGGCGTTCACTGCTGGCGCTGCAACGTTTACTCCTGGCGACTACGAGGCCTCCGCGCAGGGCTTCGGCGGCACTGTAAGCGTTAAGCTGACCGTGGACGAAGAAGCGATCACCGCGATTGAAATCACCGGCGAGGGTGAAACCCCGGCGCTGGGCGGCGCGGCCATCGAGCAGATGAGCGCGGCGTATGTGGGACAGGCCGACGCCGAGGGCGTGGACGGCATGACCGGCGCGACCATCACCAGCGACGCCGTCAAGGCCGCTGTAAGCAGCGCCCTTGCTCAGGCCAGGGGTGAGGCGCAGGAGGCGGCGCAGATCGCCTTCACGCCGGGTACCTATGAGGGCACTGCCGCCGGTTACAACGGCGACGTGGTGCTGAGCGTCACCTTCACGGAGGACGCCATCGAGTCGATCGAGGTCGTCTCCTCTGCGGAGACAGAGCATGTGGGCGATGTTGCCTACGAGATTCTGTTCCCCCAGATCATCGAATACACCTCCACCGGTGTGGACAGCGTCTCCGGCGCGACGTTTACCAGCCGTGCGGTCTTTAATGCCGTCAACGCGGCAGCGGAGCAGGCCGGCTGCGATGTGGCGGCGCTGCAGGCGGGAGCCAAGCCCTTCTCCTATGAAGCGCAGGACCCCATCGAGGGAACCTATGATGTGGTTGTCGTGGGCGCTGGCGGCGCCGGCATCGCCGCGGCCGCTCAGGCTGCGCAGAACGGCGACACCGTGCTGGTCATTGAAACCAATGCCGAGGTCGGCGGCAACACGCTGGTCTCCGGCGGCCAGTATCAGAGCGTGATGCCCTACCTGGTGTGGGACCCCGAAGATCCCGACGCGACCACCGGCGTGGGCTTTGACGGCAACACCTACAACAAGGTCAAGTCCGTCCAGGGCTGCATCGACGAGCTGAAGGTCATTCTGGACTGGAACGAAGAAGAATTCGATGCGGATTACTACAAGGATCATGAGTATGTGGCCGGCGACATGAAGGAGCTTTCCAAGCATGGCGTTCATGCCGATTACCTGCCCGTCCTCAAGGAGCTGAAAAGCGAGATTCAGGCCTATCTGGACTGGGCGCAGCCGCAGCTGGACGCGGGCGTTCCGGAAAACCAGCTCACGCTCTTCTCCACGCTGAACCTGCATATCTTCCAGACCTATTACGGCGGCCTGCGCCAGAGCGCGGACGGCAGCGAATGGATCTATGGCGATATCGACCTGGTCACCCAGTTCATCCAGGACGGTCAGGAGCTCAAGCCCTGGCTGGAGGAAATGGGCTCCACCTTCGTGGAGGATACCCAGCCCACCCTGATCGGTGCGCTTTGGTATCGTGAAAACGAGTTCATCGGCGCCGATGTCGATACCGACGGCGACGGCGAGACCGAAAGCTATGCCGGCCGCTGGGGCACCTACTTCGTGGCTCCCATGAACGAGTTCCTCTCCGCCAACGAGGCCAACGAGATCATGCTGCGCACCACGGCCGAGAGCCTCATCACCGACGACACCGGCCGCGTGATCGGCGTCAAGGCAACCCGCTATGACGGCACGCCTGTCACCGCCTATGCCAACAAAGGCGTGATTCTTGCGACCGGCGGCTATGCTGCCAACATCGACATGGTGCTCGACACCAACGTCTACTGGTCCAGCGAATACCTGACCGAGGCCACCAAGACCACCAACCGCTCCTCCCTCACCGGCAGCGGCATTGATATGGCTGTCGAAGTGGGCGCGGCTACCACGGGCATGGGCTTCACCCAGCTGATGCCGATTTCCTGGGTGGACAACGGCAACCTGGCCTTCGGCGGCGGCAACTACGCCGTGTACATCAACCCCACCACGGGCAAGCGCTTCGTGGACGAGGGTTCCGAGCGCGACGTGCTGTCCCTGGCCGAGTTTGAGAACGGCATGGAAGTCAACGGCACCAAGGGCGTATTCATTGAAATCTACAACGTGACCGAGCCCATCCCCGGCCCGATCCAGCTTGAAGAAGGTGACTTCGACGGCCGCTACTACACCCGCAAGGCCACCGAGCTGGGCGACCTGTTTGCAGAGCTTGGCGTGACGGCCGATCCCGACGTGGTGCTGGAGACCATCCGCAACTACGACATGGCTGTGATGGGCCAGGGCGAGTTTGAGGATGTGGGCAAGTCGATCGCTTCCCGCACCATCGGCGATGTGGAAAAGAACGAAGACGGCAGCTACAACGTGGATACCTACGATCTGGAAAACACCACGCTGCGTATCCGTCTGATGGCCCCCTCCACGCATCATACCATGGGCGGTGTTGAGGTGGATACCGAGCGCCACGTGCTGGATACCGAAGGAAACATCATCCCCGGCCTGTACGCTGCGGGCGAGGTGACCGGCGGCATCCATGGCGGCAACCGTCTGGGCGGCAACGCGATTGTTGAAATCTTCGTTTCCGGCAGGACGGCGGCCAATGCCGTTGCGGCTGATGCCGAATAAGGCTTTCTGACGACAGAAGATACCCGGGGAGCTGCAATCCGCGTAAAGCGGGGTTGCGGCTCCCCTTTTGTTTTGCGCATAAGCCGTGATCTGGCCGGCGGCGGGATGGGTTTTGCCTCCTTCACACGTTCTCCCCGGTGTGCTTCGCCCCCTGATATGCGTCGTTGAGCCAGATGGTATTCGGAGCCATCGGGCAGCCCGGCAAACAAGAGCCATGACATTTTTCTTGAAATGTTGTATAATTCTTAGGTCAGCACGCTTTTGATCTTCTCCCGTGCTTCAGAAAGGCGGTTTTCGATGAGAACGCACCGAATTCTTTCCCTTCTTCTGGCGGCTGTCCTTGCGCTGCTTCCCGGCTTCGCGCAGGGCACATCCGAGCAGGCCCTCCAGGAACAGGTGGATGCGCTGGTAGCGCAAATCGCGGAGCTGCAGCAGCAGGATCCAACGTTTGTCTACGATGGTGAAACCTATCATGTCTCGGATGGCACTCAATACGCCAACGAACATCTCAAGCAGACCGACGATTACTATCCTTTTTTTGATAAGCTGATGGAGGCCTCCCTGGCGCATAGTGATAAAATCGCAGAGCTGTACCTTCAGGAGGTGCGTTTGCTCAATCAGCTGGCCGTTCTCTGGGGCTATGACAATTACATGAGTTATGCCCTTGAGGAGAGATATGGCATTGATGTTGATGTTGTGGCCTTAACGGACACGGTGGTGGAAAGCTTCAGCAAATCGTGGCAACCCCTAGCCTGGCTGGCCTATCTGGCAACCGAACCTGACAATCAGAAATTTCTGGATGAGGATGATTTCCTGAAGGAGGCCGCCGCCCTATATGGCGAGCTCTGTCCCGACTATCAGCCGCTTCTGGAATCGCTGATCAATTCGGATAACTTGCATCTGGAAACAACAACGCCGCTCCTCTCAGGCGGCAGCACCAGCTTCAGATATGGAACCTTTGAGGTGGAGATCCGATCCTTCGATGATTTGAGCTTCTCCAGCATTGTGCTGCACGAGTTTGGCCACTACCTGCACGACACCTATGAAAACGAACTGGTAGTGGTCAACTATCCGATTAACGAAACGCACTCCATTGCCGGCACCCTTCTGCTCGCGGACCGCATGGAGGCGTTTTTCCGGGAGCGGACCGGGGATACCTATGGCGCCTATCTGACGCTGCGCTACCTGCTCACCTCGCTGAATGTGCTGTATTCCAGTGTGCTGAATGCAATGATCAGCATTGAAGTTTACACAAACCCGGATGCATTTGGGCCAAGAGACATTGCGCGCCTCTATCTGGAGAGCAGCCAGGCCCTGGGATACGACGCCGGTTATTCACCCGAATATCAGATGATACTGGGGTCCCAGTGGATCACCTCAACGACTTTGTTCCAGCTTCCCTTCTATGACTTCAACTATATTCTTGGTTCAATCAATTCCCTTTCCCTGTGGTACGAACAGCAAACCGGCGGGGATGCAGTGACCAAGTACAACAAGCTCGTGCAGACGCCTATTCCCGATATATCCTACTCGGAGTATTGCCGGCAGATGGGCCTCCCCGCTGTGAATGATACTGACTTGTATGCAGCGCTGGACACGTTCCTTTCTGAGAAACTCACCGCTCTGGAAGAAGAGGTATTCGGCGGGGAGTAAGGACCCAGCCCCGGATCTGTTCTCCCCCTCCATTTGCAAAACGCGCGCATGCCATCACCGGGATGATCCCCTCCCGCCTGCACGGTGCGGATCATTTTTGCGGCAAATCCATGACGGAAGTCAGTTCCTGAAGGAACCGTTCCGATGCCTTGGAGAACACCTGATAGCGTTTCCATACAATAGATGGAGTGATGACAATTTCCGGGCGCAGGGGGAGAAAGCACAGCCGGCTGTCTCCGCTTGTATTGATGAGCTTGTCCAGGCAAACCGCATAGCCGAGCCCCTCTTCGACCATCAGGGAGGCATTGAAGATCAGGTTGTAGGTAGCGGCCACGTTCAGACGGGATACGTCCTGACGAATCTGCGATGAAACCGTCCATCCCTCGCTGCGGTCCTGGACGGAAAGGAGCAGCGGCTTGTCCCGCAGTTCCTCCGGCGAGATCCATTCCTTTTGCGCGAGCGGGTCATCCCGCCGCATCAAAACGCCGAACCGGTCCCCGATGGGAAGCGTCAATGCCTCATACTTGGTTCGGTCAACCGGCCCGTACATCAGTCCGAAATCAATGAGTCCCTTATCCAGCTGCTCCGTCACAAACTGCGCATTTCCGCTGGAAATGTGATAGCGAATGTCGGGGCAGCTTTTTTTCATGCGCTTTGCCGCGCGGGCAAAATACCGGATGATATCCGTCTCGCCCGCGCCGATGTAAACGTCGCCCGCAATGGAGGCATCCGTCATCTTTACCTCGCTTTTGGCCTTCTGCACCAGCGTGAGAATTTCCTCCGCCCGCTTGCGAAGGATCATTCCCTCGTCGGTGAGCAGCACCTTGCGGGACCCCTTCGTTCCCCGAATCAGCAGCTGCTTGCCCAATTCCTCCTCCAGCGCCTTGAGCTGGATGGAAAGGGTGGGCTGGGAAAGATGCAGCGACTCCGCCGCCGCCGAGATGCTCTGCTCCCTGGCGACAGCCAGAAAATACTGTAAAATTCGAAGCTCCATGGCCGACCTCCCGCCTTGTTCTCACTTCCAGTATAGCGTAAAATTCCATATCTATCAATTATGAAAAAGCATTATGAATAAGTATTTGATATGCATTTTATCGTTGCTTATACTGAAAATGGAACATTCGCAGCAGTGAGGGAGGTTGTTCAATGAAAGCGGGCAGGATGACATGGCTTATTTCCTCCGGTAATTGAATTGGCAAGGATACCGCGGGTCTTCAGAGGACCGTTCCTGCAAGCAACATTCATAGTTTATACCTATTAAAACATATTAAATATAAGTATTTGCTATGTTTCCTGCTTTCGCGTATACTGGCATTGTCAAAAGAGGGATCCAGAAAACGATCTGGCAGAGAAGGAGAGGGAGCATCGTGACAAAACCTGGGATTCTGCTTTTAAGTATGGCCCTTGTCTCTTGCATGCTCCTCACGGCGTGTGCGGATTCTTCCGCGGCTCCGGATGCCCCATCTGTCCAGAGCGAGGGATCGAATCAGCAGGAACCAGCAAGCCCGGAGAGCGGAAGCGCCGCAGTTGAGGCAACCGAAAAGCGGGAACTGCTGGTTCGCTTCGCAGTGGAAAACAACCCTGTTCTGGAAGGCTGGGGCAACAAGATTGTCATGATCAAGGACGGAGAGTGAAATCAGCACCATGGAAGGCAAAATGAACGTTCAGGATCTGGTCCTGAACCTGGAAGCCGCCGGCTTTGAAGCGGACAGGATTGAAGAGTACCTCGCCTGCTGGAGGATGGGGGACATCAAGGAACAGCTGACACTCCTCTCCAGGCAACGGGCCGTCATACTGGATCGCCTCCACCGGGAGGAAAAGCAGATTGACTGCCTGGATTATCTGGTCTATCAGATTGGAAAAGGCAGAGTGTCAGCCTAGCTTGCGACGGACGTCGTACAGGAAGGGAGAGGAACATCATGAAAAGGATTCAGCAGCAGACATTGGATCAGGAGCGCGCCCTGTATGGCATGAAGGACATCGAGGTGGTCGATTGCGCGTTTGACGGCCCCGCCGACGGAGAAAGCGCCTTGAAAGAAGGCGCCGGTATCAAGGTAGAGCGTTGCTATTTCAACCTGCGCTATCCGTTCTGGCATGACCATGGGCTGGTGATCCGCGACAGCCGGATGACGGAGCTTTGCCGGGCGGCGCTGTGGTATTCCGATCACATCGAAATAACCCATACCGCGCTTCACGGCATCAAGGCGCTGCGGGAGTGCAGCGAGGTGACGATGCGGGACTGCGACATCATCTCGCCGGAATTCGGCTGGTCGGTTCATGGCATCACGATGGAGCACTGCACCGCACAGAGCGAGTATTTCATGATGCGTTCCACCGACCTGCATTTTACCGATGTAACCTTCAAGGGAAAATATTCTTTCCAGTACATCGAAAACGCGACCTTTGACAACTGCCGCTTCGATACCAAGGACGCGTTCTGGCATGCCAGGAACGTGGTGGTGCGAAACAGCGTGGTCAAGGGAGAGTATCTGGCGTGGTACTGCGAGAACGTAACCTTTGACCACTGCACGATCATCGGCACCCAGCCCCTGTGCTACTGCAAGGGCCTGCGCCTGATAGACTGCAAAATGGAAGGCGCGGATCTTGCTTTTGAAAAAAGCGATGTGCACGCCACGATCCTCACATCGGTCATCAGCATCAAAAATCCGTATTCAGGCCGTATTGAGATTCCGGCAGTAGGCGGCATCATCCGGGACGATGAACGCGCCAGGTGCGAGATTACTTGCCTTGAGGAGGCAAAGCAAAGAAATGCATGCTGTGCATAAACCGGTATGCCGCAAAGTCTGCCCGGCGTTGCCAAGTCAGGAGAAGCGGCATGGAAAGCGATTTGCTCAAGAAATTTTGCATTGTTTGGGCTTCCGGCGGGGGCCGCAGGGGCGGCGCTCCACCGTTCAACGGACCCTCCGCCCCATGGGCCGCGTATGGCATTCTGACGGGGTTGGGCGCCTCTGCAGCCGACTGCTTCTATGCCGTTGTCGGCGCCTTTGGATGGACATGGATCTCGGTTTTTTGATGCAGCGGCAGACAGCCATCCCTATCGTCGGCAGAAGCTTTCTGCTGTTGCTGGGAATCCGCCTGTGTATCTTCGTGCCGGGGAAAACGCTGTTTTTAACATAAAATTAGGAAGGACTGACGATATGAAACAGGGGCTCTCTATCCTGCTGGCAGGTCTGATGCTGCTTTGCCTGTGCGGATGCGCCGCCGGGGATTCCGGCGCCGCTTTGCAAGATGCCGTCTCTGCAAAGGAAGCCGGTGTTGCTCACGCGGGGCGAAGCGTCTCAAAAACGTCGGAGGAGCATGCGGTTTCTCCTGGCGAACATGAATCCACGGTCAATGAAAGCGAACAGCCAAAGAATGCGGAGGAAGAACCGGCAATGGAGCAGAATACGTTTTATGTCACGATTTCGGACCAAACCTTTGCGGCAACCCTTGCCGACAATCCGGGCGCCGAGGCGTTCAAAGCGCTGCTTGCAGACGGCCCGTTGACCATCGAGGTAAGCGACTACGGCGGCTTTGAAAAGGTGGGACCGCTTGAACAGCGTTTGCCCACGGAGAATGCGCAGACCACGACCCAGGCCGGAGACATTGTGCTGTATCAGGGAGATCAGATCGTCCTGTTCTATGGCTCCAATTCCTGGAGCTACACCCGCCTGGGAAAAATCGACGACCTCACCGGACGGGCAGAGGCGCTGGGCGGCGGGGATCTTTTTGTGACCTTTTCGCTGCAGAAGCCGTAAAAGCAAGCCGCCGCCCAAACAGGCGTCTGATTCAGGGGGTTCGGGGGCTGGTTGAGAAGCCGTTCTGCACTGTGGCGCAACAGGCAGTATAATGCTTGCTGTCAAAAACCTCTCTCGAGAGATTTTGAGAACCACAGACCCGCATCAGAGGGCGCTTGGCTCGTTTCGATTGGCCTCTCCGGGTCATGCCACAAAGTGACCCAAAGAAGCCGGCAAGTAAAGGGGCTATGTGCGGCCGGCAGACCGCCCTTGTATTTGCTCATGCGGGGCCCTTGGGCCCAAGGTATCCTGTGGACACACGCTTTCCTTCGGCTCCCGTGGCACGGATGGGGAAACGAGCAGGGAACCCTTGCTGCGCAAGGCTTCCACGCGCATGCCGCTGAACTGGGGTTTTCCCCGGAGGACTGCGATCCTTCTAACCTTCTCGAAGTTTTTTATCAGTCAAAAGCTCGCAGAAGTCAGGCTCTTTTGCGCATACTGAAGCGCCATCTTCGCCAGGTGAAAGATGGCGCTTTTTGCTATAGATGCAAAGGAGACTTCCCGGCCTTCCGGTAAAGCCTTCCGGACTGCTTTTCTCCAAACGAAGCAGGCATAGGGATGAAATGCAAAGGAAAAACTTTCTATCTATAGGGAAAATGTGGTATAATCGGGAAGGTCACCTCCTATCATAGCAAGGGTAAGGAGATTCTGAATGCCTCATTATAAAAATTTTGCACAGTGCGTGGGACAGCTGCTGAAAGAACATCAACTGACAGCCAGCGCGCTTGGTGCGCAAATTGGTGCTCGTTCGGATCTTCGCCGCGCGCTGCACAACAGCCTCAGCAGCGCACGGCGGGCAAGTTTATGTGAAAGGATTTGCTTATCTGGTCCCTTCTCCGACGAAGAATGTAAAGAATTGAGGGAATCTTTGGAGGTAAGCAACATCGGCATGGAACGCTATGCCAGCCGACGGAGCATCGACCGTCTTCTATCCTCCGCACAGCCGGATGAACCGCTGGAGACGTGCCGCATTTCCGGCGGTCCGATGATCCAGCGGCGTCTTGCGCCACTGATTGATGCCGATGAGATCAACATCCTATGCGTAAACTGCATTTACCCCTCGGTGGTCCATGCCCTGCAGCCTCTTTTTGCCGATAAAGGGCGGAATATACGCATGCATCATTATATTCAGCCCGATGTCGGCGGTTTGAATGCCGCTGAATTTGTCGCCTGCATGTCGCCCATTCTGTTTGATAACCGCTATTCGCCTTACCAGCTCGCCTCCTGGACCGAAACCGGACAGTATCCATCGGTAAACGGAAACCTGCTGCTGTTAAGCTCCCGCTTCGGCTCGCAAACAGAGGAACAGTTTTACATCATCCGGGATGGCAGATCTGCCTATGAACTGTCCAATGCAGACTCGGTGGGCATCTGCGCCTTTTTCAACCGCATTATCGCGGAGCTTCCCTTCCGCCCCACCCCCTTAAAAGTGTTTGAGCAAACGCCGATGGATTATTCCTCCCTTGTGCTGTCCTGCCTGAGCCGCGAGCTGAACCGGACTGTCTTTTGCTACGGTACGGATATCAGCTTTGCACAGGTACCCACAGATGTTGCCGTTGCCGCTTTTCGGGACAAGGCGCTCTTCTCTCCCGAAACAGCGGACAGCCTGGTGAAGCAAATCGTTCCCCTGCACGAGCGGCGCTTTCAAAACCTCTATACCAAGAAGAAGCCTTACATCGGAACGTTGAGCATAGAAGGGTGCCGGCGTTTTCTGGAAAGCGGCATAAGCCGCGATCAATTCGCCGGCATTCGTCCCTTTTTCCCGAAGGAACGTCTGCTCATCTTTTCGACCATGCTGAAATATGCAGAAGAAAACCGCAGCTACTCCCCCATCCTGCTCAAGGATGAAGCATTTTGGGGCAAATATCTTACTGTGTGCTATGACCGCCTCGGCGTGGCCATCACCGAATACGACACAGATTATGACCTGGACGCCGGATACGACTATGTGTTTTTGTCCTATCCGGCCTTCACCCGCCAGTATACGGATTACTTCAAAACGATCGTTCTCAAGGAGCGCTGCTATTCGAGGGATGAAAGCCTGAGGCAGTTGCACAAACTGTATCAGGCCTATGTTCCGAGGTTATCAGCAGCCCCGTAAAACCGGCGGCGGGGCTGGTCCTGCGCTTTGGGAATCTTCCTTGTTTCCTTTCATCTCCAGGGCTTTGTCCGCACCGTTTGAAGCAAGCATGCTCCCTGAATAATTCATCAAAAACCGGCGATCCGTTTCTGCCCACAAAAGTTCTGGCGCTGCCGGCCCGGTCCCGCTTTTTTCCGGCTCTCCCCCGCGCTTCTATGCCAGTGCAAGGACGCAGATAAACGATTTTTCGCAGAGGCCATAGCGATATGTATGGCCTGTTTTTTATGGCTTGTTTTCTATTGTCACCTTGCGCAAAATATCGTATACTGTTTTCTGACCGCACTGACGAGCACAAGAGCACACGGAGGATTTTCATGAGCGAGGCATCTCAAAAGCGCTATCTGTCTTGCATCAGCGAGCAGTTTCCCACCGTTCAGTCGCTTTATACGGAAATCATCAACCTAAAAGCCATCCTGAATCTGCCAAAGGGTACCGAGCACTTCATGAGTGATATTCACGGCGAATATGACGCGTTTCTGCACATTCTGAACAACTGTTCGGGCGTCGTCCGGGAGAAAGCGCTGCTGCTGTTCTCCTCCACCCACAGCGCTGCCGCGATTTCCGATCTGCTTACGCTGATCTATTACCCCAAGGAAAAGCTCAAACTGCTCGGCGCCGCGGGAAGGCTGTCCAAGGGCTGGTATAACGCCACGCTGCATGATTTGATTGAGCTGAGCCGACTGCTTTCCTCCAAATATACGCGCTCCAAGGTGCGCAAGGCGATGCCTTCGGCCTATGCCTATATACTGGACGAGCTGCTCCACGCCCTGCCGGATGAGGACGACAACCAGCTGGTTTATCATCAGAAGATCATCGACGCCCTGATTGACATCGGCAGCGGAGACGAGTTTATCGTGGCGCTGTGCGGCCTGATTAAACGCCTGGCGGTGGACCGGCTGCACATCGTAGGCGATATTTACGACCGTGGACCGCACGCGGACGGGATTATGGACCTTTTGGTGGATCACCATGCCGTGGACATCGAATGGGGCAACCATGATATCCTCTGGATGGGCTCGGCCGCCGGCAACCCCGTATGCATGGCCGCCGTCGTGCGCGGATGTCTGCAATATGACAACATGGAGCTGCTGGAAACCGGCTATGGCATCAGCCTGCGGTCGCTCGCACTGTTTGCCAGCCAGAACTATCCGGGCCTTACGGAGGCGCAGGCGGGGCTTCAGGCTGTAACGGTCATTCTGTTCAAGCTGGAAGGGCAGCTCATCGCGCGGCATCCCGAATACGGTATGGAAGGCCGCCGGCTGCTGCACCTTCTGGTAAAAAACAGCGAAAGCATTTCCCTGAGCGGCCGTATCTACCCGCTCCGGCCTGTGGCGCTGCCCACCGTCGATCCTGCCGATCCCTACCGCCTGACCGCCGGCGAGGAGGCGGTGGTGCGCGACCTGTCGGCCTCTTTTGCGAAAAGCGAGCGGTTGCGCCGCCATGTGCGCTTTCTGTACGACAATGGGAGGCTGTACCGCTGCTATAACGGCAATCTGCTTTTCCATGGCTGCATCCCCATGACCGAGGCGGGCGACTTTGACCAGGTGACCTTCGATGGAGAATGCTATCAGGGACGGGCCCTGATGGACCACCACGAGCGCATGGCCCGCCGGGCCTATTTTGACCGTGCTCCCGATGCGGTGGATTTCATGTGGTATCTTTGGTGCGGCGAACGCTCGCCCCTGTGCGGACGCAGCATCAAGACCTTCGAGCGTGCGTTTGTCAACTGCCCGGAGGCCTGGCAGGAGCCGATGAATCCCTACTACCGCCACATCAATGATGAGGCCGTCTGCCGCCGCATTTTGAGCGCCTTTGGCCTGGACTCTCCCGAGGCGCACATCATTAACGGCCATACGCCCATCCATGTCAGCAGCGGCGAAAGCCCCGTCAAGGCCAATGGACGGCTGATCGTCATTGATGGCGGATTCTGCAAGGCCTATCAGAAGGCAACCGGCATCGCGGGATACACGCTCATCTCCAACTCGCACGGCTTGCGCATCGTGGCGCACCAGCCCTTTTCGTCCCTGACGCGCGTGCTCGATGCCAACGACGACATCCATTCCGATTCGCAGATTCTCTGGCAAAATCGCAGGCGCTGTCTGGTGGCCGACACGGATAACGGGCTGCAGATTCAACAGCGCATCCGTACTCTGGAAGAGTTACTGAACGCCTATCGAAGCGGCCTGCTGACCCCGCGGGGGGAATAAGGCTGTGGCAGAAAAAGGAGGGACGCTTTTGATGCCGGATCGCACCCAGGGAGGCGCCTGTCTTTTCGGCCCGAAACAGCATGCGGTGATGTTCGGTCTGTTGGCCAGAGAAATCTGCCGGCATTTTGGAACGGATGCGGACGCGCTGCTGCTCAGGGCTGTTGAAACCTATGGCGAGGAGCGCGGCAGGCGCATGGTGGCACGCTGCCGGCAAAACGGCGATCCGCCGGATGACATGGCTTCCTATTTCGCTTATTGCGAGTGGTCATGGCCCGGCGAATCGCTTCGGACCGAAAATGATCCCCAGTGCTCCCACGTCAGCTTCCGCATGCTGAAATGCCCCTGGCATACCGCCTGGCAGGAAAGCGGATTGGCGGATTTTGGCTTTTATTACTGCCGCTGCGTGGACCATGCGATTTTGAAGGGATTCAATCCGGCGCTACGCCTGAGTCTCCCCTCCTGCCTGCCCAAAAATCCGGACGAAGGCTGTGCCTTTCATTGGGAAAGCGCGGAAAACACGCCCGCTCTCGCAGAGCGGCAAAAGCGCATCCAGCAGCGTCTGCACGGCACGCAGGTGAAGGACTTCCTGTACCATACGGCGCACCTTTACAGCACGTTGCTGCGCTGCGCGGCGGAAACGAATCCACAGGCGGCCACCCTCGTCGAGGCGCAGGCCGGTGCGGAATTTGCACTACGCTTTGGCAGCGATGCGCTCCGGCAGGTGCAGGAGGCAGGCAAAGGCAACTTTACGGCTGTATAAGCCCCGGCAGATGGCGGTGGGCCCGTATCCCCTTGGGCCATCAGACGCCGGCCGTATGTTTTGCAATGCGCACGTCCGTATTTCCGGGCATGCCGGCCGCTCAGGCAAGGAGAGCATCATCACTGCACCGGCGGGCTTTCGCCTGTCAGGCCGCAAGCGTTTCCGGCAGCTTTGCGCACGGGCTGCCGCGTTCGCTGCCAGGCAAGGCAAACCACCGCCTCGCAAGCTGCAACATTTTTACTGGATGTTACAAAAAACATCGCGGCTCCGTCTTATTATGGAGAAGGGTACCTCCCAAGAGCGTTTTTTTGCTGAAGGCAAGAAGCGAAAGAAAGGAAGAACCGCCTTGAAAAAACGGAACCCGTTTACGGTTTGTTTGCACCATACCGCCGTGCGGGCATGGGAGCAAAGCAGCACGCAAAAAAGAAACCTGTTTTCGGAAAGAAAAAGTTCCATGGAATCAGACGATTCCATGGAACTCCAGACCGCCGACAAAGGGGCTGCTTTCTTTGGGAAGCAGCCCCTAAACGCATAAG
>UQEF01000009.1 GCA_900540045.1 uncultured Eubacteriales bacterium | reverse complement strand
AAGCGAAAAGACGAGGTTTGGATACCCTTTTGCGGTTCCTTACCTCGTCTTTTTTGTTGGGGTGTTTTGCAACACGCCCAGTTCCTGTTGTTTATTTTATCGAAAAACAATAAAAATTAATTGACAAACAATAATATCTGTGATACGATCTTATCATTCCAATCCAGAAGGAGGTATTTTTCATGAAGAACACGACGGTGGCCGGACTGCTGCGGGCGGCGCTGGCATTGTGGACAGCCGCTGTCTTGACGGCAGCAGCCTACTTTGTTCCCGTATTCATGCGGCACATCTGCGCCGTTCGGCCGGAATTGGCAGGTTGGTACGGCTGGGGTGTAGCCTTTGGATGGCTGCTGGCGGCCATGATGCTGTGGGCGTTTATGCTGTTGTGGCGGGTGATGGGGACCGTCGCACAAGGGCGGGCATTTGTGCGCAAAAATGCCACGCGCTTCAGGCGGGTGTGGCAACTGTCGGCGGCTAGTTTTACGCTATGCGCGGGACTGGGTATTTTCATGGTCCTGACCAATATCCTTCCGCCCTTTCTGGTGTTGACGGTCACAGGCCTTTTGCTGGCCACGGCCACGGCAGGGCTGGCCAGTTTCGCCCTCAGCGGCCTGTGTCAAAGCGCCGCCCTGCTGCGTGAGGAAAGCGAAATGACGGTATAAAGGAGGCAGCCATGGCAATTCAGGTCAATTTAGACGTCATGCTGGCCCGCCGCAAGATGACACTGAGCGAGCTGGCATCCAAGGTGGACATCACGCTGGCCAATCTCAGCGTGCTCAAGACCGGCCGGGCACGCGCCATCCGCTTCAGCACGCTGGACAGGCTGTGCCGGGCGCTGGACTGCCAGCCCGGGGATCTGCTGGCCTATGTGCCGGGGGAGACGGAAACATGACAAAGGCGCCGCGACAGGGGAAAAACACCCGTGTCGCGGCGCACTGCTATGCTTAGGGCTTCAATACTCCTTGTGCTCGCACACCCGCACCGACGCGAGGACAGAGCAGGCCAGCAGCACAAGCGCCGCCAGGAACAGCCAGCCGGTGCCGGCGGGCAGGGCAACAGGGAACACTTCGG
The DNA here is from genome assembly GCA_900540045.1 of uncultured Eubacteriales bacterium. Lineage (GTDB taxonomy): Bacteria > Bacillota > Clostridia > Christensenellales > Aristaeellaceae > Limiplasma > Limiplasma merdipullorum. Next base: position 47,112 of record UQEF01000009.1, on the reverse strand, counting down.
GAAACATCACCGTCAACGCGACAGGCAGCAGCACCACCACGATCATCACCATGCGTCCCTTCTGTACGCCAAAGCGGAACAACAGTGGCAGCATGATGGAAATCATGCACAGTCCAGCTGCAAGCAGCAGTCCGATCGTGGAAAACACCTCGTCCGGCGTGGCGCCCATCATCAGCGCGCAGACCGCCGACAGCAGGGCCATTGCCCCTGCACCCACCAGCGCCAGCAGATACTTGCTCAAGGCGAGATCGCGCCGCGTCACAGGCATGGTAAGGGCGTAGGCGTCCCATTTGCAGTTTTCGTCATAGGCCAGCGCGTTGACCGGGAGCAGCAGCACCATCACCGTCAGCATGCTGCTGATATAAACCGGGCTTTGCTGGGCAAAGCCGATCACGATAAACAGCGCCAGCAGCAGGGCCCATACGCGTATGGTCTGCTTGAGGTTGAGCAGGTCCTTCATCAGAAGTCCTTTCATCTCAATGTTCCTCCTTGATGTGATAGAGCATGATGTCCTCCAGTGTGGCCGGCTGATGCGCCATACCGGCAGGCAGGGCGCTGCGCAGGATGAGCGCCTCGGCCCCAAAGCGGCCCGCGCGTATGCCCACGACCGCCGCGGGATCCAGGCGGCGCAGCTCCGCCTCCGGCGCTTTGGCCATCACATAACGGTCCATCAGATCGTCCTTGGGTTCGGACAAAAGCAGACGCCCCTTGTGCAGAAAGGTCACGTAATCGCATACCTTCTCCAAATCGCTGATGATGTGCGAGGACAGCAGCACCGACCGGCGCTCGTCCTGGATGAAATCACGCAGCACGTCCAGCATCTCGTCACGCACGACAGGGTCCAGTCCGCTCGTAGCTTCGTCCAGCAGGAGCAGCCGGCTGTCGTGCGAGAGCGCCGCCGCGATGGACAGCTTCATCCGCATGCCACGAGAAAAGGCCTTTACCGGCTTTTTGCGGGGCAGCTCAAAGCGGTCCGCCCAGCCCTGGAAGCGCAGCGTGTCCCAGGTGCGGTAGCAGCGGCTCAAAATCGCGTCCACGTCATGAAGCGTCAGGTTTTCGGGAAAGCCGCATTCGTCCATCACCACCCCCAGATGCTCCTTGGTTTCGCGGTCCACTGCGGCGCGGCCCAGCAGGCGCGCGCCTCCCTCGTCGGGATGTACCAGACCCAACATCAGCTTGAGCGCGGTGGTTTTGCCCGCGCCGTTTTCCCCGATGAGGCCCATGATGCAGCCTTCGGGCAGAGAAAAGGAAAGGTGGTCCAGCGTAAAGCCGGGGTAGCGCTTGGTCAGCCCCGTGATCTCCAGGGCATTGTTCATAGGTCCTCCTCCTTGTAGAGCATGCTTAGAATGCTGGTGAGGCCGTCCAGATCCAGACCGCACAGGTGCGAGAGGGATACCGCCTCGCGCAGATGGTCCTCCAGGCGCCGCAGGTGCTCCTCGCGGATGAGCTCGGTATTCGCGCCCGCCACAAAGCTGCCCTTGCCGGTGAGGCTTACGATGAAGCCCTCGCGCTCCAGCTCCTCATAGGCGCGCTTGGTGGTGATGACGCTGATGCGCAAATCCTTGGCCAGCGCGCGCAAAGAGGGCAGCGCATCGCCTTCCTTGAGCTTGCCGGAGAGAATCTGCGCCTTTACCTGCGATACGATCTGGTCGTAGATGGGCTGGCTGGCCGCATTGGTCAGGATAATATCCATGGTGTGCCTCCACTTAAGTGTGCATATACATTATACACAGTATAAACGATTTGTCAACAGGAAAATAGCGGCGCAGAGCCGCCAGGGTCCGGTCAGGGGCGGAACCCCTGATAAATGCGCCGGATTTCTTCCAATACTTCGGGATGGTTGAAATCGTCCTGATAAACCACATTGATTTCGCGCACCATGCGCATCCCCTCCACTGGAAGCGCCACCAGACGGCCGTCGGCAGCCTCCTCGCGGCAGGCGCTGTGGGCGATGATGGTCACGCCCAGATTGGCGGCCACCAGCTCCTTGATGGCGTTGATGTTGTCCATCTCCAGGCGCACGTCGAAGTTGCGGATGTTTTCCATATGGCCGGTCAGGCTGCTTTCAAACAGGCGGCGCGTGCCTGCGTCCTCACGCCGGAGGATGAGGCTTTCGGCCTTGAGCTCTTGCAAAGTGATGGCAGTGCGTTTCGCCAGCGCATGCTTGGGCGACATCACCACGCACAGGTAATCCAGGTCCAAAAGCTCCGTGTGACAGTGCTTGAGCGACACCGAGCCGTCCACGATGGCGAAGTCCAGCTCATAGCTGCCCAGGCGGTCGCACAGCTGCTCCATGGTATCGGTGACGATGCTGATGTTGGTGTGGGGATGCGCGCTGCAATAGCTGCTGAACACACGGCCGATGAGCGCCTCGCCGCAGCTGGGCGTGATGCCTACCGTGAAATGGCGCAGCTGCTGCTTGACGTCATTGAGGGCGCGGCGGGCACTGTCGCAGATGGCCTCCAGCCGGCGGGCATACTTGATGAGAACCTCCCCTTCCGGGGTTAATGTCAATTTCTTTTGGTTCCGATAAAAAATTTTTATGTTGAGTTCCTCTTCCAGCTGACGCAGATGATAGCTTACCGCCGGCTGGGACAGTGCGAGCGCATCGGCGGCTTTGGTGTAAGATCCTTCTTTTACAACGCATAGAAGCGTATTTAGCTTTGGATCTATCATCGTTTACCCCTCCCCTGTATGCTGGTGGATGCAGATAAACCATCAAAAAAACTGATGGATGCATTCGTTTTCATCATTTGATTTTATCATGCTTCGCTGTTACAATCAACCCCATCATCCAGCGGGTGATGGAACATATGGTGGGAAGGATGACGAAACATGAGGGATGTATTTTTGACGCTCAGCCCCGCAGCCAGGATCCTGGTGGCGGTGACGATTCTATGGCTGGCGGGTTTTCTGATGTCGCGCGTAACCAAGGTGCTCAAGCTGCCCAATGTTACGGGCTATATCCTTGCGGGCGTGGCGATCGGTCCCTACGCGCTGGACCTGATTCCTTCCGATATCGTAAGCGGCATGGAATTCATCACCGACATCGCACTGGCCTTTATCGCCTTTGGCGTGGGCCGCTATTTGCGGCTGGACCGGCTCAAGCAGCAGGGTACCAAGGTGATTGTGCTCACCCTGATGGAGGCGCTGGTCACCGCAGCCGTAGTCACGGCCTTTATGCTGATGGTCTTTCACCTGTCCCTGGCGTTTTCGCTGCTGCTGGGCGCCATCGGCTCCGCTACCGCGCCCGCTTCCAGCCTGATGACCATCCGGCAGTACCGGGCCAAGGGCCCGTTCGTCAACACCCTGGTGCAGGTGGTAGCCATGGACGACGCGGTGGCCCTGCTGGCTTTCAGCGTGTGCGCGGCCATCGCCTCCGGCACGGAAACCCCTGTGGTGGACTGGCAAAGCGTGATCACTCCGTTGGCGGTGAATGCAGGCGTGCTGCTGGCGGCCTATCTGCTGGGACGGCTGCTGTGCGTGCTGCTCAACGGCCGCTCCTCGGACCACCGGCTGGTGCTGACGTGCGCGTTTGTATTCTTCATCGCGGCAGGCTGCGCCGCGCTGGATGTATCGCCCCTGCTGGGCTGCATGCTGCTGGGCGCCACGTACGTCAACGTGCGCGGCGACAAGACGCTCTTCAAGCAGGTCAGCCGGGTAACGCCGCCGATCAATGTCATGTTTTTTGTCCTGAGCGGCATGCACCTTGATCTGAATTCCCTGACCACCGTGGGCATCATCGGCGCGGCATATTTCGCGGTGCGCATCGCGGGCAAGTTTCTGGGCTCCTGGATGGGCGCGCGCATCACGGGCATGCCGGTTGGAGTTAGGCGCTATCTGGGCCTGGCGCTGATTCCGCAGGCGGGCGTGAGCATCGGTCTGGCCGTACTGGCCCAGCGCATCCTGCCGGAGGAATCCGGCGCGCTGCTGAGCACGATCATCCTCTCGTCCTCCGTGCTCTATGAGATGATCGGTCCGGTGTGTGCGCGCAAGGCGCTGTTCCTCTCCGGCGCGGTGCCCGGCGTGCAGGGCGCACCTCTGGCGGATAGGCCGGCGGAGAAAGCGGTCAAGGCCGATAAGATAGCTGAAAAGCCCGTCAAGGCCGACAAACCCCAGAAGGCCGACAAGGCGGTGAAGTCCGACAAGTCCATGAAAGCGGAGAAGCCGGCAAAGGCGCAGCGCGACGGCAAGGAAAGCGAGAAGTCCGCCGCCGGGAAAAACAAAAAAGCCGTCCCGGACGGACGACCCATGCCCCTGCCTGAAATCCAGCCCAAAATCCGCTGGGCCGATGGGAGCCAGCGGATGTGGGCCGTCCGGCGGGAAGGCAGCTTCCACCGGGGATAAAGAGTGCGGCGCGGCCTCCATAAGGAAACCGCGCCGCTGCTTTACCGGTATACGATGCGCGCGCCAAATGGCGACAGCGACAGCAGAGCCAGCTTGAAGCACTGCAAGCCAAAGGGAATGCCTACGATGGTCAGGCACAGAAGCAATCCGTTCAGGGCGGCAGCAAGGGCCAGCCACAGGCCGCTCACCAGCAGCCAGATCACGTTCATCAGAAAGGAGGGCACGCCGCCGCCGGCTTCCACATCCCGACCGAAGGGGCAGAACCACAGCGCGGCCAGCTTGAAGCACTGGCGGCCCACCGGGATACCCACGATGGTTATGCTCCACAGCAGCCCCGCGACCAGCCACCCGATTCCCTGCCACAGGCCCGCGAAAAGAAACCAGATCACATTGCCTAAAAAGTTCATCATTCTTCACCCCGCATCAGTATAGCATTGGATCAGGGTCAAGAAAAGCGGTCTTTCCTTTTCTAATGAAAGCCTCATGCTGCTCCAATGCTGCATGATAAAAAAGGGGCGGGGAAAAACTTCCTTTTCCCCGCGCCCTTTCGCACGGAATTACAGGGTTTCCATCGTCTGGGCGATGGCGTCCAAAAACGCGTCGCTGTTCAGGCCCGTGGCCTCTCCCTCGTAAAGGGCCACCAGGTCCTTGGTCATGCGGCCGCTCTCGATGGTGGCCAGGGTGGCTTTTTCCAGGCGGTCCGCAAAGGCCTGCAGGTCCGCAAGGCCGTCCAGCTCGCCGCGCTTGCGCAGCGCGCCCGTCCATGCGAAAATGGTGGCTACAGGGTTGGTGCTGGTTTCCTCGCCCTTGAGGTAGCGGTAATAGTGGCGGGTGACGGTGCCGTGCGCGGCCTCGTACTCGAACTGTCCGCCGGGGGAGACGAGCACGCTGGTCATCATGGCCAGGCTGCCGAAGGCCGTGGCGATCATGTCGCTCATCACGTCGCCGTCGTAGTTTTTCAGCGCCCAGATGAAGCCGCCGCGGCTGCGGATGACGCGGGCCACCGCGTCGTCGATCAGCGTATAGAAATACTCGATGTCCGCGGCCTCGAAGGCGGCCTTGAACTCGGTTTCGTACAGCTCGGCAAAGATGTCCTTGAAGCGGTGGTCATAGATTTTGGAAATGGTGTCCTTCGTGGAAAACCACAGATCCTGCTTGACCGACAGGGCGTAGTTAAAGCAGCTGCGGGCGAAGGAAGCAATGCTGCGGTCCGTGTTGTGTTGGCCCTGGATGATGCCGGGCCCTTCAAACTGCATGATGGTCTGCCGGACCTCGGCGCCATCCTCACCGGTGAAGCACAATTCGGCCTTTCCGGGGCCGGGAACGCGATACTCGGTGTTTTTGTATACGTCGCCGTAAGCGTGGCGGGCGATGGTGATGGGCTTTTCCCAGCTGCGCACGCAGGGGGAGACGCCTTTCACCACCACCGGCGCGCGGAACACCGTGCCGTCCAGTATGGCGCGGATGGTACCGTTGGGGCTCTTCCACATCTGCTTGAGGCCGTATTCCTCCACGCGCTGGGCGTTGGGGGTGATGGTAGCGCATTTGACGGCCACACCGTATTTCAGGGTAGCCTCGGCGCTTTCCACGGTGACGCGGTCATCCGTCTCATCGCGGTGCTTCAAGCCCAGGTCATAGTATTCGGTCTTCAGGTCCACATAGGGCAAAATCAGCTTGTCCTTGATCTTCTGCCACAGGATGCGGGTCATCTCGTCGCCGTCCATCTCCACCAGCGGCGTTTTCATCAAAATCTTGTCCAAAACAATCCCGTCCCTTTTGCCATTGTATTCGACCGCACGGAGGGGTCCTTGGCTATTGTAGCGGGTTTATACAGGAATAGCAATACGCGGTACAGCAAAAGAACAGCGCGCTTGTGCGGCCGCGGGGTTTGTGCTATCATCGAGGTACGCTGCCGGCGCGCCTGTCAAAGCGCCGCGAAAGGAGAGTTCCCATGACCCGTGAACAACGCCTGGCCCGTACCGCTCTTTTGATGTCCCCCGCACAGATGGAGCGGCTTGCACACGCGCATGTGATGCTGTTGGGCCTGGGCGGCGTAGGCGGCCATGCGGCGGAAGCGCTGGCACGCGGCGGCGTGGGCAGGATGACCATTGTGGACCACGACACGGTTTCGCCCTCCAATCTCAACCGCCAGCTCGTGGCGCTGGAAAGCACCATCGGTCTGCCCAAGACGCAGGTGATGTACCGCCGCCTCAAGGATGCGGCTCCGGACCTGGACCTGACCGCCATTGACGCCTTTTACCTGCCGGACAGCCCCGTGCCGATTCCGGAGGATGCGACCGTGGTGGTGGACGCGATCGACACGGTGTCGGCCAAGCTGCATCTGGCGCGGACGTGCCGGGAGCGCGGCGTGCCGCTGGTCAGCTGCATGGGGATGGGGAACCGGCTGGACCCCGCGCAAATTCGCGTGGGCGACATTTTTGAAACCTCCGGCTGCCCCCTGTGCCGCGTGATGCGGCAGGGCCTGCGCAAGCTGGGCGTTCCGTCCCTGCGCTGTGTGTATTCGCTGGAGCCGGCCCGCCATCCGCGGGCGGGAGAGGGGGCTGAACAAAAGGGCGGGCATCCTGCGCCCGGATCGGTCAGCTTCGTACCTTCGGTGGCGGGCATCTATCTGGCAGCAGAGACCATTCGCCTCATCGCCGGAGAAGGGTGAGAAAGTTTGGCACAGGTGTGGCGTTTTTTCGCTTTCCATGGTAAAATAACACACAGAAGGCGCATAGAGCGCCGCAACGCTTGGAGGGTTCATATTGAAAAGGGACATCATTATCATCGGCGGAGGCGTAGTGGGCTGTGCCGTAGCGAGACTGTTGTCGCGCTATGAGGCGGACATCGCTCTGCTGGAGGGCGCCAGCGACGTGTCCGAGGGCGCCAGCAAGGCCAACAGCGGCATCGTGCACGCGGGCTTCGATGCCAAACCAGGGACGCTCAAGGCAAAGCTCAATGTAGAGGGAGCGCGGATGTACCCGGCGCTATGCGCCGAGGTGGACGCGCCCTATGGTCAGCCCGGCGCGATGGTGCTGGCCTTTACGGAGGAGGAGCGCGCCAACATCCAAACGCTGTACGAGCAGGGCGTGGCCAACGGCGTGGAGGGCCTGCGTGTGATCGAGCGGGAGGAGATCCTCTCGCTGGAGCCCAATGTCAACCCCGGCGTGGTGTGCGCCCTGCTGGCGCCCACCAGCGGCATCACCAGCCCCTATGAGCTGACCTGCGCATTGGCGGACCATGCGGCGGTCAACGGGGTGGACTTCCTGCTGGATACCTTTGTGGAGTCGGTGTGCCCCGGCGGGGCGGGCTACCTGCTGGAAACAACCCGTGGCCCCATGGAGGCCCGGATCGTGATTAACTGCGCGGGCGTGGACTCGGCGCGGCTGCATAACCAGCTCTGCCCCCAAAAACCGCTTACCATCATCCCGCGCAAGGGCGAATATTACCTGCTGGATCATACCAAGCCCCTTGCCTTCTCCATGACCCTGTTCCAGACGCCTACCAAGATGGGCAAGGGCGTGCTGGTCAGCCCCACGGTGCATGGAAACCTCCTGCTGGGTCCCTCGGCCATCGACGTGGAGGACGGCACCGCCGTGGAGACCACCGCTCAGGCGCTGAAGCTGGTGGCGGATGCGGCGCGCAAGACCTGGCCGGGCGAGAGCCTGCGCGGGGTGATTACCACCTTCGCTGGCATCCGTGCGCATGAGGAAAATGGCGACTTTGTCATCGGCGCGGTGGAAGGCGCGCCCGGCGCCTATGAGACGGTGGGCATTGAAAGCCCCGGACTCACATCCGCTCCGGCCATTGCGGAGATGCTGGTGAAGCAGATCGCAGAGGAAAACGGCCTTTCGGAAAAGGCGGAATGGAAGCCCGCGCCCAGGCGTGAGAAGCCCTTCTACGCCATGACGCTGGAGGAGCGCGTGGCCATCGTGCAAAAGGACCCTAGCTACGGCACGCTGGTGTGCCGCTGTGAGGAGGTCACCGAAGCCGAGATCCGCGCGGCGATCCGCCGCCCGGTGGGTGCGCGGACCATCGACGCGGTCAAGCGCCGCACCCGTGCGGGCATGGGCCGCTGCCAGGGCGGCTTCTGCAGCCCGCGCGTACTGGAGATCCTCTCCGAGGAACTAGGCATCGACCCGACCGAGGTCACCAAGTGCGGCGGGGAAAGCCGCCTGCTGGTAGGCACCATCGCCGAAGCGGCACGAAAGGAGGACGCCTGATATGTTGAGCCAGGAACTTCGCAGCCAGGTGCAATATGTGGACGTGCTGGTGATCGGCGCGGGCCCGGCGGGCATGGCGGCCGCCATCGCTGCGCGTGAGGCGGGCGTCAGCAACCTGCTGGTTTTGGAACGCGAAAACGACATGGGCGGCATTCTGCGCCAATGCATCCATAACGGATTCGGCCTGCACCGCTTCAAGGAGGAGCTGACCGGCCCCGAATATGCCCAGCGCGACATCGACCGCGTGAAGGAGCTGAGCATCGAGGTGCGCTGTGGCACCACCGTGCTCAGCGTGGATGGGGAGCGCTTCGTGACCGCCGTGAGCCGTGAAAAGGGCGTGCAGCTCTTTGAGGCCGGCGCCATCGTGCTGGCCATGGGCTGCCGCGAGCGGCCCCGCGGCGCGCTGGCGACCCCCGGCACGCGCTGCGCGGGCGTGTTCTCCGCCGGCACGGCGCAGAAATTCGTCAACCTGGAGGGCTATATGCCCGGCAAGCGTGTGGTCATCCTCGGCAGCGGCGATATCGGTCTCATCATGGCCCGCCGCATGACGCTCCAGGGCGCCAAGGTTCTGGCCTGCGTAGAGCTGATGCCCTATTCCAGCGGCCTCAACCGAAATATCGTCCAGTGCCTCCAGGACTATAATATTCCTCTCATGCTCAGTCATACGGTGATCGATATTCAGGGGCGTGAGCGCCTCAGCGGCGTCACGGTGGCGCAGGTGGACGAGAAGCGCCAGCCCATCCCCGGCACGGAGAAGCATTTCGACTGCGATACGCTGCTTCTGTCCGTGGGCCTGATTCCCGAAAATGAGCTCAGCCAGCAGGCGGGCGTGGAGATGAGCCCGCTTACCCAGGGCGCGGTGGTCGATGACAGCCTGCAAACCAGCAAGGAGGGCATCTTCGCCTGCGGCAACGTGCTGCACGTGCATGACCTGGTGGACTTCGTCAGCGCCGAGAGCTTCAAGGCCGGCAAGGCCGCCGCGGACTATGTACAGGGCAGGGCCCGCAAGGGTGCGTATGTGGCCCTCAAGGACGGCGACGGCGTGCGCGGCGTGGTGCCGCAGCGACTGCTCAAGCCCGAAGGCGAGGCGCAGAGCGTGCAGGTGATGTTCCGCCCCGCGGGCGTGTATGAGAACGCCACCCTGTGCGTGATGGACGGCGACCGCGAGATACTCCGGCAGCGCAAGCGCATCCTGACCCCCGGCGAGATGGCGGAGCTGACCCTCAAGCCGGAGCAGATCGCGTCCCTCAGCGGCGCGGATGTGACCGTGTGCGTGAAACAGTAAGGAGGCGGCCGGTATGGAACAACAGATCACATGTATCAATTGCCCCGTGGGCTGCCGCCTGCAGGTGGTGGTGGAAAACGGCGAAGTCAAGAGCGTGACCGGCAACAGCTGCAACCGCGGCATTACCTACGCAAAACAGGAATGCGTCGCGCCCCGGCGCATGGTGACCGCCGTGGTGCCCGTGGCAGGGCGCAAGTGCCCCGTGAGCGTGAAAACGCGCACACCCATTCCCAAGGAGAAGATCGGCGCGTGCATGCGTCAGCTGGCGGATCTGAACGTGCAGCCTCCGGTGCATATGGGCGAGGTGGTGTGTCCCGACGTGTGTGGAACCGGCGTGGACGTGATCGCCACCAAGACCGTGGAGTAATCTTCAACCAGCGTAATGAATCAGGCGCCCGGCCAATCGGCCGGGCGCTTTGATTGGTATACACTTTATACCGTTTGGCTATCCTACCCCTTAGAAAAGGAGGGGGAACGGCATGAACGGGCTGATGACGGAACGGGAATGGCGCAGGCAGGCGGCGCGCGCCAAACCGCCCCGGTCTGTCTGCTGGGGCGCGCAGTGTGTGCTGCCCGCGAAAAGACGCAAAAAACTGCGGGAGGACCGGTCCTTTTCTGTATTTCTGCTGCTGCTGTCGCTGTCGGCGGCGCTGGCGATGCCCGTGCTGACCCCGCGGACCTTGCGGCAGCAGTACCCAGAGGCTACCACGGCAGAAAGCCCGGAGGGTGTGCAGGCCCGCGCGGTCAGCTCCGTGAGCTATGAGCTGCCCGAAGGGCTGGTGACGAAATCCGTTACCTATCCCTATGAACGGTTGCTGCTGGGAGGGCTGATGCTGCTGGATGAGGAGCATCCGCTTCCCGATGGAGCGCCTGCGCCCAACACCATGAGCGTCGCCACCTATGGCAAGGGCATGGTGCCGGTGAACGGCTTAAGCGTCAAAAGCGGGCGGGACACCATCCAGGCGTTGGCGGAGCTGTTTGCGAGCCTGCGCTCGGAGGGCGTCAGCGGTCTGTGCGTATGGAGCGGTACACTGACACGGACGGAGCAGGCCGCCTCGCAGGCCCAGGCAGCGCTCCGGTATGCAGCCCAAATGTCTCTGGAGGATGCGGTGCGAAAGACGCTGGCGCAGGATACGCCCGTATCCGTCGCTGAGCAGCGGCGGGACGATACCGTGGAAATCCGGCTGATCGCGGGCAGCTCGGAGGACCCCGATCCTCGCCCTCTGGATGATACGCAGCAGGGCCGCGCACTGCTCAGGTTGGCGTGGCGATCGGGATTCATCCGCCGGGAACCGGAAGGAGAAGGTGCGTCCGCCTTCCGCTTCCGGTACGTGGGCAAGGCGCACGCCACAGCCATGACCTACCTGGACCTGACGCTGGAGGAATACCTCGAGTGGCTTCATGAAAAGGGGGTGCTGGCCGTGCAGGAGGACGGACGGCTGAAATACCTGATCCTGTGCAAGCCCCTCAGCGGCACGCATGTCGCCTTTGACCTGCCGCAGGAAGCCGCCGTTGAGGCCAGCTTCGATAACGACGGCTATGCCATTGTGGCCTGTACCTTTGAAGAAAACTGAAAAGAAGACAGCGAAAGCGGCGCTCTCCGGGGCCGGATGGCCGGCGGAAAGCCCCGCTTTATCAGTGCGCTTTTGGGCAGGCTGCCTCCCTGTGCCGCTCAGCTCCGGCGGCACGCATGACAGGCTGCGCAGCCGCCTTCGCCCGTCTCACGCAGCGAGGAAGGCATGGCGTCGCCTACATCGCGCATGGTGAGAATCATCTCGTCCAGGGGGATGGGGCAGGCCACGCCCGAAAGCGCGAGCTGAGCCGCGCTCACCGCCTGCGACACACCGCCCACGTTGCGGTACACGCAAGGTACTTCCACCAGCCCGCCCACGGGATCGCACACCAGGCCCAGCGTATTCATCAGCGCAAAGGCACAGGCGTGCGCCGCCGCCTCCGGGGAGCCGCCATAGAGTTGGGTGAGTGCCGCCGCAGCCATGCCCGCCGCCGTGCCGCATTCGGCCTGGCAGCCGCCCTCCGCGCCGCTGATGGTGGCTTGCAGCGCAATCGCACGTCCAATCGCCGCCGCTGCAAACAGCGCCATCACCAGTTCATCGTCCGAAAAACCTTCCGCCTCTTGGGCGGCCAGCAGCGCGCCGGGCAAGATGCCGCAGCTGCCCGCCGTGGGCGCGGCCACGATTTTGCCCATGCAGGCGTTGTACTCCGCGATGGAGAGCGCGTAGATGCCCGCCCGGCCCGCCAGGCCGAAACGGCCGGCAAAAGGCGATTGGGCCAGCAAAGCCGCCTGCCCACCCACCATACCGCTCACGCTGCGCAGCGTGGGAGAGAGGCCCGCCTGGGCGCTTTCGCGCATCACGCGCAGACGCCCGTGCATCAGCGCCAGGGGAACAGAAGGGTCCTCGCCCCGCTCGTGCGCCTGCCAGTGAAGCGCCGCCGCGCCCAGGCTGCCGTGCTGGCGCGCGGCGTCCAGCCATTCCGCTACGGTACGCATGCTCATTCCTCCTTGGCGGCCAGATAGGCCACGTGATAGACGCCCTGCAAAGCCGACAGCCGGGCGATCAGCTCCGTGTCCGCCGAGCCGTCCAGCTCCAGCGCGACCATGGCGTCGCCGCCCACCGAGCGGCGAAACACCCGCATGGTGGCAATGTTGAGGTTGGCCGCGGCCAGCTCGCCGCTGATGCTGGCGATCATGCCAGGCGTATCATGATGGGTGATGACCAGCGTGTTTTCGTGGCCGGAGAAGCCGGCCTCCAGCCCGTCGATGGCGTTGACCACGATTTCTCCGCCGCCCACGGACGAGGCCTGCACCTGGATGTGCCGCCCATCGTCGCCGTCAACGTCCAGAATGACGGTGTTGGGGTGCGCACCGCGCACATCGGCATTGTAAAACGAGTATTCCAGCTTCGCCTCGGCGGCAAGGCGCAGGCTGTCGCGCAGGCGTGAATCGTCCACATTCATGCCCAGCAGGCCGCCGATGAGGGCCTTATCGGTACCGTGGCCCAGGTAGGTCTTTTGAAAGGAGCCATACAGGCCGATACGCGCGCTCACGGGGCGGCTGCCCAGGAGCATACGGGTAATCTTGCCGATGCGCGCCGCGCCCGCCGTGTGCGACGAGCTGGGGCCGACCATCACGGGACCGATGATGTCAAACAGATCCATAGGGAGTTCTCCTTTCGGGCTCGGCAGACGCTAGCCGCTTGATCAGAATGCTTGCGCGGGAGCGCTTTGCACCCCACACAAGGTCCGTTTCCCCTTTGGGCCGGTATCCCTGCGCCTGCCAGAAGCCAAGGGCACAGCCGCCATAGCCGCCCACCACGTCGATGCGCACGGCTTGGCAGCCTTCCCTGCGCATGCGTTCTTCGAACAGGCGGCAGCATGCCGTGCCCAATCCCTGGCCTTGATGGGCCTTGTCCAGCATGAGAAGTGAAAGGTAAGCCGTCCGGCCGGGACGGTAGTCCATCACGCCCGCAATCCGGCCACCGTCCGTCTCCAGCACACAGCACAGAAAGCCCGCGCTTTCCGCGGCTGCATGGTCTTGAAGAAGAAAGGCCGCGTCCACAGACTTTCGTCCCAGATGTGCCGTGAGAAAGGCGGGATTGCTGTTATAGATCTCCATGATGCGCGCGGTATCCTGCTCGCATGCGGGCCGAAGGATCAGTCCGCTCATGGCGTGTCCTCCTCCCACGGGGCGAAGCGCTCCTCCTCCTTGAGCGATTCGACGCGGCCGTCCGTCACGCGCGTCAGCTCCGCGAGCACGCGCTCGGTATCGGCGGCCTTCATGTCCAGCTCAAAGCTCACCGCAGCGGCAAAGTCCGTGCCCACGAGGTGTGCGGGCAGGGATTTGAGCGCATGCTGCACCCGGTCCCACAGGGGATAGGCCACCTCGAACAGCCAGCGCTCGGTGGGATGCATCTGGCACACGCGCGCGGCGTCCAGCGCCAGCGCACACGTGTGCGAATACGCGCGCACCAGCCCGCCGGCCCCCAGCAGGATGCCGCCGAAGTAGCGGGTGACCACCACGGCGCAGTCCACCACCCCCCGCGCCTTCATGACCTCGATGATAGGCATGCCGGCGGTGCCGGAGGGTTCGCCGTCGTCGCTGTAACGCATGATACCCGCGTTCCGGCCGATGATGTAGGCGTAGCAGTTGTGCGTGGCGTCGCGGTGCTCCTCGCGGATACGCGCGAGGAACCTGAGCGCCTCCTCCGTGCTGCTCACCGGCGCCGCGTGCCCGATGAAGCGGCTTTTGTTGATAACCACTTCATCGCGGGCCTCGCGCAGCACGGTTTTATAGCCCTTCAGGCTCATTTGAGAATCAGGCGGCAATAGTTTTTCTTGCCCTTGCGCAGCATCAGGCCGTCGGGGCCGATCTGCGAAGCGTCGATGCGGTATTCCACATCCGTCACCTTCTGGTCGGCCACCAGCACCGCGCCCTGCTGCACCATCTTGCGCGCGTCGCCGCGGCTTGTGCACAGGCCGCAGGAGGCCAGCAGGGTGGTCAGGCGGTTGTCCTCGGCCAGCATGGCGGCGTTTACCTCCCAGGTGGGCACGTCCTGGCTGGCGGCACCGCCCGCAAACAGCGCCAGAGCCGCGTCGGCAGCCTTCTGCGCCTCGGCTTCGCCGTGAATCATCTTGGTGACCTCAAAGGCCAGCACGCGCTTGGCCTCGTTGATCTGCTCGCCGGGCAGCGCGCCCAGACGGCGCACCTCGTCCATGGGCAGGAAGGTAAGCAGCCCCAGGAAGCGCTCCACGTCCTGATCGCCCACGTTGCGCCAGTACTGGTAAAACTCAAAGGGCGTGGTGCGCGCGGGATCCAGCCACAGGGCGCCCTTTTCGGTCTTGCCCATCTTCTTGCCGTCGTGCGTCATGATGAGCTTGCAGGTGAGGGCAAAGGCATCCTCGTGCTCCTTGCGGCGGATGAGGTCCGCGCCGGAGAGCATGTTGCTCCACTGGTCGTCCCCGCCCACTTGCAGGCGGCAGCCGTAGTTCTTGAACAGCTGGAGAAAGTCATAGCTCTGCATGAGCATATAGTTGAATTCCAGGAACGTAAGGCCCGTTTCCATGCGGCGCTTGTAGCATTCGGCGGTCAGCATGCGGTTGACGCTGAACAGCGCGCCCACCTCGCGCAGGAAGTCGATGTAGTTGAGGCCCAGCAGCCAGTCGCCGTTGTTGACCATGATGGCCTTGCCTTCGCTGAAATCCAGGAAGCGGGAAAGCTGCTTCTGGATGCCGCAGACATTTTCGCCGATGGTTTCGCGGCTCATCATCTTGCGCATATCGCTCTTGCCGCTGGGATCGCCGATCATGGCGGTGCCGCCGCCGCACAGGGCGATAGGCCGGTGCCCGGCGCGCTGCAAATGCGCCATGGCCATGATGGGGATGTAGTGGCCCACATGCAGGCTGTCCGCCGTGGGGTCAAAGCCCACGTAGAAGGTCATGGGCTCGCGCTCCAGCGCCTTGTAGAGGTCCTCCTCAAAGGTGACTTGCGCGATGAAACCGCGCTCCTTGAGCATGTCCAGTACGTGCATCAATCATCGTTCCTTTCTTTGTGGGGCCCCAATGGAGCCGTCAGCCCAGATGGGCGGCGAAGAGCTCGCGCAGCTTGCCCATGCCCTGGTGAATCTGCTCCGGGGTGGAGTTGCTGAAGTTCAGGCGCAGCGTGTTGTGATGCCCGCCGTCGGGGTAGAAATGCGTGCCGGGCACATAGGCCACGCCGCGTTCGACGGCCTCGCCAAACAGGGCCGTGGCGTCAAAGCCTTCGGGCATCTCCACGAAGATGAACAGCCCGCCCTCCGGCGCGGTGTAGCGCGTGCCTTCGGGGAAGGAGGAAAGCTCCTCGAGCATGAGTTCCAGCTTTTCGCGGTAGCCGGGGATGATGCTCTGGATGTGGGAGTCCAGCAGGTCCCGGCGCAAAAACTGGTCGATGATGGCCTGGTTGAGGTTGGGCGTGTGTAAATCGGTTCCCTGCTTGCCGATGGTGCATTTGCGCAGCAGCTGCTCATGGGCGAGCAGGTAGCCCACGCGCAGGCCGGGGCTGACCAGCTTGGAAAAGCTGCCCAGATAGACCACGTTGCCCGTCGTATCGTAGCTTTTGATGGGCGGCAGCGCCTGGCCCTGATAGCGCAGGTCGCGGTAGGGGTCGTCCTCGGCCACGATGAAGCCGTACTTGGCGGCCAGCTCCGCGATGGGCTTGCGACGGCCGGCGGCCAGCGTGCGGCCGGAGGGGTTCTGGAACGTGGGGATCACGTAAAACAGCTTGGGATGATACCTGCGCGCCGCTTCCTCCAGCACATCCAGCCGCACGCCGCCCTCGTCGCTTTCGATGGGGATGAGGTTGGCCTCGTAGAGGTGCATGGTTTGCATGTTGCCAAGGAAGGTGGGGCTTTCCACCAGCACGGCGTCGCCGGGGTTCACCAGCGCCTTGAGCAGCAGGTCCATACCGCTGGTGCTGCCGGTGGTGGGAAGCACGCCGTCGCCCTCCATGGAGAAGCCGAAGTGCGACTTGAGATAGGCCGTAAGGCTCTCCAAAAAGGGCGGATAGCCCTCGGTTGCGCCATACTGCAAGATGCGTTTTCCGTCGGCCAGCAGCACGTCGCGCGCGAGATCGGCACAGAGCCTGTCGGGCAGAGCATCCAGAGATGGGTTGCCCCCGGCGAAGCTGATCATGCCGGGCCGGCCCAGCACCTTGAAGATCTCACGGATGGCGCTGCCGGTCACCTTGTCAAACCGGCGGGCGTAGGTAACAGAATCCACCAAAATCCCTCCTTTTGCATTGCCGGACTCCTCCGGCCGGGAAAAAGAAAGCCGCCTGCCTCCCGCAAGGGAGGAAGGCGACGGAAAATCGCGGTACCACTTCCACTTTGGCGCACGGACGCGCCCTCTGCAGGCCTTGCAGGCCCCGCGCTGTAAACGGCGCACCGTCGGTCCGCTACTGATGAAAAACAGGTTCACGGCCGGGCTCAGGGAGGTATTCACCTGGACTGCCGCCGCCTTCTTCCACCTGCCGAAGGCTCTCTTGAGGCGCACAGGTCCGGGTTACTTGGTCCCGTCATTGCCGATGGTGGTATTATAGGGGAACGGGGCGGGAAAGTCAAGCAAGCCCGTCACTCGTCCTTGCCGTCATCCTCCGCATCCACGAAGAAGGGCTTGCCGCAGAATTCGCACACGGGGCTTTCATCATAGTCGATGTCGGCAGCCTTGACCAAAACGGTTTTGCCGCAGTGCGGGCAGTCGAAGGACAGTTCTTCCTCCTCGTCGCAGGAACAGCCGTCCTCCTCGTCGCAGTCGCACTCATCCTCATCATCGCCAAAGAGAACCTCTTCCATATCGCTCAGATCGGAATCCAGATCCTCCACGTACTCTTCCAGCTCGCCCACATCGGCGTCCAGCTCGCTGACCTTCTGGGCCATTTCGTCCATCAGTCCCAGCATCTCCAGAAGCAGCTTGTGCTCTTTCTTTTCCTTGTCCAGGTCCATGCCCTCGGCCAGACCGCGCAGATACGCGGCACGATCAGTCAGATTGCTCATATACGCTCCTTTTTCGCCTCAGCAGCGCTCCATATATTCGCCCGTGCGGGTGTCCACACGAATATGATCGCCCGTGTTGATAAACAGCGGCACCTGCAGGGTATAGCCGGTTTCCAGGGTGGCAGGCTTATAGGTATTACTGGCCGTATCACCCTTGAAGCCGGGCTCGGTATCGGTGATCTCCAGTTCCACAAAGTTGGGTGCGGCCACGCTGAACGCGTTGCCCTTGAAGAACTTCACGGTTACGTTGGTCCCTTCCTTGACGAAGGGGATGGCCTCCTCCACCTGATCCTGATTGAGGGGCAGCTGCTCGTAGGTATCCATATCCATGAAGTAGTACAGGCCGCCGTCGTTATAAACATACTGCATTTCCTTGGTTTCCACGATGGCGCGGGGCATTTTGTCGGTGGGGTTGAAGCTGCGCTCGATCACAGCGCCGGTCATGACGTTTTTGAGCTTCGTGCGCACAAAGGCCGCGCCCTTACCGGGCTTGACGTGCTGGAAGTCCACGATGTTCCACACGCCGCCGTCCCATTCGATGGTAATGCCCTTTTTGAAATCGCCTGCCGTAATCATAGTGATGGTTCCTCCTCGTTTCCGTATAGATGGTGATGGAATGGTCCCGGCTTACAGGATGATGAGCTCACGGTCAGGGAACGTGAGCACCTCGCAGCCGCCCTCGCGTACCACGACGGAGTTTTCGATGCGCACGCCACCCACGCCGGGCAGGTAGATGCCCGGTTCCACGGTCATGACCTGACCGGCCTTGAGCACGGCGGTGCTGACCTGGTTAAAGCGCGGGTCCTCGTGAATGTCGATGCCCACGGAATGGCCCAGCCCGTGGCCGAAACGGCCCTCGTAGCCATGGCTGTAGATGTAATTGCGGGCGATGGCGTCGATATCGCGGCACAGTTTGCCGGCAGCCACGGCGTCCTGCGCCATCTTCTGGGCGTCCAGCACGATGCCGTAGACCTTCTTCATCTCATCCGAGGGCTGGCCCAGGGCCACGGTGCGGGTCATGTCGGCGCAGTAGTTGCCGTAGCGCGCACCAAAATCCATGGTAATCATGTCCCCGCGGCGCAGGCGGTATTCGCCAGGCACCGCATGCGGCAGCGATCCGTTGGCGCCCGCCGCCACAATGGTGGAAAACGACGGCTTGCTGGCCCCGTGGCTCATCATGTCAAAATCCAGCCTGAGGGCAAGTTCCTTTTCGGTGACGCCCTCCTTGATATGGGGCAGAATGCGCTCAAAGGCTTCGCCCGTGATGCGGCAGGCCTGACGGATGAGGGCGAGCTCGTCCTCGTCCTTGATTTCGCGCAGGCGGGCAATCTCGCTGCCCACGACCTTCCACTCCACGCCGCGCACACTCTCCCGCAGGGCGTTGAAGGTGTGAACGGTGACGAAGTCATCCTCATAGTAGAGGGTGTCAATGCCGCCGGAGGCACACAGGGCGCCGGCAATATCCTCGTGGGATTTGCCCTTTTCGGTCATCAGCACCTCAAAGCCGGGGGCCTGCGCCTGCGCCTGCTCGGTGTATCGGAAATCCGTGATGATGGCGGAAATCCCGCGCGCGACCAGCACCAGTCCTTCGCCCGTGTAGCCGGAAAGGTAGAACATATTACTGGGGTCGTAGACCACCACGCCCTCATGTTCGCCAAGACGCATGGAATCAAGAAGCCGTTTTACACGTTCAGTCAATGTAGATCCCTCACATACGGTCTTTTTGGCACATAGCCATTTTTTATTTTACCATAAACAAAACAACCGCGCTACAGTTTTTTGCATTTTGATTGGGAAAATGCTTGTGTTGTGAAACTGCGATGCCGATTGGAGGGCGACGAAAAAAAGAGGAAACCTGAGGAACCCGCTGGCATCGTTGCGTTGCGGAACCGATGCGAAAGGAGCCAATGCCTCATGTGACGGGAATTCGGGACATGAAGCGCCGTCAGTTCCCGATGGCGTATGCGAGGAAACCGGGACCGCTGATAGAGTGCGCTGTGCAGGGGTCTCCATCATTTGGGCTTTCCAGAAGGCCGGAAAGGACGGGCTGTCGGACTTTTTTGGACAAGCGGAAAGCCGGATGCCCATGGCACCCGGCTCGTGTTGCCGCCTCGGAAGAGGCCCAGGGAAGGAGGTTAGCCAGGACCCGATTCATGCCCGGCTCTCCCGTTTCGTTCCTCCAGAGGAAGGCCTACAGATTTTTAAAGAAATCGATGGTCCTCTTATAGTCCCTGGGCTTATGATGAAACAGCCCTGAGGAGCCCATCACCAGCACGTTTGCGCCGGCAGCAACCATTTTGGGCGCCGTTTCCGTTTCCACGTGCCCATCCACCATGATGTCCACCTTTCTGCCTGCCTGGCTGAAAAGCGAACGGACTTTTGCGATCTTGTCAATGGCGGAAGGAATCATCTGCTGACCGGCAAAGCCTGGATCGACCGTCATTACGCAAACCAGGTCCACAAAATCCGTCATATAGGCGAGCGGCGCAATGTCCGTGGCGGGATTTATGGCGATTCCCGCCTTCTTGCCCAGGGAACGGATCAGTTTCAGCGTTCGAATCGGATGAGTCAGGGTTTCCAGGTGCGGGGTAATGATGGACGCACCGGCATCGGCAAAGGCGGATATGTAGCTGTCCGGATTATCCACCATGAGATGCACGTCCATGGCAGTTGAAGAAACTTTGGCGATATCTCGCATCGTGCAGGGACTCAGCGCATAGTTGGGCACAAAATGCCCGTCCATCACATCAATATGATACAGGTCGATTCCCGCATCGTCCAGCGTCCTCAGCTGATCGCGAAAATTCAGCATGTCAATGCACATGACGGAAGCAGAGATGATATTCAAATCGGATTTCCCCTTTTCTGAGTTGGTTAAGGGCGGCACAGGCACTTTGCCTACTGCTCACAGGTACACATGAGGGTCATTTGACCCGTGAACGTCGTCTCCGAACCGGCGGTAATCAGCACGCTTTTTCCCACGGAAAGATCCTGTCCGTCTGCCGTACCT
Organism: uncultured Eubacteriales bacterium; assembly: GCA_900540045.1. Lineage (GTDB taxonomy): Bacteria > Bacillota > Clostridia > Christensenellales > Aristaeellaceae > Limiplasma > Limiplasma merdipullorum. Next base: position 26,703 of record UQEF01000009.1, on the reverse strand, counting down.
TTGCCCGCAACGCAGGTCATAAGCTGATAACCGTCAAAATGGAAGGTTTCGGTTCCAAACACCTCATAGCGGCGAACACAGAAGCTGTCATTTGCCACAAAGGTGGTTACGGAGGCATGGGGGAACGCGTGGGTGATTCCCGGACGTTTCGCGCCGGACTGGGTGAGGGTATAGTCCACGCAGCCGATGGCCTCTTCAAGCTGCAAAGGACGTTCGCGGCCCTGGGCGTCTACCCGGTGATAATCAAAAAAGCGATAGGTGATATCCGTTGCCTGCTGAATTTCGTAAACGATGCTTCCCTTTTTCAGCGCGTGAACCACACCGGCAGGCAGGTAGACGAAGTCCCCTTTCTGCACGGGCAGGTACCGCATAATTTCATCCCATCGGTCGGCGGCAATCATTTCGCGCAGCTGAGCTTCATCATGCGCATTTTGGCCATAGACGATCTGGGCGTCGCACTTGGTATCCAAAAAGTACCACGCTTCGTTTTTCCCCGTGGGATACCCCAGCCGGGCGGATATCCGGGCGTTTGGGTGGATCTGGAGGCTGAGATCGTCCTCGGGTGCAACGAGGGAAATGATGACAGGAAAACGCTTGTGACGGCTGCAGAAGAGTTCGGGACGCTTCTCCCACAGATTCAAAAGCGTCATCCCTTCCATGCCGGAGATACGGTTGCTCAGCCCTTCGCCCTCCTGGGCGCTGAAAGACCAGCTTTGCCCAATGCCGTCAGGAAACTGGGGGTAATGGAAATAGTCCCGCAGGAGCGTGCCGCCCCACAGCGCGGGACGCGGAACCGGCTCAGTAAACAGCAGCATGGGGCACCGTCCTTTCTTCATCCGGAATGTCAACCTGATCGGGGGTCAGGAACGCAGCGCCAACCATGGGCGCATCGGCTCCCAATTCGGCAGGCATGATCTGAATGGTTCGCGTTTCGGTCCAGGCGGGATAACCGTAGCCGAGAATTTTCTCCTTGAGCGGATCAACGATAAGATCATGGTGAACGCTGACCCCGCCGGAGATGATGACCGTATCCACGGCAAGCAGGTTCATGCCCAGCGCGATGCCGTAGGCGAGTTTATCCACGCACTCCTGCACAAGCCGCCGCGCGTCTGCGTCGCCGGCATACACGAGATCAAAAATGGTTTCCGCACGCTGGGGCAGTCCCCGGAGCTTTTCGGGAAAGCGCTCGATGGCCTGCGCCCAGATGGCGTTGCCGCTGGTGTAGGCTTCCAGGCAGCCTCTGCGCCCGCAGCTGCAGGGTCTGCCCTGCCAGATGATGGGGGTGTGTCCCAGCTCGCCGGCGGTATGCATGGCTCCGCCGAACACGCGGCCGCCCAGCACTACGCCGCAGCCGATCCCGGTTCCGATGGTGACGCACATCATGTCGTCATGGCCGCGGCCGGCTCCGAAAAGATGCTCGGCGAATGCGCCGGCCCAGCTGTCCTGAACCACAACGACCCGGCGGCCAAGCGCGTGTTGAAAATAGTCTCCAAGCGGAACGTTCCTTCCAAAGAGATTGCAGCTGTACTCCACGACGCCACGGGCCGAGTCCGCCGTGCCCGGAATGCCCACGCCGATGTGCTCCACAAGCGAGAGGGGAATGTTCAATTCGTCAAGCATGGCGCGCAGCGAAGAACAGATTTCATTGACAAAGGCACGCGGGTTGCCCGCGCCGCCGGATGAGAGCAGGCATTTCTTCAAAATGCTTCCGTCCGGACGAAGAATGCCGGCGTTGACCTTTGTTCCGCCGATATCGACGCCGATTCGGTAAGACGTGTTCATTGTGCTACCTCCGTATCCCGCGCCGGCCACAGGCGCAGGATCTTGATTTCAAACGGATGGAAGGAAAGGCTGACCGACTTTCCGTCCGTGGCGGCGGGAGCGGTTTCCTCTTCCATCAGCGTGCACAGCGCGCATTTTTCCACTGGGAAACCGAGCTGCAGCCTGGCATTCGCATGGGTATTCCCCAGTTCATGCATGTGAACGATGATCGAATGGTCGCCTGCCTCGCTGCGTTTGACCGCGTCGATGGTCACATTGGGGTTGTCGCAGGACATCAGGCTGTATGCTTCCTGCGGGGCTGCAGCGCAGGCCAGACGCAGCGGATGGTTCAACCGGGCGGCCATACGGTCGGTCTGTGCGCCGCATGGACCCTCGTGCAGGTAAAGCGCGTAGGTGAAGCGATGCTCTCCGCGATCCACTTTCTCATCCGGGGCCATACCTGCTTTCAGCAGCGTCAGGCGCAGCACGCTTCCCTGTGCGTCATGGCCATACTTGCAGTCGTTGAGCAGTGATACGCCGCAGTCGCCTTCGGACAGGTCGGCCCAACGCTGTGCACAGACCTCGTATTTCGCCGCATCCCAGGAGGTGTTGCGGTGCGTCGGGCGGCGCAGCGAGCCACACTGGATATCAAAAGTGGCGAAATCCGTATTGATCGCAAGGGGGAAAGCCGTCTTGAGCACCGTGGCATCCTCCCGCCAGTCCACATGGGTGATGAAGTCCACGCGCGGCTCGGCGTGCCAGGCCCGGATCTCCTGGGTAAACACCGAGCGTCCAAAGCGCTTGACGACCGTCACGCTTTCATACAGCGCGCCGCCGGTGACCGGGGAGACGGTGGTATCGCCATCCACGTCATAGGCGTGTTCCTCGTAATACATATCGATGTTCCAGCTGTCCCAGGATACAGGCCGGTCCTCGAAAGCCATAAGCCGGTTGCCGCGGGCGCCGGGCAGTAGCAGCTCGCGCTTTAAGCGCTTATCGTAGAGCCGCGTGAAGGCCCCCGTGCCGTCCAGCTCGATTCGCACAAAGCTGGTCTCAAGCGCCTGGTCCGCCCGCGCCTCAGCAGGCGCGTCGGGCGCGTCGCACGTCTCGATCGTGCGCCAGCCCAGCGCGGGAACGTCCGAAACAAGGCACAGATTTCCCTCCTGCGTCGTCTGCCACGGCTGACCGGCCACGGCTTTTCCGTGCGGCAGGAGCACCGTGTCCGAACGGACAAACGGAAGATCGTTATACACCAGCTCCTGTGTGCCCCTGCCCCAGAGATAGTCTCCGGCCTGAGCAATCAGGCGGTCCGTAGCGGCATAGATGGAGGAAAACTGCGCTTTGGCATCCTCGTAGACCTTGCCGATACAGGAGCCGGGCAGCGTATCATGGAACTGATTGAGCAAAAGCGTCTCCCAGGCCTGGGAGAGCGTCTGCGCGTCGTAGGCCATGCCGCGGAGCATGGCGGCGGTTTGCAGCCATTCGGCTGCGCCCAGCTCCCGCTCGGCGATTCGGTTGTTCCTTTTGATCCATGCACAGGAGGTATAGGCTCCCTGATGGAGCTCCAGATACAATTCGCCGTTCCACACGGGCAAATAGGGCATGCCCTGAAGACGCTGCGCGAGCTTCTCAAAGAAGGGCCGCACATGGCCCAGCGTAACCTTCGGGAATCCGGGAATGCCGCGCTGCATGCGCAGCCCCATCTCCAGCATCTCCTCGTCCGGACCGCCGCCGCCGTCGCCGTAACCGTAAGCCATCAGGATGGTGCGATTGATCTCCTTGGGCTCGTAACGCTTCCAGCCGCCCATTACCGACGAGGGACAGAGCACGCCGTTATAGGTGGTCCCAAATCCTCCATCTTCCTGCTTGGGCTCGGTGGTGGTGATAAAATAGGCCAGAACGCTGCTGCCGTCGATTCCCTGCCAGCGGAAGGTATCGTAGGGCATGCGGTTGAGCATGTTCCAGCTGATCTTGGTGGTGACAAAGGTGTTGATACCGGCCAGCTTCAGAATTTGCGGCAGGGCCGCGCTGTATCCAAAGACGTCAGGCAGCCACAGCACCTCGCAGTCGGTGCCGAAACGTTCTTTGAAATAGCGCTTGCCGTAGAGCACCTGGCGCATGAGAGACTCTCCGGAGGGAATGTTGCAGTCTGCCTCCAGCCACAGCCCCCCGTCCACCTCCATGCGTCCCTGCGCGATGCGTTGGCTCAGGGCCTCAAGCAGGGACGGATCATCCTTTTCCAGCCATCGGAACAGCTGCGGAGTAGACTGGAAAAACGTAAACGCGTCATAGCGTTCAAACAGACGCAGCATCCCGGAAAAGGAGCGGCGCATTTTCTGCCTTGTCTGGCAGTGGTCCCACAGCCAGGCGACGTCAATGTGGGTATGACCCACGGCCACGACCTCAACCGGGCTGTCGGTGCCACAGTATACGCGTGAGGCAAGCTGCGCCCTGGCCTGCGCAACCCCTTCCCTGAAGGCGGCGCTGTAGGGATGACGCAGGTCCAGCAGATTGGCCGCGTCATTGAGCGCGGCCAGAATCGCCGGACGGTGCGGGTCACTGGCCTCCAGCGTCTGCGCCGCTTCCAGCGCCGTGCGCAGGTCATAATACACAGCCTGAACATCCTCGTGGCAGATGGCGGTGTACACATGCAGGGAAAACCGTCGGTCCGTCATTCCGGCATACCCCTGCAAATCGACCTTTGCCGCGCCTGCTGGAAGGGATGCACAGCGGTGATGCACATCCAGGCCCTGGACAAGACTGCCGTTAAGAAACAGCATAAACTGCGGATTCATCAAGTCCCAGCGGCTTTCCGTCCCCGTGACATAGGATTGCATGCGCGCCGTTTCCACACCCTCGGCGTCCACGGTGTCCACGAGCAACACGGGACGCTCGTCCTGTCCGCAGACAGGCGCTGCCGTAAGCCCCCGAAACCAGGTATAGGAATTTCTCCCGCCCCAGGTCTCCTGAACGCCAAAAGGAGTAAAGACCGCTCCATCCGCCTCCAAGGGCGAAGCGTAAAAGCCCAGAGCGGCATCGAGGGCAACCGGTTGGAGATCTGAATAGATCAGGGCGCTGAGGTCCGCTATGATGCGGCCCAGCCGCTGCTCACGAAACAAGGTATTCATGCCTCTTCCTCCATCAGCGCTTCAAATCCGGGGTCTTCGGCAAGAATTCTGCGCAGGCCGCCCAGCACGTTGGTGGCGCTCACCACAAAACTGCCCAGCTTTTGATAACCCGTGTTGACGCACTCAAAGGAACCTTCCTGACGGAAATAATGGAGCACGTCTCGGAGAACGCGCGCGGCCGCCGCAGGGTCTGTACGATGAAGGCACCAGGCGATCCACCCCGTGGCAGTGGCCCAGTACGCGCCGTTCTGATACGTTTCCCTGGGCACGTCGATCAAAAGGCGCTGCCAGTACTCTCCCTTGAAAAGATGGCGGATCTGTCCCTCAAAGACATAGTCATCGACGCGCCTGCGCAGGCCGGCGAGCACCTGCTCCTCGTGACGGGTCGGAAAACCCACATAGAGCAGATAGGCGCTGCCCCAGATGTCAACCTGGCGGCAGTCCTGCGTAGCGGCAAGAAACAACCCGCTTTCTGCGTCATATAAGGCGTCGAGCGCAGCCTCCACCGACTGTGCGGCCTCCTCCCAGAGCTGCGCGGACTTCCCAAAACGGGCGCACATCTGCGCCATCATCCTGCAGGCGCGCCACAGGAGCACGGATTCCATCATCAATTCACCCGTCTTGGCCACCGTGTCGGTAAACCCATAGGGGGAATGGGGATGCTCCGGATTGGAATAGACCAGTCCGTCTTTGCTCCTGGGAATGGCCAGCAGTCCCCGCGAAAGATCAGGACTCCATTCCTCGAACAGATCCCTCGCCTTGCTCTCGTTGACCCGGTTCAGCAGTTCGTATATAATGAAGGTCAGGAACGGCGTGTTGTCGAGGTTTGCCAGGCCAACCGGCTTGCCGACCTCGCCGGCCGCATATACGGCCAGTCCGTCGGCATAAATGCGATCGGGCATCCATCCGTCCTCCGGACGGCGCCCGCCGATGGCAAACCGGACGCAACCCTCGATTTCGCTGTCCGCTATGGTGTCTCCCGCGTATTCCACCATATAGGCAAAGTCGCGCAGCCACAGCGCGTCATAGCTTGCCACGCCGTCGGGCGTAAAAAGCGTAACACCACTGGGGGTGATTTTTGTGCAGCCGCGAACCAGCCGATGCGCCAGATCCTTCATATATTGTAAGGACTTCATGTCACACACCTCTTTCAGCATTCGTTCATGCCCCTATTATACATAAGGCCCGACTTCTTTTCAATGATTTTTTAAAAATGTTTTGAAAAAATACTTTACAAAACGAAAAACCACTGCTATAATACAGTCGAAATGAGGGTTCAACAATGACGGATGCCCGGCAAGAGGCAAAGCGGAACAACATCAAGCTGCTAAAGGAAGCAAACAAGATCCTGGTGTTGCAATGCATAATGAAGCTGGCCCCCATCTCCACCGAGGAGATACTCAAGCACACCGGCCTGAGCCGTCCCACGGTCATCAACCTGCTCAAGGAACTGACGGATGAGGAGATCGTAACCAAGGCGGGATTCTCGGAATCCTCCGGCGGACGCTCAGCGGCGCTTCTGGCGCTCAACGGCGAAAAGCACTTTGCCCTTGGCATCGACTTTGAGTTTCCGGCGGTTCGCATGGCGATAGCCAATATGAAAGGCGATATCCGTGCACAGGAAAGCGTTGTCTATCCGCAGGGCATTGGCAAGGAGGATTTGCTTCCCGATCTTCTGCGGCGCATCGACCGCTTTATTGGGGAGTCGGGGATCGATCCGGCACTGCTGGATGGCGCGGGGGTGGGAATCTCCGGCGTGATCGACAGCATCAACGGCATTTCCATGAACATTGAGCGCATCCATGGCTGGCACAACGTAGCGCTGAAAAGCGAACTGGAAAAGCAGCTGAAGATGCCGGTGCTCATCCGCAATGACGTTCACCTGCTGGGACTGGTGGAAAAGCGCCTTTACCTGGGCGACGAGGCGAGTGACTTCATCTATGTGGGAATCCGGTCGGGCATTGGCAGCATTACGTACCAGCACAACAAGGCCATGCGGGGCGACAAGGGAAATGCCGGCTTCATCGGGCATACCTCGCTGGACCCACATGGGCCGCGGTGCTGCTGTGGCAGCAGAGGATGTCTGGAGGCGTACGCCGGACAGCTGGCCATTATGGAGCACTATGCCGAGCAAAGCGGGCAGCACCCCGACTTTGAGGAGATCATTTGCCGTGGCAAGGCGGGGGAGCCGCTGGCCCAAAGCGTGCTGAGCGAAGCGGGCTTCTACTTCGGCGTGGCCCTGTCCAATCTGATCAAGACCTTTGAAATCCCCGACGTTGTGATCGGCGGCAGCCCCGCTCTCGCAGACAGTCCTTTCATGGAAGCCGCCCGCTCAGCGCTGCGCGACTACAATACCGAAAGCCTGGGGATTCATCTTCGCCTGCGCATGGGTCAGCTGCCGGAGCGGCAGTATGCGCTGGGAGGCTGTTATCTGGTTTTTGACCATATGTTCAGCCGGCCCAAACTGGCCCTCACTGTGGTATGATGCGAGAAAGCTTCGGCCGGGTTTTCTCGCATGAAATACAAGCCAGAAACCTTGGAAGGAGCTTTAGAACGATGAAAAAACTCATTTCCGTGCTGCTCGTTATTGCCTTGATGAGCACGATGGTCCTTTCCTTCGCCTCCGCCGAGGAGAAGGTCACCATCGAGATCCTGTCCCTCAAGACCGAGGAAGCTGCCCAGAACGCCTTTAATGAGATGTTCGCCAACTTCCAGAAAATGTACCCCAATGTGGAGTTTGATCTCCAGTCCATGTCTTCCGACAACCTGAAAACCACCATGCGTGCCCGTGCCGCCTCCGGCGACATGCCCGACATTGTGACCTGGATGAAGGAAATCGAGCCGGAATACCTCATGGATCTCACCGGCCAGGCTTTCCTGGACAACCTCAATGCCGACACCGTGGCCGGCGCCAACGCCATCTATGACGAAGGCATTTACGCCATGCCGATCGACAACGGCTATATCGCCCTGTACTACAACAAGGATGTGCTGGCTGCCAACAACGTCGAACTGCCCACCACGCTGGACGAGTTCCGCACCGTGTGCGAAACGCTGGTGGCCAACGGCGTTACGCCCTTTGCGACCGGCTGCCTTGACCTTTCTGTTCCCTACATGGGCCTGATCGGCCTGTTTGCCGAGATTGTCTACGGCACCGACCCCGACTGGTCCGCCAAGCGCGATGCGGGCGAGGTCAGCTTCACCACCAGCGAGGGATGGGCCAAGTCCTTTGAGTACCTCAAGGAGTTTATCTACGGTTATGCCGATCCCGACAACACCTTCAACATGGGCTATGACGAGTCCTGCGCGGCTCTGGCCAACGGCGAAGCGGCTTTCCTCGTGCAGGGTTCCTGGGCGCTGAGCACCATCCGCACCGCTAATCCCGATGCCAACATCGGCCTTGCCGCGATCCCGGTGTTTGATGACGCCGAGAACAACAAGATCCTTGCTTTCCCGGACACTTCCATGAGCATCACCAAGGATGCCAAGAATGCCGATATGGCGCTGAAGTTCTTGGAGTACATGACCAGTGCTGAGGCCGGTGAAATCTGGAGCCGCAATGTGGCTGTCTCCTCCGCCGTCAACGGCGCTGAGGTGGACTATGATCCCATCGCCTCCGACGTGTCCTATTATCTCACCAGCGGCAAGTTCACTCCCTATGGCGACCGCGTGCTGCGCTCCATCTTCACCGATAAGCTGTGGAGCGATTTCAGCAAGGTTATGCTGGATACCATGACCTGGGATGAACTGGCTGTTGAGCTGGATACGTTCTGGGATAAGGCTCGCGACGCCGAGTAACCTCCCGTTTCGTAGATGCCTTCACGCCCGAGCCGGGGGATATCCCCGCTCGGGCGGTTTTCAAAAGCGGCTGCCGGAGAGGGCATGCACGCTTTCCCGAAAGGTTGTGATTGCATGCGCCAGAAGAAAAGAGAGAGTATGTTCTACCTCGCGATCCTCATGCCTGCACTCTTGCTGCTGGGGATATTCTTTGTTATTCCGGTTGTTCAAAGCCTTCTGCTCTCCTTTACGGACTCCTACGGAATGCGTTCGACCTATGACTGGATCGGCCTGAGCAATTATGTGGAGGCCCTTGGGGACAGCAGCTTCCGCGACACCATCCAAATTACCTTTACTTATACCATCGTTACCGTGCTGGGAAGCAATCTTCTCGCGCTTGTTTTTGCCCTGATTCTTGACGGGCCCATTCGCTGCCGCAATCTTCTGCGTGCCGTATTCTTCATCCCCAATATCATGAGCATTCTGGTCGTGGGATATATCTGGCGGTTTGTCTATACCTCCGCGCTCCCCGACCTGATGACCTCGATCGGGCAGAAGACAGTCGCCGTTCTAGGCAAGCCCCAGAGTGTGATTTATGCCATTGCGTTGGTAGGCATCTGGAACACCGTGGGCTATTACATGGTCATCTATATCGCTTCGCTGCAAAGCGTATCCGAAGATCTGACCGAAGCCGCCCGCATCGACGGCGCCAACGGCTGGCAGGTGCTTACCCGCATCAAGCTGCCTCTGATTTCTCCAACCATCGTCACCTGCATCATCCTCTGCGTCGCCAGCGCCATGAAGACCTTTGAGCTGCCCTGGACCATGACCTCCGGCGGTCCGGCCGGCGCCTCCACGACAATGGTGCTGAAAATCTACAATACCGCTTTCAATGCCAACCGGACCGGTTATGCTACAGCGCAGTCAACGATTCTGTTTGTGCTGATCGCCAGCATTTCCTTTGTTCTCAATATCATCATGCGCAGAAGGGAGGCCAGGCTCCAATGAAGCGTTCCGTTTCCGTCCGGGTATCCAAATGGGCACAGATCATCTTCATTTGGACCGTTGCGGTGGTTTTCTTTGCACCGCTATGCTTGGCTGTGACCAACTCTTTCAAACCCCGCAGCGAAATCATGGCCTCGGCGCTATCGCTCCCCACGAGCCTTTATCTTGACAATTATCGCACTGTGATGGAGGATGACTACTTCCTGTCTTCCTTCATCACCAGTGTCCTGATGGTGGCGGCTACTACTTCGTTGACCTGCCTGATCGCAGCGATGGCCGGTTACGCGCTTGCACGCTGGAAATGCCGCTTTTCAAACGGGTTGACGCTGGTCATCATGTCCACCCTGTTCGTGCCCTTTCAGGTCTACATGGTTGCGCTTATTGTGATCGTCCGTCAGATCGGCCTGACCGGCAACCTCATCGGCCTGTTGCTGGTCTATATCGCGTTGGGTATGCCGGTTCCCATCTTTCTGGTGCGCAGCTATGCCACGGGAATGTCCCTTGAAATTGAGGAAGCCGCGACCATCGACGGATGTGGACGCCTGCGGATGCTGGGGGCCATCGTGCTGCCCCTGATGAAACCCGTGCTTGCGACCGTTGCCGTCCTGAATGCGCTATGGGTTTGGGGCGAATTCCTCGTCGCATTTTTGGTCTACGGGACGAAGAAGCCCATGACGCTCCCTGTTTCCCAGCAGTACTTCTATGGCACTTACAGCAACCAGTGGAACCTGATTCTCGCGGGCTTCGTTATCTCAACGATTCCCATCGTGATCTTCTATCTTGTCATGCAGCGCCATATTGTAAAGGGAATTGCGGCAGGCGCCGTGAAGGGATGACTTTCTGATGCCATAACTCCTCTTGGAGGGAAAATGCCTCCGAGAGGAGCTTTTGTGTTGCCATATAGGATTCATGAAGGATGGGGAAAGAGAAAGGCGCGCATGAAGCCCCTGCCTTATCCTCGTTGCGCTCGGCGCAATGGAAGATTAAGAGGCATTCTGCTATAGTGGCAAGAATACCTCTCTGTATAGCCAGGACGCAGGCTTCCTTGACAGAATGTCGGTGGAGGGTTACGGGCAGGCGCGCGTCAGGCGGCAGGACAAGCTCAGCCCGATGTTCCGTCTCAATGAGGGCGCTTCCCTGACCCTGGAACACATCGCTTTGGACGGTGGCAGAGTAGCCCCGAATTCTGGGCAAAGGGTGAAGGGCTGAACGTTTCGGACGAAGAATGCACCCTGATTCTGTGAGAGGGGGGCGATATGCAAAACAACAGAAAATGAAATCTCCGAAAGGCAAAAAAAGACCTGCCGGTGGGTGAACCGCCGCCATTGCCGCTCGGGCTGTGGCGCATGGTCTGGCGGTTTCCCTGCCGGAAGGCACAGCCAGCCTTTCCCGCATTTCCTCGATTTCGAACAAGACCCGCATGCGGCAGGCTTTCACCTGAGGCTGCTCATGCTCTTGGCCAGCACCAAAACGCTTTGTTTCCCAAGCGGTTTGCGATTTACCGGCTTTGCGTCAGTGAACGACAGGACAAGGGCAGTGGGGGAAAGCACCCTGCCGACTTCCGCATGGCAGTGCTGCAAAAAGGCAAAAGAACACCCCGCCGGTATTGCCCGGCGGGGCTTGGGTTTAGCCCTCGATCAGAATGGTCTTCTTCTCGTGGGCCTTCGGCGCATCCTTCTTGGGAATACTTACGTGCAGAACACCGCTCTCGTAAGAGGCCTTGATGTCCTCCTCCGTAAGGTTCTTACCCACATAGAAGCTGCGCTGCATCACGCCCGCATAGCGCTCCTGACGGAGCATCTTGCCTTTCTTGTTTTCTTCGTCCTTCTCCAGAGATTTCTCGGTGGAGATGGTCAGATAACCGTCATTGAGTTCAAGGTGAATTTCGTCCTTCTTGAAGCCCGGCAGATCAACGTCCACCTCATAGCCCTGATCCGTTTCCTTGACATCGGTCTTCATGACGTGCTGTGCGTGTTTGCCGTACAGCGTGCGGTCAATATTACCGAAGCCACGGAAGAAATCACGGTCGAAATCATCAAAAACATCCATCAGGTTCTCGCCGAAAACAGTAGGAAGATACTTGCTCATAATGCAAACCTCCATTCCTTTGGCCTTGCACCGCTGGTAACATTGCCAGTCATGTAGGGTCGCATTCTGGCCTTTTGCAGGTCGTGCATGTTGCGGTCATTAGCCGCCTCGCTCATCTCTGAACGATGATTCCATTATAGTCGTAAATCAAAGAAACTCAATACTATTTAAGAAATTTTCTTAGATTTTTCTACCGAAGCCCAGTTTCAGATAACCTGTCCTCAAGAGGACCAACAGTGTCCTGAAATCACAGATGCAGATCTTCTACAAGCACAGCGGATTCATCTGCATTGGCGAAGCCCGAAAAGAGAAACCCGTGGGCGGGGGAAGAAGGACGGGAAGCGGAATCTGGAAGGCCGAAACCGGCCGGCGCCGTCCGGAACGGTTCCTTCTGCCATGCCGCGACTCTACAAAATACGGGATGCTTCCCCCTGCATGCCGCCACCGTGCCTGCCGCCTTTTGCACGAAGCAGCAGCTCTATCAAGGCACATCTTGGGAAAAGAAATGACCACTTGAGTAAAATCGGAATAGAAATTGAGGATTTAGATATATTCCCACAGGGGTTGATTCTCGCTATACTAAATACAGCAAAAGGGCGCAGGATGCGGCCCGCAGAATTACACAATATCTAAAAGGAGGGTTCAAACATGAAGAAGACCTTGGCGATTCTCCTGGTTGTCACTATGATGCTGGCCAGTGCCAGTATTGGCGTGGCGGAGGAAACCATCAACATCACGGTGTTCCACTACATGGCACAGGCTACCAAGCAGGCCGGTCTGGAAGCGATCGAAAGCTCTTACAGCGAACTGCATCCCAACGTTACCTTCACCAACGTATACTATAATCAGGGCACAGACTACTTCCCGCAGCTTTCCACGGCACTGTCCTCGGGCGACCAGCCCAACATCATCATGGGCAACCCCGGCCTGTATCCCGATCTTGTCAGCGAAGGCTTCGTTATGGACCTGACCGATAACGAAACGATCAAGGACATGAACCTTCCCTCGGGCGACCTGGGAGACGTAAGCGCCAATGGCAAGATTTACGGCTTCCCCATTGACTTCAAGAGCTGGGGCATCTTCTACAACAAGACCATTTTCGAAGAGCAGGGCCTTGAGGTTCCCACGACGCTGACCGAGCTCAATGCCGTGCAGGATGCGCTGATTGCCGCCGGCATCGATCCCTACGTGCGCAGCTATGCCGATGCCGTGTACGGCGACATCGAGTGCCGCAACACGGTCTGGACCCGTGCGCTGGATGCGGGCGATAACGATGTGTTTGAAAAGCTGATGAGCGGCGAAAAGAAGTTTGCCGATTATCCCTACTTCGCCGAAGCGCTGGAAAACTGGAAGATGCGCATGAGCAAACCCCGCACGGACGACATGAGCAATACGCAGGACATGGGCCTTGAGGTCTTTGCAGCCGGCGGCGCCGCGATGCGCTTTGACGGAACCTGGGCCTATGGCGACATGCTTGCCAAGGACCCCGATTTTGAAATCGGCTTCTTCGTAGCCCCCATTGATGACGAGGGCTCGGCAAAGATGAACGTGCAGGTCGATCAGTCCTTCATGGTTAACCCCCAGGCCGAGAATGCCGACGTGGCGGTGGACTTCATGGAGTACTGGCTCACCCAGGGCATCGCCTGGTCCGAAATTTCCCAGATGCCGCTGAATACCGGCGTTGTGTCTGACAAGCTCGATCCCCTGGTAAGGACGCTGGCTGAGCTCAAGGCTTCCGGCAACATTGCCCACTATGGTGACTTCACCATGCCGCTGAGCACCGCCTTCACCACGGCGTGGCGCGCCGAGCTGACCCGCTTTGCCGAGAGCGTGCTGACCGGTGGCGATATGACGGTTGAACAGTGCATTGAAAACCTGCAGGCCGCCTTCGATGAGGTTATCGAACTGAACTAAGGCAAGTGAATCACCGGTTACTTGGGGCCGCCCGCTTCCGCTGAGGGGCTGGCGGCCCTGCTTGACCCATCATCAAGTAAGGCAGGAGCTGATTTGTTGTGACGGCCATAAATTCTATCCGTCTGGATCGCAAGCGCAAGCTGACCAGATATGCCATTCGAGAACACGGGGGCAATATCCTGTTCATGCTGCCTGCCTTTGCGCTGTTCGCGTTTGTGGTACTGGTTCCCTTTATCCAAAGCATCCCGGTTTCTTTCACCGATAAAAAGGCCATCTTTGCAAAGAGCTGGAATTTCGTCGGCTTGGAAAACTACATCAAACTTTTGAAAAGCTCGTCTTTTCAGGACAGTTTCCTGCATACGGCGCATTTTACCGTCGTCTATATCCTTGGCGCAAACGTCCTCGGGCTGGCTTTGGCGCTGATGATCTGGAAAAGCAGCCGCTTTAACAACGTGATCCGTACGCTGCTTTTCATGCCTTTTACGGTGTCCCTGGTTGCCGCCACAAAGGTATGGAGCTATGTGTACACCGATGTGCTCATGCCGCTTACCGGCATGCCCAGCCCGCTGGGAATTTCCTCTCAGGTAATTTATGGCCTTGCGGCCATAGCCATATGGCGTGATATGGGCTATTGCATGCTGATTTATATTGCGGCACTTCAATCCATACCCGGAGAGTATTACGAGGCTGCGCGCGTGGAAGGCGCAAACTTCTGGCATGAGTTCAGGTCCATCACGCTTCCCATGATCGTGCCCGCTATTACGGCAAACGTTACGCTGGTGCTGTCGTGGGGCCTGCGCTGCTTCGACTACTCCCAGATGGTTCTTAACATGAAAGCTGCCAAAACGACCGCCGTGTTCGTATACGAATACATTTTCGGCAACTCGCGGGCGGGACTCGGCCAGGCGGGCGCCATCATCCTTACACTCGTGCTGGTGGTTCTCTCCAACATCGTTACGACCGTGCTTCGCAAAAGGGAGGTTGAGGTGTAATGGCACAGAGCGCCAGAAGCGCATCCGTTTATTTTGGGAAAAACGTCAACCGCACCCGCAGGCGTGGCATGATTCGAGGCGCGGTGCGTGTGATTGTGCTGTTGGTTATTGTCGGCATTGTGCTCACGCCTTTTTATATCAGTCTCCTCTATTCCATCAAAAGCCATTCCGACATCAGCCTCAATCGCCTGGCGTGGCCTGAGGAGCCTACGCTGGATAACTATTCCCGCGTTATTCAGGAAAACAAGTATGTGGCAATCGGCTTTAAAAACAGCATCCTGACCACCATCCCAACCACCCTCATTTTGCTGTTTACCACCTCCATGGCCTCCTACGTGCTGGCACGCTATAACAGCCGGTTCTATAAGGTCATGTATTCCCTGTTTATCAGCGGCGTGCTGGTGCCCTTTCAGTGCATCATGCTGCCTCTGTATGTCAACATCTACAACATGGGACTGGCCAGCACAAATCTAGGCTTCATTTTGGCCAGGTCGGGGTTTCAGGTGTCCATCAGCGTGCTGTCGGTCACGGGATTTGTCAAGGGCATCCCACGTGACCTGGAGCAGGCAGCCAATATTGATGGCTGCGGGCGCTTCCGCACCTTCTGGCAGATTGTCTTCCCGCTGATGACCCCCATCAACGTAACCCAGCTGGTGCTCAACACGCTGTTTGTCTGGAATGATTACAGCACCGCCGTTGTTCTTCTGCGGGACGATACCAGCCGAACGCTGCCATTGGCACAGATTATCTACTTTGGTGAGAATATGACAGAATTGAATCTGGCATTTGCATTTTTCATGCTGTCGATGCTTCCCATCCTGATCCTGTATCTGTGCACACAACGGTTTATCGTGGCCGGGATCATGTCCGGTGCAGTAAAGGGATAAGCGAGTTGCAAAAAAGCAGATTGTCTTCGATCTGCTTTTTTTGCTATAATAAAGAAAATCAACCTTGCGGCAATGCCCAAGGGTCCCTTGACGGATCAACGTCCCGGGAGGAGGTTCCATGCTGCTCAAAGTTGTTATCATCGAGGATAATCCCATAACAGTGCGCTCGCTGGTGGAAACAATCAAGTGGGAAACGCTTGGCTGCGAGGTGGCCGGAACTGCGTTGGATGGTGAGGCCGGCTGCCAGCTGATTTTAAGCACAAGGCCGGATATCATTCTTACGGACATACGTATGCCCAAGTGTGATGGGCTGGAGATGATCGAAACCGTGCGGCAGTCCGTGCCGGATTGCAAGGTGATCATCATCACGGGGTACGATCAGTTTCAGTATGCGAGCCGGGCGATCAAACTGGCCATTTTTGACTACCTCCTCAAGCCCATAGACAGTGAAGAGCTGATAAACTGTGTGCGCAGGGCGGTTGACGCCACGCTTAGCAGGCAGGCCATCGATGTGACGCAGCAGCAGGTGGATACGTTGCGCCGCCGTGCCCAACTGTCACTGCTTCTCACCAATCCGTCACAGCATGGACAGGGCGTCCGCGCCATGTTTGTGGAGATGGGCCTGTCCTTTCAATCCTACTATATCATGACCGTGCAGTCGTCGGATGAACGCACGTTTACCCAGGCAGAGCTCAACCATATCGACGGCGTTATCACGGCCATGGAGGTATCCGCCGTAACCATCCTGCTCTATGACACGGTTGTTGCCTTTGTGATGCTGGATAGCGCCGGAGACGGCTGGCAATCCGGCGCCGAGGCGCTCGTGCGCGCCGTCGTCCAGTCCATGGCGGTGCCTGTTTGCATCGGGGTAAGCGAATTGAGCACTTCGCTGCATGCGGTGCGACAAACCTATCATCAGGCGCGTCAGGCGATGTGGCAGGCCGCGCTGGAAACACGCCCCAGCGCCGCGGTGTTCTATGCGGGACCTGAACCCAGCGGAAGGCCCAGTGAGGGAATCACCAATATGAACCATCGTATTGAGGAGCTTATCGACCGGGCGGATCTCAGCGACGAGGCCGCCGCGAGGACAGCGCATGAGCTGGTCGCGCTCAGCGGGCATCAGTACAGCCACCTGCGGGCCATGACCGCCATGTATACCCTGGCGCTGATGAACCGCTGCGCCGTTTCTTCAGGCGTTGAGACCGATGCGGCGCTTTATGGCACCTGGTTTGTTACCAATGAGGCGGATGTAAGGGAGTGCCTTACCAAGCTGCATGGGGCGCTGCGCTCCGCCAGGGAACAGACGCAGCTGTCACTGCTTACGCGCAATGCCATCCAGTATATAAATCTGCACGCGGTGGAGGGGGTCCAGCTGGGCACGGTGGCGGAAAAGCTGAGCGTCAGCGGCAATTACCTTTCCGCCCTGATCCGTAAGGAAACCGGCATAACCTTCCATGAACATGTGCTCAATGCCAAAATGGCGGTAGCGCGCAACCTGCTGGCAGATCCGCGCATGCTGGTGGAAGAGGTTGCCAGGGCTGTGGGATATGGAAACTACATCTCCTTCTATAATGCTTTTAAGCGCTCTGAACACATGACGCCTACCGAATACCGCAACCGCAGGGTGACTCTATGAAACGACCGCTGAACGGAATGTCTTTCCGCACAAAACTCCTGCTTGCATCCGGACTGACCATTCTGCTGGCTGTAACCATTGTTACGGGTTTGCTCACCTATGAAACGGCGCAGATGACCTCAGGGCTTATGCGGTCCAATCTGGAGTTGCTGACCGAGCAGAGCCTGCGAAATTTCCAGAGCGAAACGGAAGCCATTCAGCGCCAGCTTATCAACCAGTTGATTGGCAAGATGGTGCCCAACCATATGTATATGCTGCGTGACATGTCCCCTGGAGAAATTGGCTATTCGGAGAAGGTGCGCGGGCTGGTTGGAGCGCTGAATCAGACGATTTCGCCGACCTGCGGGTATGACCGGATCTACGTGAAACTGTGCAACGGCGTTTCGTTTTCCAGTACCGTTACTTTTGCAGACGGGTTTGTGGAGGCGGCTTCGGCGCTGCTGGCCGGTGAATATGGCGAAAAGACCTATGGAAACGCCCGCTGGACCCGAACGGACGACGGTACCATCTACCTCATACGGGACGTCTATAACCTGGAGCCCTTTCAATTTGTAGGCAAGGCAATTGTGCGCGTGCGCGAAGAGCTGTTTGTTTCCCTTGGCAACCATGTACAGGCCATGAATTGTGCCGTGGCGTTTCTCAACGATGCGGGGGAAGCGATTTCCGTAGGGGGAACGGTGGCCGACGGCATGCTGGAGGCGGCGGTGCAAGCTATGCATACAGGCGCTCAGGAACTGCGCCTGGCAGAAACGTATGATCTTTCTGTTCAGGAAAATGACGGATGGACCGCTGTGGGCATGATGCCAAGATCCGCGCTTAACAACATCAATTATTCCGTCGTGCGCACAGGGGTGGTGGTGTCCTTTGCAGCTTTGACGCTCAGCTCCGCCGCCGTAATCATTGTTACCCGCAGAATGACCCGCCAGATGAGTCTGCTTGTGAGCAGCATGGATGAAGTGACCGCCGGCAATCTCGACCTGACCGTCCCCATTTGCAGCAGCGACGAAACCGGCCAGATGTCCGCACATTTCAATACCATGATCGGAAGAATGCGCGAGCTGATGAAGCAGGTTGTGCAGGAGGAGAACAACCGCAACCGCGCGGAATATGCGGCGCTGGAATACAAATACCGCTCGCTTCAGTCTCAGATTAGCCCGCATTTTATCTACAACGCATTGGAAGTCGTCAACGCCATGGGCAAGTTGAACGGAAGCGAAGAGATTTGCAAGGTCGTGCGCTACATTTCCATGTTTCTGCGTCAAAACACGCGCAATATGGAAAAGCGCTTTATTCCCGTCCGATGCGAAATAGACAGTCTGAGCCAGTATGCGCATATTTATGGATATATTTATGGCAATATCCTCTCAACACCGTTTTCGATGGAGCCCGGCACGGAAGAGGCGCTCATTCCCACGATGATCCTTCAGCCCGTGCTGGAAAATGCACTGGTCTATGGCGTACGCTCGGAGCATTCCGTTGTGGCCTTGACCGTAAGAAAGACCCCGGACGGCGATCTTTGCCTGATCGTTGAGGATAACGGTGCCGGCATGCCCCCGGAGATGGTGCAGAAAATTCTTGACGGAGAAGCTCAAGGCACGCCTGAAACCAAGCCGCATCCTTCCTCCGGCGTTGGCGTACGCAACGTGCGCGACCGTCTGGCGCTGATCTACGGGGATAAAATGCGTTTCGAGATTGACAGCACCGTGGGTCAAGGCACGAAAGTGCGCATTACGGTTCCGCTGATCTATTCCGAGGAAGAACTGACACTGGAACCAAAGGCCGGGGAAAGGCCGGCATAAAAACCACAGGATAACAGCCCCAACCGTGCAATGGCAGGACCTATTTTTTGGGAAAGCACGTGCCTATTACAATAAGTTCGGACAGGAGCACCGGACAGCCAGTCCGGTGTTCTTTCCGTCTTATCCGCTAGGGTTTGATGGCCGAAGCTTTTATATTCTGGTCAGAAGCACTGAAAGGCCGCGCCACATGCGCGTATCGGCCGGCTTCGTCCGCCTATGGCGGTTTTTTCCGGCCCTTGCCGAAGCAAAACCCGGATTCCGGGGCGCAAACTTTCCCAATCGCATAACAAGTCCGGGGATACAAAGAAAGTTCGAGGGGCTTGCGCCCTTCGAACCTCTTTGTTGTTGCGGCCCAAACATACGCTATTCTTCAAGCGGGGCACTTTCCCGGGCCCAGTCCGGCCAGGCCGGTCTTTTGGGACCCGAAGCAGCCCAGCGGACGGCATTGAGCAGGACCTGCCTTACCTCGGGATGATAGTACACGGGATAGGTTTCGTGCCCTGATGAAAAATAAAAGATCCGCCCCTGGCCGCGGTACCAGCAGCAGCCGCTTCTAAGCACTTCTCCGCCCTGGGACGTCGTCAGGAATACCTGCTCGTCAGGTTGTGGAATTTCAAAGTATTCACCGTAGGTTTCGTCCTGCGCAATCGTAAAATACTCGCTGTTCAGCCCTGCGGCGATGGGATGGGCCGGCATGACCAGCCAGACGCGCTGCCATTCGTCATTCTCGCGCCAGCGCAGGCATTGCGTGCGTGTGCCCATCAGGCGGGAAAAAATTTTGCTGGCATGGGAAGAGTGCAGAAGAATCAGCCCCATGCCTTCCAGCACACGCCGCTGAATAAGGTCCACGCGGTCGTCGGCCACCTCTCGCCAGTGCTTATGGCCAAAGTATACCAGCACATCTGCCCAGGCAAGGTTTTCGTCGGAAAAACCCTGCTGCGGGTCCTGCATCACGGCGGTGCGCACGCACATGTCGTCTTGGGCGTCAAACAGATCCGCCAGCGCTCCGTGAATTCCCCGCGGATAAATGCGAGCCTCCGCCTGCACCGCTTCTGGAAGCGGCCTGTTTTCATACCATACCAGCACATTCACAGCTGCTCCACCTCCACCCAGCGGCGCTCGTGGCTGGAACGCACGCACGCCTCGATAAACGCCATCCCCAGGAAACCGTCCCGGAAGCTGGCGCAGGGCATGCTCTGCGTCAGGTAGCTGCCATCCAGAATCGATCGGTAGAAGGCGGCTACGGAATTTCTGAGCGCATCCGGCCAGCCCATCACATGTCCCATGGGGGTTGTCACATAGGGGCGCACCTCCTCCTGGCAGGTGCGAGGATTCATATAGATGGTTTCGTAACCGGTTTCCTTCTTTCCCAAAACAAGCCGGTCAGGCTGCTCCTGACGCCATTCCATGCCGTAGCCCTCGCACCATAGATTGAGGCGCAGGTCGTTTTTATGGCCATTGGCCGCCTTGCTGACGGTAAACTGCCCGGGCAGACCGCTTTTGAAGCGCACCAGAATAAAAGCGGTATCCTCGGTTATTACAGGATGCCTGGTTCCGTCCGGACCGGTGCGCGTAGGATAGTGGGTATGCAGATCGGCAAACACCTCGCTGACGGGCTCTCCCAGCACAGCGCACGCGGTATCGACCCAATGCACCCCAATGTCCGCCACCGTACGCGATATGCCTGTATTTTCCATGCGCTGCGACCAGTCGGTTTCCCTGGAGGCGGATTCCTGCAGATAGCAGCCGGTCGCCATCAACGCCCTGCCGGGCAGACCGCGCAACAGGCGGGCGCGCATCTCCTGCACGGCGGCATTCATGCGGTACTGATGGTTCAGCCCCGCCGCCAGTTTCCGCTCGCAAGCCAGGTTCCAGAGCTCGCGGGCGGTTTGGGCGCTCATGCTCAGGGGCTTCTCGCTGTAGACATGTTTGCCGCAGAGCAGCGCCTGGCGGTTGATTTCATCATGCAGGGCATTGGGCGTGCAGTTGTGGATGACGTCGATGGTCGGGTCGTGAAGCACCTCGCGCCAGTCGGTTTCGCCTCTCGGTACGCCATATTGCTCACAGGCGGTACGGACATGATCGGCGTTGTTGTCACAAAGGGCAACGGGCAGCGCCAATGGTACGCGGCGAATGGCATCGATGTGCTGAGGACCGATAAAACCGAGGCCGATAACGGCGGCTCGCAGGGGTTTCAAAGGCGGACACCTCCCTGACTGGTAAAAGAAAAAGTCTCATTAGATGATGCTTTGATTATAAACAAAAGCTGAATCGCCTTACAATGCATCAAGTTTCCGAATTTATTGCATAAAACCCGCCGTTGCGCCATTTCGGGTCAACATAATGAATTTGATTTAGAAAATGATGAAGTTAAGATATTGTCAGCTGAAAACGGTACTTTTACAATAGAATCAGGATTGTGTTCCGGGACAATACAGGTGAAAGAAGGATGCGCAATGCTTCAATACAATGTCAAAATCGGCCTGGCACCCATGAGACGCGACGTAACGCCGCGCCCCGGCATCTTCAACTGGGAAAAAGCGGAAGAACGCGGTCATCGGATGGTTGCCTATATTCGAGAGCATTTTACCGACGATAAGGTGAGTTTCGTAGACCTGGAAGGAATCAACCCTGTCGATGTCATGTACTGCGATGAGGATGCGCAGAAGGTGATCGACCGCTTCAACGCCGAAAAGGTAGACGCGGTGCTCATCATTAACTGCAACTTTGGCAACGAGGAAATTGCGGCACAGGTGGCGCGCGGCGTTGGCAAGCCGGTATGCATCTGGGCGCCGATTGACGACAGCTTTCTGCCGGACGGCACCCGCTATACCGACAGCCAGTGCGGCATCTTTGGTGTCAGCCGCCAGCTTCAGCGCTTTCATATCCCCTTCAGCTTCATCGAAACATGTGCGGTGGAGAGCGATACGTTTGCTTCTTCCTTCGCCCGCTTCGTTTCCGTCAGCTGCATGGTGAAAAATTTCCGCGGCATGCGCATTGCTCAGGTGGGCATGCGTCCCAAGCCGTTCTGCTCGGTTATTTTTAACGAGGGTGAGCTGATGGAGAAGTTTGGCCTCAGCATTATCCCCGTCAATATGGCGGTAATTATTGATAAATATCAGCAGATCCTCCGGGAGCGGGACGCCGAGCTGGAGGAGGGAGCCAAACTGTTGGCTTCGCGCTACGAGATGGACGATCTCACGCCTCCGCTGCTCAAAAAGGTTTATGCCTTTGTGCCGCTTTTCAAATGGGTGTTTGAAACCTATCACGTTCAGGCCGTGAGCGCTGAGTGCTGGACGGCCATGCAGCTGGGCGTGGGCGCGATGCCCTGCACGGCATACAGCATTCTGGCAGATATGGGCTACATTATCGGCTGCGAAAGCGATCTGCACGGCACCATCACCATGGCGCTGCTTTCCTGTGCCACCCTGGGACGGAAGGTTCCCTTCTTCGGGGAGTTTACCGTGCGCCATCCGGAAAACAAAAATGCCGAACTGCTCTGGCACTGCGGTCCGTTTGCTTACAGCCTGAAGAAAGAAGGCTGCCCCTGCAAGAACGTCAACATGCGCCAGTGGTTCCAGGTTCGGGACGGACAGTACACCGTCGCACGCTTTGACCAGGACGACGGAGACTACCGGCTGCTGGCAGGCACCTGCAAAACCACGGAGGGACCTTATACCTTCGGCACCTATCTCTGGGGCGAATTTGCCAATCTGCCCGCATGGGAACGAAAGCTCGTCGAAGGTCCCTACATTCACCACATGGCTGAGATCGAAGGCGATTGGACCCAGGAGCTGCGTGAGTTTTGCAAGTTTGTGCCCGCGCTGACGGCGGATGCGGTCAATGAATAAAACGGCCTGTAAGGAGGGCTCCCAATGCTGACAGATATGAAAACCCTGCTCAAGCGGGCAGAAGAGGCGAAATGCGCAATCCCGGCATTCAATGTTTACAACGGCGAAACGGCGCTGGGAATCATCCGCGCTGCGGAGGAGGCCAACGCCTGTGTGATCTTGCAGATGTACAGCCGGTTGTTCATGAGTGAAGAGGCCGAGTTTATCTCCCCCGCGATTCTGGCGGCGGCGCAGCGGTCGAAGGTGAAGCTGTGCTACCACCTGGACCATGGAAGCTGCGACGAGGCGGTATGGCGGGCTGTGCGGTTTGGGTGCACCAGCGTTATGCGTGACGCAAGCGCCCTGCCGCTGGAGGAAAACATGGCGGTGCTCAAAAACGTAACCCATTACGCGCACGACCTGGGCATTGACGTGGAGGGAGAGCTTGGGCACATTGGTTCGGCCGCGGAAGGCGTATCCCAGGAGTACACGGATGTGAAGGAAGCCGTGCGGTTCGTGGAGGAAACAAACGTAGACGCACTGGCCGTTATGGTGGGTACGGCACACGGGCATTACCGCCAGGCGCCGGTCATTGCGACTGACCGCATCCGCGAAATTGCGCAGGCTACGGCAACGCCCCTGGTGCTGCATGGCGGCAGCGGTGTGCCTGACGATCAAATGATTCAGGCGGTAAAGGCAGGAATACGGAAGGTCAACTTTGGAACCGACGTATGCTGCGCGCTGCTGGACAGCATCCGGCAGGTGGACTCCAAAATCATTGCTGTGGATGTTTTCATGAAGGAGCCCGTGCAGGCGGTCAAACGGTTTGCACTTGAGAAAATACGCCTGCTGGGTGCGGAGGGAAGCAATGGTTAAGCAGTGGCCCCAAATGATTGGCATCGGCTCCTCCGTTTATGACACGTTGATGATGGTGCCGCGCTTCCCGGAGGAGGACACCAAGCTGGAAGGGCTGGAAACGAAGGTGCAGGGCGGAGGCCCCTGCGCAACAGCATTGGTGGCGGCCCGGAAGCTGGGAGTGAGCTCGGCGTACATGGGAACCATCGGGGATGATCCGTTTGGTCGCTATATGCTGGAGGACCTGGAGCACTGGGGCGTGGATACGGACTATGTGCGCCGTGTGCCCGGCGTGGTCAGCTTTCACGCGGTGGTGTTTTTGAACACGCAACGCAACACGCGCACGTGTATCTGGAATCGCGGAACCGTACCCCAGCCGCTGCGCGAGGACGTGAATGAAGAGGCCCTGAGCCAGGCGAAGGTGCTGCATCTGGACGGTCACATGCTTGAAGCGGCCATAGCGGCGGCGAAACTGTGCCATACCTATGGGGTAAAGGTCAGCCAGGACGCGGGTGGAACATACCCGGGGGTGGAAGAATTGTTGCCCTATGTGGACTGGCTGATCCCATCGGAGGAGTTTGCCCTGCGGATGACGGGCGAAGAAAGCCCCGAGGCAGCCGCACACAGGCTTTATGAGCGCTACCGGCCGGAGCTGCTGGTTGTGACGCAGGGAGTACGGGGTGGACTGTTGCTGGACCACGAAGGACTTCGTCGGTATGAGAGCTACCGCGTGGATGCCAGGGATACCAACGGCTGCGGCGATACCTTCCATGGCGCTTTTGTGGCCGCAAAAATCAAAGGAATGAACAACGATTCGGCTTGCCGCTATGCAAGCGCCGCGGCGGCAATTAAATGTACGCGGCTGGGAGCGCGGCAGGCGATGCCCGATGACGCAGAGTGCAGGGCGTTTCTCGCCGGGAGAGGCGTCGCGCTGTAAGCGGCGCCTCAAGGCAAAGGCAGAGAGGAGAGAACCGGATGGAACGCAAAGCGTTTATGTGCGACATGATTCTCACAGAGCTGGAAGATGTCGTTGGAGTTGAAAATGTATCTACAAGCAAAAGCGACCGCGCGGCCTATGGCGTGGACTACTTTTGGATTGGCCGCATGTGGGTGGATCGCGGCGAAAAGCCGCCCATGCCCGACTGGATCGTCCGGCCGGGAAGCAGCGTGGAAGTATCCAAAATCCTGAAAATTGCCAACTACTATAAAATCCCGGTCAATATCTGGGGCGGCGGATCGGGATCGCAGGGTGGCGCACTGCCCATGGCAGGCGGAATCATGATGGATATGAAGCGCATGAACCACCTGATTGAAATGGATGAGGTCAGCCGCACGATCACCGCAGAAGCCGGCATGATTTTCCAGCAGCTGGAGTGGTACGCCAATGAAAGGGGATATTCCTGCCAGCACATTCCCTCCTGCCTGACCTGCGGGACCATCGGCGGAGCGCTCGGGCACCGGGGAATCGGAATCATGTCCACCAAGTACGGCAAAATTGACGACCAGTGCATCAGCATGGAAGTGGTGCTGCCCAACGGGGATATCATCAACACCCTGCCCGTACCCAAACATGCGGCGGGACCTGACCTTAACCAGATTTTTATCGGCTCGGAGGGAACGCTTGGGGTTATTACGAAGGCTACCTTCAAGCTTTTCGAACAGCCCGAAAGCAGAAAACATATTGCCTTTCTGTTCCCTGACATGCATTCCGGATACATGGCCGGCCGGGACATCATGCAAAAGATAAAGCCCTCCATCCTGCGCTTTTTTGACGAGGCGGAAACCGTATCCATCATTAAAAAGATCCTCGGTTTTGAGAAAAAAGGCTGCTTTATGAACCTCACGTGCGAGGGCATTGCCAAAATCGTGGATATCGAAATGGAGATCGCCCGGGAAATCGCGCAGCGTTACGGGGCGCAGGATCTGGGCAGCGAGTATGGAGAAAAGTGGTACGAAAACCGCATCACCTTCTTTTATCCCGGCCATATCATGGACATTCCCCAGATGTTCGGTACGATGGATACCGCCGCAACCTATGCCAATATTGAAAAAATCTACTGGGCGATGAAAAAGGTCATCAACGAGCAATTCCCCTTTGTGCGCTACATATCGCACTCCAGCCACTGGTATGAGTGGGGATGCATGAACTATACCCGCTTCATTGTCGAGCCCAAGGATGTGCCTGCCGATCCAATGGAGGCGCTGCGCCTGCACAATCGTATCTGGAATGCGGGCGTGCGCGCGGCGATGGAAAACGGGGGCGTGATTAACGATCACCACGGCATTGGCCTCAAGCTTTCGCGCCTCATGAAGGAGCAGTATGGGCCGGCCATGCAGGTGTTTGAAGGGCTGAAGAAAAGCCTGGACCCCAATGGAATTATGAATCCGTATAAGCTGGGTGTGTGAGGAGGCGCAGGGGATGTTCAGTGAAAAAGCAAAAAAGCATGCGGACGCCTGCCGGTTTTGCTGGATGTGCCGGCATCTCTGTCCGGTGCAGCTGGTTACGGGAAAGGAAACCAACACCCCCCGTGCCAAGGGGCTGCTGGTATCAATGATCGAGCGGGGCATGCCCATGGAGGAGGACACAGCCAAAACAATGTATGAATGCCTGCTGTGCGGGGCGTGCACCAACGACTGCGCAACGGGATACGATCCTCTGATCTATATCCGGGAAGGCCGCACACAGGCGCTGGTTAACGGTGTGGCGCCGGACTACGTGAAAGAGGCGATCAACCGCATTGCGGAAAGCGGCAATCTCTATGGCGTGAAGGAATGCAGGGTGCATCTTGCGGACATGCCGGAAAAGGCGGAAACGCTGGTATGGCTGGGCGAAACAGCCCGGTATTCAACGCCGGAAACCGCCGAAGCGCTGCTCCACATTTTGGAAAAGGCCGGGGTTGCGTTTGCTGTTTTGCATGACGAGCCCGCCTCGGGCTGCGCAATGGGCGACCTGATGGGCTGGGTGGAAGAGGTGCGTACGCAGGCGCGCAAGGCGGGTGAGGCGATCCGCGCCACCGGTGCGAAACGCCTG
>UQEF01000008.1 GCA_900540045.1 uncultured Eubacteriales bacterium | reverse complement strand
CCTTTTTTTACCGGTTCTGCTGGGAAATCATGTTGATAAGTCCGCCCGCGAGGATCATGCCGCGCTGGCGCTCGGTCAGCTCCAGCTTCATCTGCGCCGTGAAGCCCCTGGTCACGTTCGTCACGGGAATGCGGCTTGCGCCCTCGCGCACCAGCGCCGCCACGTTTTCCAGAGCAATCTCGTCATCCTGCGAGAAGCGGTCGTAATCCGCCTCATTCGCAAATTCCAGGGGCAGAATGCCGTTGTTGATCAGGTTGGCGCGGTGGATGCGCGCAAAGCTCTTGGCCAGCACGCCACGCACCTTGAGGTACAGCGGCACCAGCGCCGCATGCTCGCGGCTGGAGCCCTGCCCGTAGTTCTGACCGGCCAGCAGGAAGCCGCCGCCCTCCGCCTTTGCACGTTCGGGGAAGGTGGGGTCCACGGGCGTGAGGCAGTGCTCGCTGAGCTTGGGAATGTTGCTGCGGAAGGGCAGGAGCGAGCTGTCCGAGGGCATGATATGGTCGGTGGTGATGTTGTCCTCCATCTTGAGCAGCACCTTGCCCGAGAGGCTCTCCGCCAGCGCCTCGGCCTTGGGGAAGGGCTTGATGTTGGGGCCGCGGACGACCTCCACCGCGTCCGCCTCTTCTTCCGAAGCGGGCGGAATGATGAGATTGTCGTTGCACAGGAAGCTGTCCGGCATGACCACGTCCAAATCGGCGTCCACGCCGCGCGGGTCGGTGAGCACGCCGGTCAGGGCGGTGGCGGCGGCGGTTTCGCAGCTCACCAGGTAGATGCCCGCGCTCTTGGTGCCGCTGCGGCCGAAGAAGTTGCGGTTGTTGGTGCGCACGCTCACGGCATTGGTGCAGGGGCTCTGTCCCATGCCGATGCAGAAGCCGCACGCCGTTTCGCAGATGCGCGCGCCGGCCTCGATCATGTCATGCAGCGCGCCGTTGGCGCTGAGCATGCTCAGCACCTGCCGGCTGCCCGGCGCGATGACCAGCGATACGTCGGGGTTCACGGTCTTGCCCTTCAGGATGGCGGCCACGCGCATCATGTCCAGATAGCTGGAGTTGGTGCACGAGCCGATGCACACCTGATCCACATGGATGGGGCCGGTCTCGGCCACGGTCTTTACGTTGTCAGGCATATGCGGCAGCGCCACCATAGGCACCAGCGCCGACAGATCAATCTCCACCGCCTCGTCATACGTCGCATCCGGGTCGGCGGCCAGCGGGATAAAGTCCGCTTCGCGGCCCTGCGCCTTCAGGAAGCCGCGCGTCACCTCGTCCGAGGGGAACACGGACGTCGTCGCGCCCAGCTCCGCGCCCATGTTGGCAATGGTCGCACGTTCGGGGATGGACAGCGTCTCAACGCCCGGCCCCGTGTACTCCATCACCTTGCCCACGCCGCCCTTGACGGTGAGGCGGCGCAGCAGCTCCAGAATCACGTCCTTGGCGGCCACGCCTCGGCTGAGCCGCCCCGTGAGGCGCACGCTTACCACGCTGGGGCAGCTGAGATAATACGCGCCGCCGCCCATGGCCACCGCCACGTCCAGCCCGCCCGCGCCGATGGCGATCATGCCCAGCGCGCCGCCGGTGGGGGTGTGGCTGTCGCTGCCAAGCAGCGTTTTGCCCGGCTTGCCGATGCGTTCCAGCTGCACCTGATGGCAGATGCCGTTGCCCGGCTTGCTCAGATAGATGCCGTGCTTGCGGGCGACGCTTGCGATATAGCGGTGGTCGTCCGCGTTTTCAAAGCCGGTCTGGAGGGTGTTGTGATCGATGTAGGCCATGCTGCGTTCGGTTTTGACGCGTTTTACATCCATGGCCTCAAACTGCAGATAGGCCATGGTCCCGGTGGAATCCTGCGTGAGCGTCTGGTCGATGCGGATAGCGAATTCGCTGCCCGGCTTGAGCTCGCCGGATATCAAATGGGCGGAAAGAATCTTCTGGGTTACGTTCATGCTTTTGGTCCTCCGTGCACTTTCCCTGTGTTTGCGGCCCGCTTCCGGCAGGCCGCACTGTGTTTAGTATAAGGACTCGTCCGCCCGGTTGCAATGCGGAGCGTCAAAAAGTGCAGGAATTGTACAGGCTCAGGGAACACGCCCCGGCATGGGCAAATGCACAGCATCCGAAAATTTCCATCGTGGCTTTGGCTGTCCGTCAGTCCACGTTCACACGGCCTACACAAAGGGCCGCTATACTCTGCCCCATGGAAAGGAGGTCCGCATGAAAGGCTTTTTCCAGGCGCCATGGCGCTTTGCCGCGTGCTACGCGGCGTTTTTGATCGCGGCGTTCACCTGGGCGCTGCTGGATACCTTCGTCATCCCGCACCGGGAGCTGATTGTATCCCGTGCGCGCGACGTCGCCGATGAGGTGCTGGAAACCCTTGCCCCCTCCGCCACCCTGGCCGCGCCTCAGGCGGCAGACGCCTCCTTCTATCAGGACGAGTCCATGAGCGTGCAGCTCACTACTCTCCGGCGCGACGGCACCACCTGCTATGTGGCGGACGTGCGGCTGGCGAGCCCCGCCCTTTTGCGCACGGCCCTGGCCGAAAACACCTTCGGCCGCAACGTGACCGATACCGTAAGCGAGCTTGCCGGGGCAAACGGCGCGGTGCTGGCCATCAACGGCGACTTCTATGGTTCGCGCAAAAGCGGCTGGTGCCTCAGAAACGGGGTGCTCTACCGGGGCGCCTCGGCCTCCTCGCCCACTGAGCTGCTGCTGGTAGACGCCTCCGGCGATTTCTCCATTGCGGATGACCGCACCATGACCGCCGGGGATGCCGAGGGCCTGTGGCAGATCTTCTCCTTCGGGCCCGCGCTGGTCACGGACGGAGAAGTGTCCGTGGCGGACGGCGACGAGGTGGCGCGCTCCATGACCAGCAACCCGCGCACGGCCATCGGACAGATCGGGTCTTTGCACTACGCCTTTGTGGTGACGGACGGCCGCACGGAGGAAAGCGCGGGGCTGTCCCTTGTGCAGCTGGCGGATCTGATGCTGGATATCGGCTGTGAAACGGCCTACAACCTGGATGGCGGCGGCTCGTCCACGATGGTCTTTCAGGGCAAGGTGATCAACAACCCCACCACCAACGGCCGCACCATTACCGAACGGGAGGTGAGCGACATTGTCTACATCGGCCTTTGAGCCCGCTGTGCGCAGGCGTACGCTGGGCTGCGTCCTCTGCGCGGGGGGCTGTGCCGCGGCGAGCGCCGTCTACCAGACATTCGGGCATGGCGTTACCTCCCGGGCGATGACGTGGGCGTTTCTGGTGCCGCTGCTGGGCGGCGCCGTGCATCTGTGGGCATGGGGCATCGCGCGCGGGCGCTCCGTTTCCCCCGCTCTGGCACGCCCATGGCAGAACCTGCTCTTCGCGGGTCTGGCCACGGTGACGGCGGGGCTGTATTACCGGGGCATCGTGGACATCGCCGGAGTGGACGGCGGCTGGGAATACTGGTTCCTCGCGGGCGGCGGGGCGCTGACGCTGGCCGGCACGCTTGGCCTGTGGCGAATCAAACCGGAAGGGAGCTGTTGAAATGGGGAATCTCACCTATGTTTTTGAGCGCGTGGAGCGCAAATTTCTGCTTACCCCTTCTCAGTACGAAGGGCTGATGCGCGTGCTGCCCGAATACATGCAAGCGGACCAGTACGGCGAAAGCACCATTTTGAGCCTCTATCTGGATACCGCTGACAGCCTGCTCATCCGGCGCAGCCTGGAAAAGCCCGTATATAAAGAGAAGCTGCGTCTGCGCAGCTATGGGGTGCCGGGCGACGGGGACAACGTGTTTTTGGAAATGAAGAAAAAGGTGCAGGGTGTGGTGTATAAACGCCGCATCTGCCTGCCGCTGGACCGTGCCATGGCATGTCTGGCACAGGAAACCATCCCCGCCGCCGGCGGGCAGATCGGGCGGGAGATCGCCTACATGCTGCGCCGCTACCGGCTGCGGCCCGCCGTGCTTCTGGCCTATGACCGCACCGCCTACGCGGAGCTGGAGCCCAGCCCGAACCGACTGCGCATCACTATCGACCGCGATATCCGCAGCCGGCAGACGGATCTGGACCTGCGCCTGGGGGCGGCGGGCGAATCGCTGCTCGCGCCCGGCATGCGTCTGATGGAAATCAAGACCGCGCACGCCATCCCGCTGTGGCTGTGCGCTGCGCTGGATCAAAACGAGATCCGTCCCACATCGTTTTCCAAATACGGCCGCGTGTACGAGGCCCGCATGCGCGCGGGGCAGGCCCGCGCCATGCGCCCCGCCGCCGTGAAAGGAGGTGTTTGCGATGCTGTCTGCCATGTTTGATGTCAATCAGGGCCTGTCCATCGGCAGCATGCTGGTGCTGATGCTCTGCGCCGCCGCCTGCGGCCTGCTCATCGCCATCACCGCCATGCTTACGGGCCAGTGCAGCAAGGGATTTGCCGCCTCGCTGGTCACGCTGCCCGTGGTGGTGCAGGCCGTCATCCTCATGGTCAACGGAAACGTCGGCACGGGTGTGGCGGTGCTGGGCGCATTCAGCCTGGTGCGCTTCCGCTCCGTGCCCGGCTCCTCGCGCGACATCACGCTCATCTTTCTGGCCATGGGGACCGGCCTGGCCACCAGCATGGCCTATACGGGGTATGCGCTGCTGCTCACGGCGGTGGTGTGCGCGCTGCTTCTGGCCCTGCACTTTATCCATCCTTTTTCCCAGCCGCTTCTGCTGCGCGTGACCATTCCCGAGGATCTGGACTACACCGGCGTGTTTGACGACCTGTTTGCCGCCCACACGCGCCGCTGGCGGCTGGAGGGGGTCAAGACCACCGGTATGGGCAGCCTCTTTGAGCTGCGCTATACGGTTGTCCTCAAGGACCCCAAACAGGAAAAAGCCTTTCTGGATGAACTGCGCTGTCGCAACGGAAACCTCACCCTGTCTCTCACGCGCAACGCGCCCGTCCACGAAGAGCTGTGACAAGGAGGCCTTTTCCCATGAAACGTTTCTTTTCTGTTCTCTGCACGCTTCTCCTGTGCATTCCCGCGTTTTTCGCCGTCATGGCCGAGACGGCGGATGACCTGTTCAGCGACAAGGACCTTACCCTCGCCGATCCCTCCGAGGCCGTTGACATCGTCCTGACCGAAGGCGGCGTAGACATCACCGAGCCGGGTGTCTACCGCCTGAGCGGCCAGGTAGCGGACGGCAGCATCCGGGTGGCGCCGGCCACGGAGGGCGACGTATGGCTCCTGCTGGACGGCGTGAGCGTCCACAACGAGGATGGGGCGGCGCTGACCTCCGACGGCTGCGACAAGCTGATTCTGACCCTGGCGGAGGGCAGCGTCAATTCCCTCACGCAGGGTTCGGCCACGCCTGCCGAGGAGGATAACGACGCGGCCATCTATGTGCGCGACGACCTGACCATCAACGGGACCGGCGCGCTCACCATCGAAAGCGCCTGGCTGGACGGGATCAACTGCCGCGATTCGCTGCGCATCGTGAGCGGAGACATCACCGTAAGCGCCGTGGATGACGGCCTGGTCGGCAAGGACGAGGTCACCATCGGCGGCGGGACCATCACCATCAGCGCCCAGACCGGAGACGGCATCAAGGCCACCAACGCCGAGGATGCGGACCGTGGCTTTGTCGCTATCGCGGGCGGCACGCTCACCATTACCACCGGCGAGGGCAGCGCGTCCGTGAGCCAGACGGCTTCCGACGGCTGGGGCAGCCGGGGCGGCTGGGAGCAGCAGGCCGAGGAGGATACGCCCAGCCAGAAGGGCGTGAAGGCCGAAACCACGCTGACCCTCTCCGGCGGCACCCTCTCCATCGACAGCGTGGACGACGCGCTGCATGCGGTGGATGTGACTGTTTCCGGTGGCGAGATGACCCTTGCCACCGGCGACGACGGCGTGCATGCCGACAACACGCTGACCGTCTCCGGCGGAACCATCACCGTGACCCGTTCCTACGAAGGATTGGAGGGCACCGGCGTGACCCTCTCCGGCGGCGAGATCAGCATCACCGCCAGCGATGACGGCATCAACGGGGCAGGCGGGGATTCCGCCACCAGCTCCGACGAGGGCACCTTCGGAGCGTCGGGCCGGTTTGGCCGCGACCGCTTTGCCTCCTCCACGGGCACCGTGCATATCAGCGGCGGCGTGATCTCTGTCTCCGCCTCCGGTGACGGCGTGGATGTCAACGGCGATCTGGAAATGACCGGCGGCGAGCTGTATGTCAACGGCCCCGAAAGCGGCGGCGACGGTGCGCTGGATTACGATGGCTCCTTCACCCTGACCGGCGGCACGGTGGCCGCCGTGGGCTCCGCCGGCATGGCCCAGGGTGTGAGCGACCCCTCCATCCCCGGTACGGTGATGAACGCGTCCGGCTCCGGCGTCCTGGAGGTGCTTGACAGTGCCGGAAATGTGCTGATCCGCTTTGAGACGCTGCATGCCTATAGCCACGCGGTTCTCTATTCCGACCGCTTTACGGACGGCGAAACCTATACCGTGACCATGGGCGGCAACAGCCAGTCCGTGCAGATGACCACCGATTCCACCGGCGGCATGGGCTTCGGCGGCGGCCGGGGCGGATTTGGCGGTGGCCGGAGAGAAACACCTGAAGCAATGCCGGAAGGCGGAAGCGGGGAGCGCCCCGCAAGGGAGCCCGGCACGGCGCCCGAAAGCGCGCCTTCCGAAGGGGAGAGCGGGTCCGGAGAAGAAAAGCTGTAACCCTTCAAACGCCCGGCGGCAAAATGACCGCCGGGCGTTTTTGCTTTGCCCCGTTTTTCCTCCGACAGGCAGAATTGACACTCCGCCGGAAAAAGCGTATGATAGAAGAAAGACAAAACGAATCAAGCGGCGTCCCAGGCGCTGCGGGAGGCGGGGATGGCCTATCTTCTGCTATATATCGCCCTGACGTGGCTGGTGCTGATGCCGGCGCGTTTCCGCGCCATGGCCAAGGGATACCGCATAGCCTCGCTCGCGCTCAAGGCCCTGCCCACGGCGCTGGCCGCGGCGTTTGCGGCGGCGGGTTATTTCTCCGCGGAGGTGCGGGACCTCTATGGCCTGATGATCTTCATCGGCCTGTGCGTATGCACGCTTGCGGATGTTGCGCTGGATGTGCGCTTTGAAGTGGGCGGCGCGCTGTTTTTCACGGGGCATGCGGTCTATGTGGCCGCGCTCAGCCAGTACCGGGTGCTGAGCTGGTGGTGCCTGACGGTATTCGTGGTTGCGCTGGCAGGGCTGTGGTGCTTTGCGCTGCGCTATCGCCGGCATTTTCCCAAGCCGCATCTGCTGGCGGGCGTTATGATCTATATCGTCGCGCTGGCCGCTCTGCTGGCCTTCAGCCTGCCGCTGCCCCTGCTGGCTCCCTCGGCCCGTTCCACGCTGGCGGCGCTGGGGGCCGTGACGTTCGTCGTTTCGGACATGACGCTCTGTCATAACCTGCTGCTCAAGCGCCCCGGCTCCTGTCATTTCGTGAGTCTGGGCATCTATTACATGGCTCAGCTTTTGCTGGCCCTGAGCGCCTTTCCCCCGCCCTGATCCCCAACGGGAGGTGAACCCCGCCCCATGGATGACCTTCTCTTCTCGCTCAACACCGTCTTTCCCCTGCTGGTCATGATGGCCGTAGGCTTCACGGCACGCCGCGTGGGGGTGATCGGCGAATCCGCCGCACGGCAGATCAACGCCTGTGTATTCAAAATTTTTCTGCCGCTGCTTCTGTGCTTCAACATCGTGGACACGCAGCTGGGCACGTCTACGGACGTGCGCACGCTGCTCTATGCGTTCATAACCACGCTTTTGTGCTTTGGCACGCTGTTTTTCATCACGCCGCGCCTGTGCTGCGACCGCGCCTCCTGCGGCGTGCTGATTCAGGGCATTGCGCGCAGCAATTATGCCATTTTCGGCATTCCGCTGGTCATGATGATGTACCCCGAGGGGGATACCTCCATCGCGGTGCTCATGGTGGCGGTGGTGGTGCCGGTGTTCAACGTGCTTTCCACCATAGCGCTGATGATCTTTGGCGGTGAAAAAAGCTCGCCCTGGCGCATCGTAAAGGGCGTATTGCTCAATCCGCTCATTCTGGGCACGCTGGCGGGATTTCTGCTCTGGTATTTCCGGATTCCCATCCCCACCCTCATTGAAACGCCGCTTCGCAGCCTGGGTTCCGTCGCCACGCCGCTGGCGCTGTTCACGCTGGGAGCGTCGCTGGACTTCGGCAAGGCGCGCGCCAATAGCCGGCTGCTCGTCATCGGTGTGGCGGGGCGGCTGGTCGTGGTTCCGCTGATCTTTTTGAGCCTGGCGGTGGCGCTGGGCATCCGCGATGTGTCGCTGGCCGCGCTGATCGCCGTGTACGCCTCGCCCACCTCGGTTTCCAGCTTTCCCATGGCGCAGCAGATGGGCGGCAATGGCGATCTGGCGGGTGGACAGGTGGTGTTTACCACGGTATTTTCTATCCTGACTGTGTTTTTGTGGGTGTTTGCGCTCAAGAGTCTGGGCTTTCTGGCCTAAAGTGAACCAGCCGGATTTTTTCCGTATTTTTCGCTTTCTCCCCGCTCCTGCTCGTTGTTTTTAAGGGCCGGTATGCTATAATAAAAACCGTATGATTCTGCGATTTGCCCTGATCTTTTCTGCCGGTTAAAGGGGAGTTTTTCATGTCATCCATCACCTTTTATCCCGCGCGCCTCAGCGGGAGCGCGGCGGTTCCCCCTGCCAAGAGCGAGGCGCACCGGGCGCTGCTCCTGGCTGCCCTGGGGCGCGGCGAATGCCGCCTGAACGGCTTTTCCGCACCGCTTTGCGACGATACCCTGGCCATGATCGACGGCGTGCGCGCCCTGGGCGGTGAAGTGCGCCTGGAGGATGGCGCGCTGATTGTGACGCCCGCGCCGCCGCCCGGCAGGCCCGTCACAGACGCGCCTGCGGCAGAGTGCCATGTGCATGCCTGTGCCGCCGCCCTGCGCATGCTGATTCCCGCGTTTCTCACGCGGGGACAGGCAGTGCGCTTTCTGATGGAACCCGCGCTGTTCCGCCGCCCGCTGGACGCCTTTGAGCCGCTGGTGCGGCAGGCCGGAGGCCGCATGACGCGCACGCCCGCCGGACCGGACGGGCTCGCGGTGGTGGAGGTAAGCGGCTTTTTGCCCGCAGGCCGCTATGAGGTGGACGGCTCCCGCTCCAGCCAGTTTGCCTCCGGCCTGCTGATCGCGCTGGCCCATGCCATCACCCCGGACGGCGCGCCCGCGCCCGCCGCGCTCACTGTCACCGGCCCCATCGTCAGCCGGCCCTATCTGGATATGACGCTTCGCCTGATGGAGCGCTTCGGGATTTCCTTCACGGAGCGTGAGGAAGGCGTATTCGGCCTCTCGCCCGCCTGCGCGCCCGCGCCGGAAAGCATCGCTGTATCGGGCGACTGGTCGCAGGCGGCGGTGCTTCTGTGCGTGGACGCCATGGGCGGCGGCGTGATGCTGCCCAACCTGCGCCGCGACGGCCTGCAGGGCGACGCGCGCATCGTGGATGTGCTGGAGGAGATGGGCCTGCGCATCCGTCAGACGCGCAGCGAGTGGTACGCCGCCAGCCCGTCGCACGCCGGGCTGATGCCCGCCCGCATCGACTGCTCCGACATTCCCGATCTTGCGCCCATTCTGGCACTGACCTGCACTCAGGCGCGCGGCGTCTCCATCCTGACGGGCGTCGGCCGCCTGCGCCTGAAGGAGTGCGACCGGCTTCTGGCCACGCAGGAGCTGCTGGGCCGGCTGGGCGCGAAAACCGATGTCAGCCCCGACGGCGACACGCTGACCGTCATCGGTCCCGTGCGCCTGCGCGGCGGCTTCACCGCCGATGCACGCGGGGACCACCGCATGGTGATGCTGCTGGCTACCGCCGCGCTGATTGCCGACGGTCCCATCACGGTGACGGGCGCGGAGTGCATCTCCAAATCCTGGCCCGGTTTTGTGGAAACCTACCGTCAGTTGGGAGGGATCGCCAGATGAGCAGCCGCATCGGACGCATGCTTTCCGTGCAGATCTTCGGCGAAAGCCACGGCCCCGCCGTGGGCGTGACGCTCGACGGCCTGCCCGCCGGACTTGCCCTCGATATGGACGCGCTCAGCGCCTTTTTGCAGCGCCGGGCTGCGCGCGGCAGCGCCATCGCCACCGCCAGGCGCGAAAGCGATCTGCCGCGCATCGTGAGCGGCCTCAAGGACGGCGCTACCACCGGCCAGCCGCTGACCGCCCTGTTCGACAACGCCGACACCCACAGCGCGGACTACGGATTTCTGCCCGACCGCCCGCGCCCCGGCCATGCCGACTACCCCGCCTGGGTGCGCAGCGCCGGTTTTGACGACCTGCGCGGCAGCGGACATCACAGCGGCCGCCTCACCTTGCCCTATGCCTTTGCGGGCGGCGTGGCCCTACAGCTGCTTTCGCGCGAGGGCGTACGCGTGGGTGCGCATGTCCTGTCCATCTCCTCCGAGCGGGATGACGCGCTCGATCCCCTTTGCCCGGATATGGAAGCGCTGGCGCGATGCCACGCGCAGCCCGTGCCCGCCCTGGACCCCGAAGCCGGGAGCCGCATGTATGCCGCCATCATGGAGGCCCGCGCCGCGGGCGATTCGCTGGGCGGCGTGGTGGAGTGCGCCGCCGTAGGCTTGCCCGCGGGCCTGGGCGCGCCCTTCTTTGAAGGCGTGGAGGCCGTCATGGCCGCCCAGCTGTTTTCCATCCCTGCGGTCAAGGGCGTCGAATTCGGCGCCGGCTTTGCCGCGGCCGCCCTGCGCGGCAGCGAGTACAACGACCCCTATGTGATGTCGGATGGGCGGGTAGCCACCGCGCGCAACAGCGCGGGCGGCCTGCTGGGCGGCATTACCAGCGGCATGCCCATCATCGTGCGCGCCGCGTTCCGCCCCACGCCGTCCATCAGTCTGGAGCAACAGACCGTGTCCCTTTCCCAAAAAGCGCCGACATCCCTTGCCGTGCGCGGCCGCCACGACCCCTGCGTGGCCGTGCGTGCCGTGCCCGTGGTGGAGGGTGCGGTGGCGCTGGCGCTGCTGGAGCTTTGGCTGGAGCGCCGCGCCTCCTTCCCCCTTGCCACGAGGGAGGGCCTATGATACAGAAAAATCAACGTCTGCGCCTTAGCTGCGAGCGTCTGGGAAGCGAGCTGGAGGGCGTATGCCTGAACGAGGGCATGCCTGTATTCGTGCCCGGCGTGCTTCCCGGCGAGGAGGCGGATGTGCTGTGCGTCAAGGTGCAGCCGCGCTATGCCTTTGGCCGCCTGATGGAGGTGCTCACTCCTTCGCCCGACCGTGTCGATCCGGCCTGCCCGGTCTATGACCGCTGCGGCGGATGCAGCGGCCAGCACATGCGCTACGAGGCCACCCTTGCCGCCAAGCGGACGCAGGTATACGATTGCCTGACCCGCATCGGCGGCCTGCCGCTCCACCTTGAGGACGTGCCGCCCGTCCTGGGCGCGGAGCATCCGTGGCATTGCCGCAACAAAACGGCTCTGCCCGTGGGCGGTACGGCAGATGCGCCGGTTCTGGGCTTCTATCGCCGCCGCAGCCACCAGATCGTGCCCATTGACGATTGCCCGGTGGCCATGGGCGGTCTTACGGGCGTGATCGCGGCGGTGAAGGAGTGGATGCGGGCCGAGCACATCCAGCCCTATGACGAGGCAACCGGCCGCGGCCTTTTGCGTCACGTGGTCACGCGCGTTTCGCGCGCGGGCAGCCTGATGGTCGTACTCGCGGCCACGCGCGCCAAGCTGCCCGGCGTCCCTCGTCTCATCGAACTGCTGAATGCGCATGCACGAGGCTTCTGTTCCCTGCACGTAAGCGTAAACGCCGAGCGCAACAACGTCATCCTGGGCCGCGAAAGCCACCGACTCTACGGCGAGGACGCCATTTTTGAGACCTTGCTCGGCCTGACCTTTGAAATGCCGCCCCTCTCCTTTTTTCAGGTCAACCCCGACCAGACCGAGCGGCTCTATCAGACCGCGGTGGACTTTGCCGCCCTCGCTCCCGGCGACGTGGCCGTGGACGCCTACGCGGGTGCGGGCACGCTGTCGCTGTGTCTGGCGCGTCACGCCTCGCGCGTGATCGGCATCGAGATTGTGCCCCAGGCCGTGGAGGGTGCGCGCCGCAACGCCGAGCGCAACGCCATCACCAACGCCGAATTTCACGTCGCCGCCGTGGAGGACCTGCTGCCCCGGCTGGTTGCGGACGGCCTCCGCCCGGATGTGGTCGTGCTCGACCCGCCCCGCAAGGGTGTGGAGCCCGCCGTCATCGAGGCCGTGCTGGCCGCCCGTCCCCGCCGCGTGGTCTATGTGAGCTGCCACGTGCCCACCCAGGCGCGCGATGTGCAGCTGCTCACCAGCGGCGGCTACCGCTTTGAGCGCTGCCAGCCCGTGGACATGTTCTGCTACGCCGGAGGCGTAGAAAACGTCCTCTCCCTCTCCAGGGGGGCCAGGGGGTGACCCCCTGGACCGGCGGACTGCCCGCCCTTTGGGGCGGGCAGGGGGGCCCGCGGTGGGCTGCAAGCAATAAAGGACGCCCGGTGGCGGAAGGCCACCGGGCTTTACGCTGCGGTAAAAGGGGGCCCGTGGCGGGCACAGAAAAGCAGCCCCTATGCCCGCGGGAACGGCCTCTGCCGCCCACGTCCTCCCGGCGGAGCGGGGGTCCAGGGGGTCACCCCCTGGCCCCCCTGGGCTCGCCGGTTTTGCCGTCCAGCTCGACGTGCCAGAGCACGTTGTGCGTATCCTTCTCGCAGATGTAGAAGGACCAGTAGACGGGCTCGCTGTGGCCCAGACGGTAGAATCCGGGATAAAGCTCCAGCTCATCGGCGGGGACGGCGTCGCTGCCCCAGGCTTCGGCGTAGGCGTCCAGCGCGATCTGCCCGGCTTCCTCCAGCGGGAGATCATCCTCGCCGGGCAAAATGTAGTAGTGGTCGTGCGCGCCCAGATACATCTCCTCCAGCTGACCGTACCATGCCTTGTCCTCCAGCGACCAGAATTCCACCGGTACGTTCTCACCGTATTTTTCGTGCATGCTTTTCAGCAGGCGATTGAGGTTGCGGTCGTTGTCGTACTGGATGCGGGTGATACCGTCAAAGCGGTCGGGCAAAAGGTCGTAGAGCAGCGCGTCCGCTTCGCCGGAGAGGGCCGCGTCTTCCATGAGCATAAACATGCCCTCCCCCTCCAGAGAAACGTGCAGCCAATAGTCCAGCTGGCCCAGCACCGTCACCCCGGTGCCGTCGCGCTCCAGCGCGGCCACGTCGGATTCGCGGTGGTTGAGGGTGTAGAGGGTGGTGAAGCCGCTTTCCTCCCCGGACGCCAGCGCAGCGGTGGGAAGCGCGTCCGCCGGCTTTTCGTACACCAGGTCGCGCAGGGGCATCCAGCCCGGAATGCCGGTGGTATCGCCGTCCCCGGCGATAAGCACGCTGGCCCAGTTGGGCTCGCCCTCCACGCTGTTCCATTCCGGGAGGGCGCTGCTCTCGCACAGCTCGACCACGGTGACGGGCGTGCCGTTGAGGTAGATGCCCATGGGGCAGTTCACGTCATTGGCGCTGGGGCCTGTCAGGAGCACGGTTCCTGTGCCTTCGGCGGCATGCACCCAGGCGTTCAGCGGCAGGGCGGGGCTTTCGTCCTCGACCAGAGCCAGCGCGCCGCCCAGCACAGCCGTCAGCGCCAGCGCCAGCACGCCCAGCGCCACGCCGGTGCGGCGGCGGCCCTCCATAATGGCGATGATGCGGCGCTTCATACCGTTGCGCCCGCCGTAAAACGACGTGCACAGGGCGGTACGGGCGCGCGCCTGCCGCCGGATGACGCGCAGGATGGTTTCGGAATAGAAGCGGCGCTCCTCCTCATCCGCGCGATCGGTAACGTGGCTGTCGCAGGAGGCTTCCTGATAGAAGCACAGGGAGCGTCCCATGGCCCACACCACGGGATTGTACCAGTGCAGGGCATAGGCCAGCACCAGCCCGGCCTTGACCAGCAGGTCGCCGCGTTTGAGATGCGTCAGCTCGTGCCGGAGGACCAGCGCCAGCTCTTCGGTGGCCAGTTCCTCATCCGGCAGCAGAATCACGGGATGCAGCAGTCCCATCAGCATGGGGCTGGACACCGTGGGGCACAGGCGCAGGCTGACCCGGCGGCGGATGTGCATCTCCGACAGGCAGCTTTGCAGCGCCTCGGCGTAGCCCTCCGCCTCGCAGGGCATCTGCCAGCGGCGCACGGTGCGCACAAAGCGCAGGTGGCTCAGCGCCGCCAGCGCCAGCACCGCCGCCACGCCCGCCAGCCAGACCCATGCCAGCACGGAGAGCCAGTCCACGGGGATGACGGCGCTTGCCAAAGCGCTCTGCTCCCCCTCCACGGCCGTCAGCGTCCGATCTGCCGTGGTCGTTCCGGTCGTATTCTCCACATATGCATGCTGAGCGTCGGCGCCGGTCCGAAAAGGCTGCTGAGCGGTCTGCACGGCGGCAGACGCCTGCACAGCCGATGGTGCCTGCACGGCATCCGCCGTTTGGCTTTCGGCAGTCAGCGGGGCTGCGGTTGCCGCGACGCCCGCCAGGGGCTGCGACAGCGCCCGCGGCAGCTCCACCGTCATCAGCGGACGGCTTGCCAGCAGGCTGAAGGGAATCAGCAGGCCCGCCAGCACCACCACCCACATCCGGTACAGCCCGCGCGGGCCGTACCGCCGCCCGAGCAGCGGCAGCAGCGCCAGATAGACCAGCGACAGCACCGACAGTCCCGCGCCCGTGCAGACCATGGCCAAAAAATAGCTTTTCACGAACGGCCGCCCTCCTTTTGCCGCTCAAGCCACCGGCTCAGCTCGTCCAGATCGCTTTCGGTCAGGCGCTCGCTTTCCAGGGCGGTCAGCAGGCTTTTGAAGCTGTTGCGGTGGTAGTGCTCCACAAAGCTCTCCGTTTCCATACGCAGGTATTCCTCCCGCGTGATGATGGGATAAAACGCCCGCTCCCGTCCGCCGCCCCGCTCCACGCGCAGAAAGCCGCGTTCGGTCAGCCGCCCGAAGAGCGTAACCACGGTTTGAATCTTCCAACCGCGCTCCCGGCCCAGCGCCTCCATCACCATGGTGGTGGTCACGGGCGGCTCGCGGTCCCAGATATAGGTCATGATCTCAAATTCGGTATCGGGCAAACGCTGCGATTTCATATGGGTTTCCCCCTTCGCATTTTGATAAGACGGCATGTATTACAGACAGCCCTATAATACATTCTGTCTTACTTGTTGTCAATCCCCTCTCCGATGATTTTCAATTTGTAACAAACGTATCCGACGGTTGACAATTTGTAAGACATGATGTAGTATGATGGTGACGGCAAGGGACAGATGAAAAACGAATCAGGAGGAATCCTATGATGAACAGAGCATTCAAACGCCTCGCGGGGCGCTTGCTGATCGCGCTACTGCTGCCGGCGCTGCTGTGTCCCGTCGCCCTGGCGGACGATCAGACCGCCGATACCTGGTACTTCGGCGGCACCGGGCAGGAAACCTTCTATGAAGCCACGCCCCTGCCCAACGGGTGCCTGCTGCTCAACGGCTCCACCCAGCTGGGACGCAATGGTCAGGAGCAGCTTCCCTTTGTGACCAGAGAGAAGCGCGCCTGGCTTCTGTGCCTGAATCCTGACGGGAGCATCGCCTGGGAGGTCATCGACAGCGCGCAGGGCACCACGCGCTACGTGGTGCCGCAGGTGCTGGCGGACGGCCGCATCGCCGTGCTGTACTACAACAGCCCCAGCCAGGTGACGGAAGCGGTTGCCATCCGCTACTTCACGCAGGACGGCGAGCCTGCGGGCGAGGTAAGCCTGCCCGCGACCGCCCCGTTTGAGCTTCCGGGCGACCGGTGCGCGGGGGGCTATGTCTTTTCCGGCTACGAGGTGGACACCCAGTTTGCGGATGAATCAGGAATATACACCCTGCCCGCCACCGGGGACTCCTCTGTGAGAAGCACTGGCGGGCGCTCGGTGCTGGCCACGCCGGATGGGCAGATCGTCTGCGGCTTCTTCATGGTGGAGGGGGAACGCCTCGCCGCCCTGGCCTGTGTGGACGCAAACGGCACCGAGCGCTGGAGGTTCTCGCCTGACAAATATGCCTCCGGGGACTTCGGGCCGCCCTGCCTGCAAAAGGACGGCAGCATCGTTTTCCTCTGGTCCCACACGGACCCCGACACACGCGAGACGACGGCCATGAGCCTGCTGTGCCTGGACCAGGACGGCACGCTTTTGTGGGAGCTGCCCGTGCCCACCGGCATCGGAACCGAGTTTACGCCGGTGGACGGCGGCTATGTATTCTGCCGCACCTGGTCGGAAAAGACGTACACGCATGCCCGCTTCACGCTGGTGGACCTCAACGGCCAGGTCGTGGAGATGCGCGACGCCCAGCCGCGCAGGGAAGAATTCTCCGGCGAAATCATGTTCACCTGGAACGGCGAGGCGTGGCTGCTGACCAACGCCGAGCGTTCCTCCAACCGCGTGAACGACCGTCAGGACGAGCTGGAGCTGGTGGACGCGGCGCTGATCCGCGTGAGCGCCTGCGAGGCCGTCACGGAGTAAGGCGCGGCGCGGTTCACTGCTCATGCCGCGTCAGAATCACGTTGGCACAAGGGAAGGGCCCGTCAAAGCGGCTGTGCTTTGGCGGGCCTTTCCCTGTTAAAAGAGATCTTCCTCTATTGGGCCTCTTCCCTCAAAGCCACTGTACCGCCGGGCACCAGCACGACGGCATCCTCCCAAAGGGGGCCCGCGTTTGCGCCTTTTCCCTCAGGAACGGCATACACCAGCGCGGGCAGGCTTTCCAGCGCGGGCATCCGATAACAGATCTCCGTGTACCGGTTTCCGGACTCGTCGGTCTGCCAGCCGCCACTGTCTTTTTCCACCCACATGTCCTGAAACCGTAACGGTCTCCTCTCTTCATCATAGAAGGCAAAGGCTGAGGCTGCCTGTTCGATCCGTTCCTCCGTCCAGCTGCCGGTCGGGTACAGCCTGGCCCGCAGGGTAAAGCCCATGGCATCGATGAACGCTTGCTCAACCCTCACGCCGTAGTGTACGGGCGTTCCGTCCGATTCCGCCCTGTTCAGCGGGATGGCGTTTTCCATGTCCCCGTTCAGCACGAAATCAATCGTAAAATCGTCCAGCAGCCTCATGTTTCCATAATGAACATACAGATCCGCCATATTGTACATCATGGATTCCAGGTGCTTCATTTCCCGCGTTTCCTCGGCGGTCAGAGCACGTTCCAGGGCATAGTACGGTTCAAGCTGTGCATAG
Organism: uncultured Eubacteriales bacterium; assembly: GCA_900540045.1. Lineage (GTDB taxonomy): Bacteria > Bacillota > Clostridia > Christensenellales > Aristaeellaceae > Limiplasma > Limiplasma merdipullorum. Next base: position 31,815 of record UQEF01000008.1, on the reverse strand, counting down.
ATGGCGTTCTGCTCGGGATCGTTACGCGCGGCAATGCGGTCGTATTCCACCTGGAACTCGCCATGATCGCCGGTCAGGAACACCTTCCCCTGCCCAATCACTTTGTGAAGTTCCTCTTCGGTAGAAAAATCGCTTTTATGCACGATTTCGCCGGCCGGAACCAGCAGCGCCAGCCTTACCTTCACATGCGCATCGGCAGGAATCGGTTGGCTCAGGACGCAGGTGAGGCCGCCGGATACGGTCCTGCTTCCCTCACTCATGGGATCTCCCACAAACTGATTGAGCACATTGGTATCCTGCGGGGGCGCGTCTTCCTCATTTACGGCAACGTCCAGCAGATGCACCCAGACGGGCTGATCCGCTGTGATCGAAAATCCCATGGACAGTCTGCCGCTGCTTGCAAGGGCTTCCGTTACCGCTATGGATACGCCCTTTGCCGAATGCTCCGCGTTCACGCTTTGCAGCAGATCCCGCTGCCGGGCGGACGGCTTTGCGCCGCCGCGGAAAAGATAGTCCAGCAGGCCCGTTCCGGCGGCCAATCCTACGGCCATTGTCACAAGCATCAAAGCAATCACCAAAATCAATGCAGCAGATACCTTTTTCACAGGTTCTTCTCCTTTCGCTCTTGCAAGAACCCTCTGCGTCAGCCATGGATCGCTCTTCATACCGGCAAGCGAATGCTCTACCGCCCTTTGAACTCTCTCCTGTTCTTCATGAAGGGTCATGAACATCACTTCCTTCCAAAGCAAAGCGCAGCTTTTTTCTTGCACGGTTCAACCGGCTGCCGACAGCCTGCCGGGAAATTCCCAGCATCTCGGCGGCCTCGTCGCAGGTCGTTCCCTGTAGCCAGCACAGCAGCGCAACCTCCCGCAGCTTGATGGGAAGGTTCAGGATTTCCGTTGTAATTTCGTCATCCTCTTGGCTCGCCGGGGCAGACCGTCCGGCAACCCTATCCAGAGGGACTGAATGGTCAATATACCTGAACCATCCCGACCTGCGTATGTTTTTGCAGGTGTTGATCGCAATGCGCGTCAGCCAGGTCTTTTCGGATGCATCTCCTCGGAATCCGTCCAGATTCCGATAGGCTTTGAGAAACGTTTCCTGTACCGCGTCCTTCGCCTGCTCCTCGTCGCGCAGGTACATGACGCAAAGGCGGAGCAATGGAAGCTGGTACAGGTTCACCATGCGTTCGATTCTCGTTTCCTTGCTGTCAGGGCCCTTGACAGTCTCCACGGCGGCCTCACCACCTTTCACTGATTAGACACAGCATGCCACAGAAAACGCCACATCCGAAATAACTTTTTTCGGATTTTGCCTGCCAGAGCGCTTTTCAAAACAGATGCAGCACCGGTGTCCAAACCTTTCTCATTGGCTGCGCACACCAAAAAACGAGCCCCGCCAAACAGCGAAGGCTCGCTTGCAGATCAGATTGATTTGGGCACGCGGTTTTCGTGGAGCCAGCCCCCACAGGCTCTTCCCGCCCGGTCACCGCTCCCGACTCAGTTATTCAGCGTGACCTTGAACAGATATTGAGGCAACACATGGCGATATTCCTCATACAGACCCGTCTGCTCATAAAGTCTGACATAATAGCGATACAGCTCCGTTTTCACCTTCATGGCGTTCCAGGGATGAATCACCGCCTGCCGCGAGGTGGACAGTGCGAGCCCGCCCGGGCTTCTCACATAGTCATACACTGGCTCGCCCAGCACCGCCACATAGCGGACCCATCGGTAGTACTGGGTGTTGAAGGCAAAATCCTCGCCCCAGGGCAGCCGTCTGTCGCAGCGGATGGCGTTGCGGAGAATCACATCGCGGCGGTAGAGCTTGTTCCAAAGCACGGCATAAAAGAAGCTGTTGGGATGTGCAGACAGCCTGTCCAAAAACTCACGCTGGCTGAGAATCATGTCCTGATCCAGAAATCCGCGCTTCTGGCGCAGCTGTCCAAGCACCTCCGTATACGGGGCGATGACCAGGTCGCACCTGCGCCGCTCCATGGCCTCCACCATGCGCCCTGTGGCGTCGGGCGCCAGCAGATCATCGCTGTCCACGAACTGCACGTATGTTCCGACCGCATGTTTCAGGGCCAGGTTACGCGCGGCAGCCACGCCGCTGTTGTCCTGCGCAAACACGCGCACCCTTCCGTCCTGCGCGGCAATCTCCCGCAGAAGCGCCAGGCTTTGATCGGTACTGCCGTCATCCACAGCCAGCACTTCAATATCTTCAAAGGGCTGGTGCAGCACGCTCCCGAGGCAGCTCACAAGCGTTTTTTCCGCATTGTAGACCGGCACGATCACACTGACGGCCGCCCCTTTCGTCGGCAACGCGTTCCCCTCCCCGGCGCGTCAGGCTCTGACGCTGTCCTCTCTGCTTTTCTCGTCCGGTTCCACGCCGGCCAGGCCCACATCTTCCAGGCGCACCGTCATGTCCTCCAGATGATTGATGGAATGCTCGGTCTTGACCCAGTTCGTCTGATGACGGTGCTTGAACAGGCCCACCACCTGCGCCCATCCCGCCAGCATGGTGTTGATTACCATGCTGCACAGCATGGGCAGCAGGATCTTCAGATCCACACGCCGGTGGTTGTCCAGCCACTCGCCCATATAGAACAAAAAGATAAAGGAATAGATAAACAGCACGATGCTCGGCCAGTTCAGCGTAAGCCAGCTCTCCATGGTGGCGTGCACGGGGGGACTCTCAATCCAGCCCACCAGTTTGAACAGCTCCATCAGGAGCCCCAGGGCCAGCTGCACCATCAGCACCACATAGGGGGTAAGGCTGTACATATAGAAAAACGTGGAGATAAATTCCCCCAGCCGGATGCGCCTCTGAAACAGGGCCCGGAACAGCCGGCCCGTGTTTTTGAAGGCTACAAACCAGTGTCCCTGCGCCCAGCGCGTGCGCTGGCGGAAACTGGCGTAAAAGCGCGTAGGCTTTTCGTCATAGATACGCACGTTATTGTTCCACAAAATGCGCTTGCCGTCGCAGGTGGCCTCGATCTGCAGCTCAAAGTCCTCAGTAAGCGACATGGCGGTCCATCCGCCGCGCTTGTACAGGTACTTCGCCGATACGGCAAAGCCCGTGCCGCCGATCACGCTGTTGAGGCCCAGCCGGCTTTTGGCGTATTGGAAAAACCGGTTGGTAATGGTATAGGTCATGTAATAGAACATGGCCACCACGCCCTTGCGGTTTTTGCAGCCCAGGTAGCACTGGATAATGTCCGCCTTGCCCTCCGCCGAGAGGTACTGGCTGTTGACCTCCAGAAACATGTTGGGGTCGATCAGGTTGTCGGCGTCAAAGAACATGACCAGGTCGTAATGGTCCTGATATCCATCCAGGGCGTTGAGCGCCTTCTGCAAGACGATGGGCTTGCCGGTCGGCGCATCGGGACTTTCCTTGTGGCTTTCCAGCACGTTGGCCCCCATGCGGCGCGCCACTTCCACGGTCCTGTCCGTGCAATTATCGGCAAGGATATAAAAGTCATACAGCTCGCGCGGATATTCCATGTGCTCCAGGTTGTCGATGATATCCGCAATGACCGCTTCCTCGTTGTGAGCGGGCACAAGCACCAGAAAGCGCATCTGCGGATCGTGATCCTGATAGTTTTTGGTATTGCGCTTGAAGCCAAAGAAGCTGATGCACAGCTGGTAGAGCAGCATCACTACCAGCCAGGCGCTCATGACACCCATGACAGCCTCAATGACTGCCGCTACGATTTCCACAGGCTAACATCCTTCCATCTGCATGTCCGGCAACAGGCAACACTTATTTATACTATATCCCCTGCCGCATGTCAATGCATGTCATAAAATGAACACTCTCCGATGAACTCGCGAAGAATGCTCAGAGGCGGGATTTCGTCCATCACATCGCCGTCCACCGGCAGGAAATAGTGCAACACCTTCAGCAGGCGATGCGCCACCAGATACTCCGGCTCGGTGCGGGGGATGGAGAGCAGCAGCTCGTAGGCGATGGTTTTGAGCACCGGCAGCTCGTAGTGCAGCGAGGTATTGAACATCACGTCGGCCTTTTCCATGTTGGGAAAGATCCAGCGTTCTTCCCCCGCGCGCACCTTGGGCCACATGTCGATGGTCTCCGCCGGCGAGGTGTTGCGGAACCGCATGTCGCGCACGATGCGGCGCAGCAGGCGCACGTCCGTCGTGCGGATACGGTTGTGATCGTCGAGGTTGATGCAGCTGAGCGCGCTGACGTAAATGCCGTATGTCAACTGTTCGGGCACCTCGGCGGTGATGCGGTCGTTCATGCCGTGAATGCCCTCCAGCAGCAGCGGCTCGCCGGGGCCGACGGTCAGCTCGTAACTCTTGGGACAGCGCGCGCCGGTTTTGAAGTCGAAGCGCGGCATCTGAACCGTGCGCCCGCTGAGCAGCTCCTCCAGACAGGCGGTGAGCAAAGGCACATCCAGCGCGTCCACATGCTCCAGATCGGGCTTGCCGTCCGGTTCAAGCGGAATATCGCGGCGGTCGCGGTAAAAATCGTCCAGCGACACCAGATGCGGACGCTGCCCCAGCACGCGCAGGTGCACGGCCAGCCGGTTGGCAAAGGTGGTTTTGCCGCTGGAGGAGGGGCCGAAGATCATCACCACGCGCGCGCCGCGCCGCAGGATCTCGTCCGCGATGCCGGCGATGGATTTGTCGTGCAGCGCCTCGTTGACGCGGATAAACTCCCGCAGGCGGCCCTCACGGATCATCCGGTTCACATCCGCCGCGTTTTCCGCGCCCAGGATGCGGCACCACCGCTGGGAGGTGGCAAACTCGCGCAGGAATTTGGCGCGCGACACATACGGCGCGGGCTCGTCGGGATTGGCGGGCGAGGGCGCCATCAGCACCACGCCGGGATAATGCGGCTTGACCGCAAAGGCGCGGATCATACCCGTGGAGGGCAGCATGGCTCCGTAAAAATATTCGCACAGCGGACCGATGCGGTACATGCGGATGCTCTGCTGCGGGCGGTAGCGCAGAAGCCGGGCCTTATCCAGCCAACCCTCGTTTTCAAAGTAGGCGATGGCCTCCTCGCGGGTCCATTCCTCTTTCTGGAAGGGCAGGTCCTGCCGCACCAGCTCGCGCATGTCCTCCTCGATGGCACGGGCCATCTCATGCCCGATTTCGCCGTCCAGAAGGCGCAGGTACAGGCCGTAGCCCACGGAGTTGAGCATGCGCGCCCGCTTGTCGGGATAGAGGCGCTTGAGGCTCAGCAAAAACAGGAAGCGCAGCGAGCGTTCGTAGACGCGCCGTCCCTCCTCGTCCTGATAGGTGAGCGGCTCCAGCGCGCAGTCCTCCGTAAGCGGGTCGGACAGCTCCACGCATATCCCGCCCTGCATGGCGCACAGAACGCGCTCCGCCTGCTCTGCGGGCAGCAGAGCGCGGACGGCCTGCCCCGCGGTCGTTCCCGGCGCAAACGCTTCGGTCCGCTCCCCGATGGTGATGTGAATCATGGCTTGCTCCGCCATGGCTGCGCCTCCTTCCCCGGTCAGGCATCCTCAAAGGGCATGTTGCTGGAATACGCCGCAGAGAGGTCCTCCACGTCCATATGCTCGTAATCGCCGCGTTTGAGGCGGTACTGATATTGCAGCTCCTTGGTATGCACATAGGCCCGGGTCTGCCGGTTGGCCGGCAGCACACTCAAGTGCATGCCCTTCTGTCCGTCAGGCAGCTGAGAAAACCGGATCTTCACAAACATCTGCCCATGCTGCTGGCAGCGGCTGAGCGCCACGTATTTGCCCGGCGCCTGAGGAATCAAAGCGGTCTGGCGCTTGGTGGGCTGGCCGCAGGTGGGGCACTTGGGCGCGGCCAGCGCCTCGCCCTCCAGCGCCTCACGCACGGAGGGCACCAGGTCGGTCACGCGGAAGCGGCTGCGCCGGTCGTTGTGGCACAGCTTGCGCGGCTGCTCCTCATAGCTGAGCACCTCCATGGGATGCGGCAGCTTCCGGAGCACCTGCGCGGTATAGTATGCGTCGTGCATGGCGTTGTGAAAGCTGCGCTCCTCGTCCACCTCCACGCCGAGCGCCTCCATGGCGGTTTTCAGCGCCGTCTGTCCGCTCTTGCCGGCTTCGGCGGCGTAGAGGCGCTGCAGGTCATACATCTTGGGCAGAGGACGCTCCACCCGGAAAAAATCCACATTCTGCTGCAGCACGCTCACATCATCGCAGCCCCAGGTGACGAAGGCGCAGTCCTCGCCGCACCAGTCCATAAACGTCTCCATCGCCTCCGGAAAGGCGGGGGCATCGCACAGAACATCCCGCGTGAGACCCGTCATGCGCCTTACGCGCGGATGAATGGTCTGGTAATGCGTGGGGTTCACCGGGATGGAGAGGGTGTCCACGATTTCCAGCCCCTCATCCAGCTTGGCCGCTCCAAACTGAATGACCTCAAAGAGCAGCCGGTCGCCCACGCGGCGGTAGGCCGCGCTCTGATAGCTGGTCGGCTGGTTCCACTCCAGGTCCAATACGATCAACTGCATGTCCATTACTCCCGTATATCAAGGCATTGCGCCGCGGCGGCGCGCCCGGCCAGCAGGCCGGTGGCAAAGGCGATGTGCAGGTTGAACCCGCCGGTAAGCGCATCCACGTCGATGGCCTCGCCCGCCACATACAGGCCCGGCACAAGGCGGCTCTGCATGGTGGAGGGGTCTATTTCCCGCACGCTCACACCGCCGCGGGTAACGATGGCCTCCTCCAGGCTGCGCGTACCGCAAACAGGCAACTCAAGGGCCCTGGTCATTTCCGTCAGGCGGCGGCGCTCCTCGCGCTCCAGCGCGCCGGCGGGTTTGAGCGGGTCCAGGCGGCACAGCCGGGCTACCGTCTCCGCCAGCCGGGCGGGAAACAGGCCGCAAAGCACGTGGCCGAGCTGTTTTTTGGGCGCGGCGGCAACGTCGCGCAGAATGCGCGCATCCAGCTGCGCGTCCGTCAGCCCCGGTTTGAGGTCCAAAACGAGTTTCATCTCCTGCGCGGGCAGACCGGTCAGATAGGCCGACGCGCTCAGCACCAGCGGCCCACTCACGCCGAAATGGGTGAAGAGCATCTCGCCCAGGTCGCTGTAGAGGCGCTTTTTGCCGCGCAAGAGCGTAAGCCGCACGTTTTTGAGGGACAGGCCGGTGAGCGCACGCACCCACTCCGCCGGGCTCTCCAGCCCCACCAGCGAAGGCAGCGCCGGCAGCACCGTATGCCCGCAGGCCCGAAGCCATGTCCACCCGTCGCCCGTGGAGCCGGTGGACGGATAGCTCGCGCCGCCCGTGCATATAACGGCGGCGGCACAGGGCACGTTGCTTCCGCCGGCGAGCGTCACACCCGCCACCCGGCCGTCCTGGACAGAAAGGCCGGTCACGCGCGCATTCAGCCGTACCTCCACGCCCAGCCGGCGCAGCTGCCTCTCAAAGGCGCGGGTCACGTCGCTGGCCTTCTGGCTTGCAGGAAAGACCCGGTTTCCCCGCTCGACCACCACCGGGCAGCCCCAGCGCTCCATGGTTTCCATCAGCGCCGCGGGCGAAAGCGCGTCCAGCGCGCTGTAGAGAAAACGCGGGTTGCGCACCACATTTTGCAAAAAGGCGTCCCGGTCGCAGGCGTTGGTCAGGTTGCAGCGGCCCTTGCCGGTGATATAAACCTTTTTCCCCAGTTTTTCGTTGCGTTCCAGCAGCGTCACACGCGCACCTGTCCCGGCGGCCGTTACCGCCGCCATCATGCCGGCGGCCCCGCCGCCGATCACCGCCACCTCATTCATCCTGCCTGTCGATATAGACGCTGTGCGCGTTCCATATCCCCTCCAGCCGTTTGAAATGCGCGCCCAGCTCCTCGCGCCGGTTCAGCCCAACGCTGACGATGAGCGCATTGATCACCGAAAGCGGCGCGGCCAGGCTGTCCACAAAGCTGGCCATGTCGGTGCAGGCGCACAGGCACACATCCGCCTGCTTGTGCAGCGGGGACATCTCGCTGTCGGTGATGCCGACCACCTGCGCGCCGTTCTTCTTGGCAAAGCGCATGCACTCCACCGTGCGGGTGGAGTAGCGCGGAAAGCTGATGCCCACCAGCACGTCGCTGCGGCCGATGCGGGCGATCTCCTCGAACACGTCTCCGGTGGTGTTGCTCACCAGCGTCACCCCGTCGAAAATCTGGTGCAGATAGTGGTACATGAACTGCGCCAGCGGCGCCGCGGATCTCAAACCCATCACATAGATGCGCCGTGCGTCCAGAAGGCGCCTGACCACATTGTCAAAATCCTCCTGGGACAGCGCCTCGACGGTTTTACGGATGTTGTGCGCGTCGTTTTTGAGCACGGTGGCCAGCACATCCCCCTGCTCGATGCCGGAGGTAATGGCGAAGCGCTGCTCGCTGGTCAGGCGCTGGCTTACCAGGCCGCGCAGACGCTCGCGCAGCTCCGGATATCCCTCATAGCCCATGGCGGAGGCAAAACGCACCACGGTGCTCTCGCTTACGCCGCATTCGCGGCCCAGCGCCCCGGCCGTCATAAAGACCGCCTTGTCATAGTGCTGGGCAATGTATTCGGCAATGCGCCGGTGCCCCTTGCTCAGCGGCCGGGCGCCCTGGTTCAGCCTGCCGATCAATTCCCGGGTGTCCTGCACGGGATCAAGACCTTCTTTCCTGCCGGCCGCTTCAGCCGATGTCCAGCCCGTCCCACACACGCCTGTCGAGGCTGACGGGGTTGCCCATGAGCGTCAGCGTGATATGGCCCTGGCCAAGATAGTACAAATCCGTACCCTCGGCGGGCGGCTCGGTTTTGGAGCCCTCCAGCAGCCAGAAATACGTGCCCGCTCTGGGGGACTGACGGCGTTCGTACCCGTCGATGAAATTGCCGGCGTCCAGCGGCGCATACACCGGGGGCAGCAGCTTTTCCGGCGCAAGAAGCGGCGCATTGATATTGAGCACGGTGTGAGGCGGCGTATCTGCGCGGGCATACTTTTCCGCCACACGCACAGCATAGCGCGCCAGATGATCGATCATGCCCTGATCCGCATGGTGATGGATGGAAACGGCCATCGCAGGCAGATGGTTGAGCGCGCCCTCCATGGCCGCGCCCACGGTGCCGCTGTAATGCACCGCCATGCCGGCGTTATAGCCGTCGTTCACCCCGGAGAGGACGATGTCCACCGGGCGGGTCGCCAGCTGCTGCAGCCCCACGCGCACGCAGTCCACCGGAGATCCCGTAATGGCGTAGGCCTGGCATCCCGGCCGGTCCACGGGCCATTCCTTCACATAGATGGGCTCGGTCAGCGTAAAACGGTGGCTGGCCGCGCTCTGCTGATACCGGGGCGCACACATGGTGACCTCGTGGCCACGCTCTGCCGCCGCCTCCATAAGCGCCATGATGCCCTTGGAACCGATCCCGTCGTCATTGACCAGAAAAATATGCATTCGTTCCATCCTTCCCCATGTTCACCGCTTCAGGTCGCCGCCCGCCGCATCCACCAGCGTGCGCGCCACATTAATGATGACCGCCACGGCGAGCGCCCACCAGTAGCTGTCAAACACCACGCTGTTTTCCACCAGCCCCGCGGCGGTCCATACCAGCCACGCATCCACCGCGATGTAGAGCAGCCCCAGCGTGCAAAAATTCAGCACCGACAAAATCAGCCGCATCACGGGCCGAAGCACCGTGTAAATCGCAGCCAGAATCACGCCCACAACCAGCGCGTTGGTCAGATCCAGCATCTTGACGCCGTCAAGGTATTCGGCGCACAGCGGCACCGCAGCCACCGTGACCGCAAACCTGACAAATGCCGCAAACATGGCATTCCTCCCTCCGGCGCGTCCGCTTTCCACACACACCTTTTTATTATAACACACTTTTCCCGCTTGTGCATGCCCTTGCGCTGCCGGGGGCAACCTATGGCGAACCCGCCGCGCAAAAGCGCATATCCTGACCCATGACGGGATGCGGCCCCAAGTCCGACCTTCCCGCCCAACTGCCCGGAAAGGAGGGCCATGCGCATGAAAAGCAAGTTTTTCAAGGATACGCAGGGCCTGGAATCCGCCTTTGAAAGCTGCACGCCCGACAAGGTGAGCGTATGCCTCCGGCTGAGCCGGACGGCCTACGAACTGGCTCTGGCCGAATCGGCCCGCGAGGGCCTGACCAGCGGCGAATACATCGAGCGCCTCATCTGCCAGCGCGCTCCCCGCCGGCCGGAGGCAGATGTCTGGGCCGGTACAGCACCGCCGTCGTACATAGGTAGCCAAGCGCCGCGCCCTCGGTAAGCACCACCTGTCCGTTGATGGACAGCACGGCGCGCAGCACCGGCACGCTGACCGCTCCCTCGGTTTCCAGGTACTGATAGGCCAGCGCCACGGCCAGGATGCCCGCTCCCAGCAAGAGCCACCCGGTCAGGCCGTTGGTGCGCGCCCGGATACCCGCCAGCGGCAGGGTGAGCGCCAGCGCCGCACCCAACAGCGCGCCCTTGAGGAGAAAGGCCAGGAAGCTCGCCGCCCCGATCATGCCGTCCATCCAGCGGAATGCCGCGCACACCAGCACGCACAGAAGCAGCGGCCCCAATGCCGCCACCAGCCTGCGAAGCAGCATGTCATTCCTCCTTTGCAGCGTCCAGCGCCCACAGGCGCTCCCTGTCGGTCATGGGTGCTGACGCGAACAGATCCGGCCGTGCACGCAGCGTGGCCAGCAGCGCCTGCCGTCTGCGCCAATCGCGGATCTTGGCATGGTCGCCACCCAGCAGCACCTCCGGCACCTCCCGGTCCTCAAACACGCGGGGGCGGGTGTACTGCGGGTATTCCAGCAGGCCGTCGGAGAAGCTTTCCTCCTCGGTGCTCTCCCCGCTGCCCAAAACGCCCGGCACATAGCGTGCCACTGCGTCGATCAGCGCCATGGCGGCCACCTCGCCCCCGGTGAGTACAAAGTCGCCTAAAGAGATCTCCTCATCCACCACCAGGTCGATGGCCCGCTGGTCCACACCCTCGTAATGCCCGCATAAAAGAATCATGTCCTCCTTCGCGGAAAGCTCCACGACCTTTTTCTGGGTAAGCGGTGTGCCGCGGGGGCTCAAATAGATGCAGGGACCGGCATAGCCCTGCGAGCGAAGGTCGCGCACCGCGTCCACGATGGGCTGCGCCATCATGACCATGCCCGCGCCGCCGCCGAAGGGATAATCATCGGTGTTCTTGTGCTTTTTGTCGCTGTAGGGACGAATGTCCACCGGCCGCACGTCCAAAAGCCCCTCCGTCCGCGCCCGGCCCAGGATGCTGGCGGAGAGGAAGCTGTCAAACATTTCGGGAAACAGGCTAAGAACGGCGATCTTCATACAGCCCGACCTCTTCCAGCCGTTTTTCATCCAGCACGATTTTTCCATTCTCCGCGTCCAGCTCAAGCAGCACGGTTTTGAGCGCGGGCGCCATCAGCGTGCCCGTGGGCGTGTCGAACACAAACACATCCACCCCGCCGGGGGTGAGCACCTCACGCAGCGTGCCCACGCGGTTGCCCTGTGTGTCGCAGGCTTCGGCCCCCAGAATATCGGCGATATAGACTTCATCCTCGCCCAGCTCCCGGGCATGGGCGCGATCCACCCACAGCTTGACGCCGCGCATCGCCTCGGCGGCGTTGCGGTCCCGGACTCCCTCCAGCATCAAAAATACATCATCCTCGCGCACGCGCGCGCCCGTAACCCCGATGGGCTCATAGCGGCCTTCCCGCTCGCGGTACACGGTTTTCAGCTCCAGAAAGCGCTCCGGGTCGTCGGTGTAGTGCCTGAGCTTCACCTCGCCGTGAATGCCCTGCGGGCGCACCACCTCGCCCAAAAGCAGATAGTCATGCTTCATATGCCGCTCCTTGGCTCCTACAAAGATTGGGCGCAGCAGGGCAACCTGCCCCGATGCGCCCAATGCGTTTCAAAAGATCACTGAATCTCGACAAATACGGGCTTTTGGTCCTTGGCGGTCGCAGCGCGCACGACGGCGCGGATCGCCTTGGCGATGCGCCCCTGCTTGCCGATGACCTTGCCCATGTCCTCGGGCGCGACATGCAGCTCAAGGATCGTGGCCTCGGGTCCGACGGTCTCCTCAACGGTCACGGCGTCCTTGTTGTCCACCAGCGACCGCGCCACGTATGCAACGAGCTCTTTCATCCGCTCAGCCCTCGATCACGCCGCTCTTCTTGAGCAGCACGCGGGCCGTGTCGGTGGGCTGCGCGCCGTTCTTGAGCCACTGCTTGGCGCTCTCCACGTCGATCTTGACGGTAGCGGGCTCGGTCATGGGATCATAATAGCCGATTTCCTCGATGAAGCGGCCGTCGCGGGGGCTGCGCTCGTCAGCCACAACCACACGGTAGAACGGCTTTTTCTTCATACCCATTCTCTTCAGACGAATTTTCACAGACATGGTTTGTTTCCTCCCTATATCGGTTGCATTGGTTTGTATCTGAAATCACGCGAGGGTGATGTCAGGCCGGTTCAGAACGGCAGGCGCATGCGGCCGCGTTTGCCGCGGGCGTTCATCATCTGCTTCATCATGCCCTTGGCCTGCTCAAACTGGCGGATGAGGGCGTTGACATCCTGCACGGTGGTGCCGCTGCCCGCCGCGATGCGCTTGCGGCGGCTGGCGTTGAGGATGCCGGGATTCCGGCGTTCGCGCGGGGTCATGCTGCGGATGATGGCTTCGGGCTTTTTCATGGCGTTCTCGTCGATTTCGACGTTGGCCAGCTTGTTGCCCACGCCCGGCAGCATGCTCAGCATGCTTTGCAGCCCGCCCATCTTTTTCATCTGCTGCATCTGGCTAAGAAAGTCCTCCAGGGTGAGCTGGTCGCGCGAACCCCTCTTGACCAGCTTTTCGGCCTCGTCGCCGTCAAAGGCCTCCTGCGCCTTTTCGATGAGCGTCATCACGTCGCCCATGCCCAGAATGCGGCTGGCCATGCGGTCGGGGTGGAAGGGCTCGATGTCGGAGAGCTTCTCGCCCGTGCCGGAGAACTTGATGGGCTTGCCCACCACGGCCCGGATGGACAGGGCCGCGCCGCCGCGGGTGTCGCCGTCGAGCTTGGTGAGGATTACGCCGTCGATGCCCAGCTCCGTATCGAAGGTTTTGGCCACGTTGACCGCGTCCTGGCCGGTCATGGCGTCCACCACGAAGAGGATCTCCTGGGGCTTGACGGCCGCCTTGATGCGGCGAAGCTCCTCCATGAGCTCCGTGTCGATGTGCAGGCGGCCCGCGGTATCGATGATCAGCACGTCGCGGCCGTAGCTGCGCGCGTGCTCAACGGCCTCCAGCGCCGTCTTGACCGGGTCCTGCGTGCCGTGCTCATAGACCGGCACGTTCACCTGCTGTCCCACCACCTGCAGCTGTTTGATGGCGGCGGGGCGGTAGATATCGCACGCGGCCAGGAGGGGCTTTTTGCCCGTCTTTTGCAGGTAGTTGGCCAGCTTGGCGGCCATGGTGGTCTTGCCTGCGCCCTGCAGGCCGCAGAGCATATAGATGGTGGGCACGCTGGACGACCAGGTCAGCCGCGCGTTTTCCGTGCCCATCAGGGCGGTCATTTCCTCGTTGACGATCTTGATGACCTGCTGGGCGGGCGAAAGGCTGTCCAGCACCTGCTGGCCCACACAGCGCTCCGTGACCCGCTTGCAGAAGTCCTTGACGACCAGGTAGTTGACGTCGGCCTCCAAAAGCGCCATGCGCACCTCGCGCATGCCCTCGCGGACGGCCTGCTCCGTCAGCTTGCCGCGTCCCGTCAGCTTGGAGAGCGCCGAGGACAGCTTCTGACTGAGTCCCTCAAAGGCCATGGCTTCTCTCCTCCCCTTCCTGCCGGTCGATGACCTGCCGCACCAAAGCGGCGGCCTCGTCCAGCCTTTGTCTGGTTTCCGTGGGCAAATCGCCGTCCCGCGCCTCCTCCAGAAGCATAAGCGCTCTGGTGAGCTGGCGCACGGTGGCCGCCATGCGGCCGGCGCCGCCCAGTGCCGCCTCGTAGCGGCGCAGCTTTTGCACCGAGCGGGTGATCAGCTCGTGCACGTTTTGCCGGCTGACCCCGAACTGCTCGGCGATCTCGCCCAGCGAGAAGTCCTCTTCATAGTACAGGCGGAGCATCTCCTGCTGCCGCTGCGTCAGCAGCCCGCCGTAAAAGGCGCACAGGGTGCCGATCTCAACGCTCTTTTCCAGCCGCTCCGGCCGGGTGCTTTCCCGCGTGTTCACGGCCCGCTCCTTCCGCCGTCAATCCTTTTGGCTTGACAGCTGAATCAGCATACCGCATTTCGGGCCGTCTGTCAAGGGGTTTTGATTGAAAGGCAAAAAATGCGAAGCGGGAACGCCGTCCCCGCTTCACATATCGCTGTTTGTCCCGTCACTCGCCCGCGAAAATCTCCCGCACCTTGCGCGCCACGGCTTCGCCCAGCGCGGCGTGGCCCGACGCCTCCATGTGGATACCGTCCACCGCGGACGGGTCGGCATAGGCCGCGGCGTCGAGAAACTCCACGCCCAGTTCCGCCGCCACGGCGGCATAGGCCGCGGCAAATCCGCGCGACTTCTGCGGGTAACTGCGCCAGCGCTCGATCACGTCGCGGTTGTCCAGGTCGGCGCGCACCAGAATGGGCGCAATCAGCAAGATGCGCGGCTTGCCGGGAAAGATGTGGGTGCTTTCCTCCATGCGGTTGTACAGGCGGATCTTTTTGACCAGCGCCGCCGCGCCCTCCGCCGCGCCCCAGGCGTCGGTGAAGCGCAGGTCGTTGGTGCCCAGCATCAGGATGACCAGGTCGAGCGGCTTGTGTGTCTCCAGGCAGGTCAGCAGGTAGGCGCTGCCGTTCCGTCCCTGGCTCATGGGGTTGTCAAACACGGTGGTACGGCCGTTCATGCCTTCCTCCAGCACCTCCCAGCCCTCGCCCAGCAGCCGCCGGAGCACCCCCGTCCAGCGCACGTCCGGCGCGTGGCGCTCCCCGGTGCCCGGCGTATAGCCCCAGGTGTTGGAATCCCCGTAGCACAGAATGTGACGCATCTTCGTTTCCTCCTTATCGTGTGACTTTCGGCGTAAAGCCCACCGTGCCCTCGTGATAGTGCAGCGTGCCCGTGGAGCCGCGCAGGTCCCCGTCCGGGGCCTTGAGCAGAGCGGTCACGATTTTGGCGTTCAGCTCCGGCCCGCCCGCGCCCGATACGGCGTTTTTCCACAGGGTGAAGCGGCAGCCCTCGCGCCAGCGCGAGCAGCCGAAAGCCTTCGCATTCTCCACAACCTGTCCCTTGCCGCATGCCGGGCAGGGAATTCCCAGCGACCTGGCCGCCGCGCGCTTTCGGCCCTTGCCCCGGCGCTCCTCCTTCTCAAAGGCCGCCTCCGGCGCGGACTTCGCCGCATAGTCCGTCAGAAATGCCGCCAGGCGGCGGATGCCCGCCATGAAGCGGTCGCAGTCGCCCCCGCCCTGTGCGATGTTCTCCAGCGCCTGCTCCCAGCGCCCCGTCGTCTCCGGCGAGGCGATCTCCGGCGGCACGGCCTCAATCAGCCGCACGCCCTTCTCCGTGGCCAGAATCTGCCGGCCCTTGCGGCGTGCGTAGCCCACGTCGATCAGCCGCTCGATGATGGCCGCGCGCGTGGCGGGCGTGCCCAAAGAGCAGCCCTTCATCTGCTCGCGCAGGGCCTCGTCCTCGATAACGCGGCCCGCATGCTCCATCTGGGCCAGGAGCGAAGCGTCGGTGTGCTCCTTGGGCGGCTTGGTCTTGTCGCTTTTGACGCGCGCGCCCCTGACCGTGCGCGCATCGCCCTCATGCAGCTGCGGCAGGGGCGCGTCCTCCTGCTGATCGCGCCTGATATCGCGGTACACGGCGCGGAAGCCCTCCTCCAGCACCGTTGTGCCCGTGGATGCAAACCGCTCGCCCTCGCTTTCCGTCACCACGCGCACCGCCTGATAGCGGCAGGGCGGGTAAAACGCCGCGATCAGCCGGCGGGCGATCAGGTCAAACAATTTGGCCTCATCCGGCGACAGCGCCTGCGGATCGGCCCGGCGGCCCGTGGGGATGATGGCGTGATGGTCGGTCAGTTTCGTATCGTCAAAGACGCGCTTGATGCGGGGAATGGGCCCGGCCAGCACGGGCGCGGAGAGCGCGGCATAGCTTTCCGGCAGGTTTTTGAGCGCTTTTTCCACCGAGCCGCCCATGTCGTGGGACAGGTAGCGGCTGTCGGTGCGCGGATAGGTGATGAGCTTGCGTTTCTCATAGAGGCTTTGCGCGGTTTTGAGCGTGCGCTCCGCCGAAAAGCCCAGCTGGCTGCTGGCCTCGCGCTGCAGGGTGGTCAGGTCGTAGAGCTGGGGCGCGAGCTCGCGCTTTTCCTCGGCCTTCACGCCCGTCACCCGCGCGGGTTTGCCCCGCACCTTGTCCGCGATGGCGCGCGCCGCCGCCTCGCTGGGGATGCGCTTGCCATCCTCGCGCGAGGGATCAAACCACACGCCCTGATAATCCCCGAAATCCGCCTGCACGGTCCAGTACGGCTGGGGAACAAAGCGGTCGATCTCCAGCCGGCGGGTGACCAGCATGGCCAGCGTGGGCGTCTGCACCCGGCCCACGGAAAGCAGCGCCCCGTAGCGCAGCGTAAACGCGCGGCTGGCGTTCATGCCCACCAGCCAGTCGGCCTCGGAACGGCAGCGCGCGCTCTGGTACAGGGCGTCGTAGCGGCTTGCGGGCCTCAGCGCGGCAAAGCCCGCCCGGATGGCCTCGTCCGTCATGGAGGAAATCCACAGGCGGTCCACGGGCTTTTGGCAGCCCGCCATTTCATAGATGTAGCGGAAGATGAGCTCCCCCTCGCGCCCGGAGTCCGTCGCGCAGATGATGGAGCGGATCCCGCGGCTGTTCATGAGCTTTTTGACCACGGAAAACTGTGCGCGGGTCTTGGGCAATACCTTAAGCTGCATACGCTCGGGCAAAATGGGCAGGTCCTCCGCCCGCCAGCGTCTGTAGCGCTCATCCAGTTCCTCCGGCTCCTTGAGCGCCACCAGATGGCCGATGGCCCACGTGACCACGTAGCCCCCGCCTGTCAGGCGTCCCTCTCCGCGCGCGGACGCGCCCAGCACCCGCGCGATATCCCGCGCCACGGAGGGCTTTTCCGCCACCACAAGGATCTCATCCACAGTTCGGGCCTCCTCAGGGGCGCACGCTCGGCGGCGCCTCCAGCAGGCGGCAACAGCCGTTTTCCACCGTCATGACGCGCATGCCTCCGTGCGGCAGGAGGTTTTGCCAGAAATCCGCCATCGGCGTGCCCAGCAATTCCCGGAAAATCGCGCACAGCAGCGCGCCATGCGCCGTTACCAGCACCGTATCATACTGTCCCTCCAGGGGCAGCAGACAGCGGCTCAAAAACACGCGCGCACGCAGGCACAGCGCCTCAAAGCTCTCTCCGCCCTCCGGCGGGCGGTAGTCCTGAGGCGCACGGCCGTAGTAATACATGGGGTTCTGAGGGTCGTCATAGGCTGCGGTCTGCCTGCTGCCCTCCGCCACCCCGTATCCCTGTTCGACGAGCAGCAGTTCGTCGCGTATGGGCGTGCCCTCGCCCCCCAGCGCCAGCAGTGCCGTCTCCCGCGCGCGCTGCAGCGGACTGGTCAGGCACACGCCGATGGCGGGCAACCTGCCCCCCGCCTCGCGCGCCTGCCGGCGGCCCTCATCGTTGAGCGGTATGTTCGTCTGTCCCTGCAAGCGCTTTTCGGCGTTCCAGGCCGTTTGTCCATGGCGCAGAAAATAAACCGTCATTCCCATAGGCACATTCTCTCCCGTATCGGTCATTGCGACAAATCCGGGTAAGAAGGTTCGCGGCGGCGGCCCTTTTTTCCTGCGAAAGTGACAAAAAAGCGCTTTACGCGCCAAACCATGCCCGCACCCTGGCGCCGCCCCCGTGCGCGTTGGCAATCTCCAGCCCGCCGCCGCAGGCCTCGCACAGCACGCGGCAGATGTTCAGGCCCAGTCCCAGATGTCCCTGCTTGTCGGGGCCGTCACCGCGGTAGAAGGGCTCGGCGCCGCGCCGGAGTCCTTCCGGCGTAAAGCCGGGACCGTCGTCCCTGACAGAGAGGACCAGCGTACTCCCGTTCCAGGCGAGCGACGCCTCCACCCGGCTCTGGGCGAAACGTGCCGCATTGGATAAAAGATTGTCAAACACCTGCATCACCCGCTCCGCATCCAGCTCCGCTCCCCCCTCGCGGGGCGCGTCGAGCACGGCCTGCCTGTCCTTAAGCAAGACGGTCATCTCGCTTTCCATCTGGGTGCGCAAATCGTCAAAACGCACCCAGACGCGCCTGACCGGCTGGTCCTCCAGCCGCTGCAGGCTGCTCATGGCCTGCGCATAGTCCTCCAGACGGCGCACCTGCGCGTCCATCACACCTACCTCCTGCGCCATCTCCGCAGGGTCCGCGCCCTCGGAAAGATCGTGCAGCAGCATGCCCGCATAGCCGCGCAGCACCGTCAGCGGCGTGCGCAGATCATGGGCAAAGGCGGCGTTGAGGCGCTTGCGCTCCTCCATCTGCCGCCACATCACGCGGTTGTTTTCCCAAAGAGCCCGGCGCATTTCCTCAAAGGAGGCGCACAGTGCGCCCATCTCGTCCCGCCGGTCCCAGTGGATGGCAAAGTCCAGGTCCTTTTCGGCAATCTTGCGCGAGGCCATATCCAGAAGCGCGATGGGCCCCTTGAGCTTTTTGCGGTAGAACAGAGCCGCGCACAGCGCCGCCCCGCCGCCATAGCAGAGAGGAAAACACAGGATGGACGCGGCGGTGAGCAGCACGCTCATCGTGCGCTGTTGCTCGTCCATCAGCGGGACCACCGCGATCAGGTTGGGCTCCGTGCCGCCCTCATCCCCGGCCGTCTCGCCCATATAGCCCAGCGTCACGCGCGCGGTCACCCCGTCGCCCTCGGCCAGCGCCACCTCCGCGCCCCCGGCGTCAAGGATACGGTAGTGCATGCCGTCCTCATCCGCCCACATCTCGTAGCTGCCGCCCGCCGGGATTTCATATTCGCGGTACCCGTCCCAATAATCCCTGGCATAGCTGTGCATGCGCAGGTTTTCAAGGCCGGTGACGCACAGCGCGCAGACCAGCGTCGCCAGTCCAAAGGCCACCAGCGTATACGCCCAAAAGGCCGGCCGAAGCGACCAGTCCCGGAATCTTTTCCGCTCTTGCCTCACTCGACCCATTTATAGCCGCACCCCCACACGGTCTGAATATAGGGCTTGGCGCCCGCCGCGGCCAGCCCCGCCCGGATGCGGCGCACGCGCTCGGCTACCAGCGAGGCGTCGCCCGTACCGTCCAGCCCCCATACCCGCTCGTAGATGCGCTCCTTGTCAAAGACCTGGCCGGGATTCTGGCTGAGGAGCTCAATGATGTCAAATTCCTTTTTCGCAAAGGCGAGCGGCTTCCCCTCAAAGGTCACGGTTCGGTCCGTGTAATTGATGGCCAGCCCGCCGTCCATGCGCACCACGGCGGCACGGGCGCGCCGGGTTTCCCGCCGCAGGTGCGCCGCCACGCGCGCGCCCAGTTCATCGATGGAGAAGGGCTTGAGCACGTAGTCATCCCCGCCGCTGGCAAAGCCGCTGAGCTTGTCGGCATCCTCCACGCGGGCGGTCAAAAACAGAACGGGGCAGTCCAGATGCTCCCGCAGAGCGCGACATACCGCAAAGCCGTCCATATCCGGCAGGTTCACATCCAGCAGAACCATATCCGGCGCACAGCAGAGCTTCCTTAGCGCCTCCGCTCCGGTGAGCGCCGTCACCGTCTCGTAGCCCTCCCGCACGAAATAGCGCTTGAGCATGGCGGTGATTTCCGGCTCGTCATCCACGATCATAAGACGGGGCATGCTTCTTTCCTCCCTTTTCCCGGCCGCTCATGCGGCGGTATACCACAAGGCCCGCCCCGCAAAGCAGGAGCGTCGCGCCAAACACCAGCGCGGCAAAGCCGTAGCTGCCCGCGCCCAGCGCGTCGCCCCCGATGGTGGAGGTGAGCACCGAAGGGATGCGTCCTGCCACGGAGATGGCCAGCCATTTGCCCAGGCGCATATGCGTCAGCCCCGCACAGTAGGTAAGCAGGTCCTTGGGCGTTCCGGGGAACAAAAACACAACAAACAGCCATCCCTCCAGCCTGCGTCCGTTTCGCAGGAGCGGCAGGGCGTCGATTTTCTCCGGTGGAAAAAACGCCTCTACCGCCAGGCGGCCAAAGCGGCGGACCCCCAGAAAGACCGCCGTCCCACCCAGCAGCGCGCCCAGCAGGCACAGCGCCGTGCCTTCCGCCGCGCCAAAGGCATATCCTGCAGCAATCTCCAGCGGCTCGCCGGGAATCATGGCCGCGATAATCTGCAAGGACATCATGCCCACAAAGGCCGCCCTGCCCCACAATCCCCGCTCGTCCACCCAGTCACGGAAGCGATCCGGGTCCGACAGGAGGGTGAGCATCGGTTTGCCTGCCATGAGGCAGATTGCCGCCATCGCCAGCACAAAGGCGGTCAGTCCCGCGGCTGCGATCAGCCGCCTGCGGCGGTTTCCTCCCGCAGGCGACGAATCGTTCTGTTTCCAACGCATCTGCATCCCCCGCTTATGAAAAAAATCACGGGCGGCTCTTTCCCACAGCCCGTGAAGCCAGCATACCGGAGGATATTCTATTTTTTCTCTACTTTGGGAGGAGCGTTCCGCTCCAGAGTCCGGCGAAAGCGTAAGCCCCGGCCGCACAGACGGCCGGGGCGGAATACCTTACCAGATGGACACGCGGTCCTCGGGCGCGCGGTACATACCGTCGCCCTCCTCGATACCAAAGGTGGTGAAGAAATCATCGAGGTTCTGCAGCTGGATATTGGCGCGCAGCTTGGAGGGCGCGTGCACGTCCATGGTCAGGTTCAGATTCATATAGGCTTCGGTGGCCTTGTTGCGCCACGCCCTGGCCCAGCTGGTGAAGAAGGCCTCCAGGTCTGGCTCGTCCTCGGTCTGCTTGAGCGCCTCCAGCGCGCAGGACAGGCCGCCCGCATCGGCTACATTTTCCGTCACGGTCAGGGTGCCGTTGACCGTTCCACCCGCAAAGGGCAGGCCGTCAAATTCTTCGATCATCGCCTGGGACAACTCTTCAAACTTCGCCAGGTCCTCCTTGGTCCACCAGTTGGCCAGCGAACCGTTTTCGTCAAACTTGGAGCCGTTGGGATCGAAAGCGTGGGAAATTTCATGCGCGATGACCGCGCCAATGGCGCCGTAGTTGGCGGAAGCGGACTGCTCCAGGCTGTAGAACGGCTCCTGAAGGATGGCGGCGGGGAAATTGATGCTGTTGTTGGTGAGCGTGTACATGGCATTGACCGTGTTCGCGCTCAGAGGCCATTCGCTGCGGTCCACAGGCTGTCCGCAGAGGCCGAGGACATACTCCGCCGACGCACGGGTATACGCCATCATGTTATCTACCAGCGTGCCGCCCTTGGAGGCGGGCACCGTCTTGAGCAGCGCGTACATGGGCCTTGCCTCATCCGGGTATCCCACATGGATGCTCATGTGGTCCAGCTTGCGGATGGCCATCTCGCGGGTCTCGTCGCTAAGCCACTCGTTCTCGGTCAGGCGCTGCCTGTAGACATCCACTATCTGCTCCACCATGGCCTGCACGTCCTGGCGCGCTTCCTCGCCGAAATAGGTCTTGCCGTAATAGATGCCCACAACCTCGCTAAACACGCCCATCGCCACGTTATAGGCGGCCTCCTCCGCGCCGGTCGGCTCAGCGGCGCCGCTGAGCGCGAGGCTGAAGGCGGCGGCCTGCACGCGGAAGTCATCGCTGAGGTAGGGGGCGACGGCGTTGACCATCGCCACCAGCATCCAGCTCTTCATCTGGGGGAAGGTCTCGTCGCTGACCAGTTCATCCAGGGCCTCAAAATAGGCGGGGTCGGTCACGATGACGGTTTCGGGAACCTCTTTCATCAGGTCTCCCAGCAGGGCGGTCAGGTCAAAATTCTCCACCTGCTCGTCCAGCTGCGCAAGAGGCTGCGGGTTATAGCTGACGGTGGCGTCGCTTCTCTCCTCGGCGGTACGGCTGTAGGCCGCGAGACTTTCGTCAAAGGCCAGCGCCTGGGATACGATCTCCTCGGCCTCTTCCTCGGTCTTGCCCGCCATCACCAGCAGGTTCTTGGACATCTGGCCGTAAACGCCCTGCAGCGTGGTACGGGTGGCATCATCGAGATAATAGTCCTTAACCGACAGGAAGAGCGCGCAGGGCCCCATATACAGCGCGTTGACGGAGGCATCGGCCATATCCGCCATCACTGTCACGCCAAAGGGCAGAGGCATGCCCGCCATCATCAGGTCTGCCAGGTTTTCCCGCAGCGCGTCCATACCGTCCAGCGCTTCGATCCTCTCAAGGTACGGCTTGAGCGGCTCCGCGCCCAGGGCATTGCGGGTTTCATAGTCCGCCGCCAGCCGGTAGAGCTCGATGAAGTCTGTCAGTTCTTCCGGCACAGCCTTCTCGCCGTCGAGCATGGCCTGGAAGTCCGCCTTGAGCACCTCCTGGACCTGGTCCCCCAGTTCGGAAAAGACGCTCACTTCCGGAGCGTCCGAGGGAATTTCCGTCTGCTCCAGCCATTCGGCGTTCACCACCGCATAAAAGTCATCCTTCAAGCTGGGCGTCTCCTCCGCCAGGCAGACGGAAACGGCCATCATCAGCGCCATGACAAGGCACAGCACATTTCTTGCACGCATGATCATCCTGCTATCCACTTCCTTCGCTTCCATCATTCCACGCCCAATTGGGCCGATTCACGGGGTATTATAGCACTCCGCCCCATATGCGTCAAGGGATTTGCGTCCAGCCCCTCCCCTGGCAAACATGAAAAAAAGCGCCGCATATTTCTGCGGCGCCTGGCGCGCCTGGCGGGATTCGAACCCACGGCCTGCCGCTTAGGAGGCGGCCGCTCTATCCTGCTGAGCTACAGGCGCATATCTCATGTGATTATATCAAAACACGCCAGGCTTTGTAAAGATATCACAAAGGTTTTTCCTCCGCTTCTTTTCCTCTTGGCAAGACGTTCCACTTGCGGTATACTGAAAACAAAGGAAAGGAGGAAGGGGTATGAGAATGTCCTTTGTGCGTTTTGCCGCATTTCTGATGGCGCTGATCCTTTGCCTGTCGGTGGTGGCGACCGCGCTGGCCTATAACACCATCCCCTATGGCGAGGAAAGCCAGGATGTGCGCGATATGCAGTCCAAGCTTAAGAGCAAGGGGTACTACAAGGGCAAGGTGGACGGCAAGTTCGGTCCTGAAACGCGGCGCGCCGTGCGTAAGTTTCAGGAGGCCATCGGCATCACGGTGGACGGCAAGCCCGGCAACCGCACCCTCACCGCGCTTTACGAGGGCACCAGCGCCATCAACGGCACCCGTGACCGCGAGCGCATCGACAGCTCCAAGCCCAACAATCCCAACACCCTCTACTACGGCTGCGAGGGCAGCAAGGTAAAGTCCCTCCAGCAGATGCTCAAGAAGGTCGGCTGCTACAAGGGCGCGATCGACGGCGTGTACGGCGATCTGACCTATGAGGCGGTCAAGAAGTACCAGTACCAGAAGGGGCTGCACGCCGACGGCATGGCCGGCAGCAAGACTCTCTCCAGCCTGCGCAAAAACACGCAGAAAAAGTAAACTTTTCCGCGCTTCCTGTCCCACAAGGGAGGGGAAGCGCCTTTTCTTTTATATATTAAGGAAGCGGCCCCTTTTCATACGGCAAAAAAAATGGTATAATAGGGGTACGGATACCGCCTCATGCTCTGCGCGGGCGCGAGGCGGTTTTCCATGCCCGCCTTGGCGGAAGCATCCGGCGCGGCACGCGCCAAAGGGAGTGGAATTTGGTGACCGATCAGACTCCGGAAATCAACTACAATCAGCCGGGCGATACCGATCTGCCCAACGATCAGACCGAGCCGCACGCCTCCGCGACCAGCGCGACCGCCGTGGATAAAAACGCGTATGATGAAACGCAGATCCAGGTGCTCGAAGGGCTGGAGGCTGTGCGCAAGCGTCCCGGCATGTACATCGGCTCCACGGATTTTCGCGGCCTGCATCACTGCGTGTATGAAATCGTGGACAACGCCATCGACGAGGCGCTGGCCGGCTACTGCACCGATATCAACGTTTTTTTGCACAAGGACGGCAGCTGCGAGGTGCGCGACAACGGCCGCGGCTTCCCCGTGGGCATCCATCCCAAGCTGGGCCGCCCCGCGGTGGAGGTCTGCCTGACGGTGCTGCACGCGGGCGGCAAGTTCGGCGGCGAGGGCTACAAGGTGTCCGGCGGCCTGCACGGCGTGGGCGCCAGCGTGGTCAACGCGCTCAGCCGCCGCATGAAAGTGACCGTCTATCAGGACGGCAACGTCTACCAGCAGGAATACGCGCGCGGCAAGGTGCTCTATGACCTCAAGGTGATCGGCACGACCGACCGCACCGGTACCACCGTGCAGTTCTGGCCCGATGCCCGCGGCGAGGACAACCCCGACGGCGTGTTTGAGACGGGCGATTTCCAGTTCAACATCCTCAAGGCCCGCCTGCGCGAGATGGCGTTTCTCAACAAGGGCGTGCGCATCACCCTGACCGATGAGCGCGTGGAGCCCCCCATCGAGCGTATCTACCACTACGAGGGCGGCATCATCGAATTTGTCCGCTATCTCAATAAAAACAAAGAGGTCCTTTTCCCTGACCCCATCTACATGGAGGGCGTCATCAAGGGGACCACGGTGGAGGTCGCTCTCCAGTACAACGACACCTATCAGGAGAACATCTACACCTTTGCCAACAACATCCATACCCCCGAGGGCGGCACGCACCTGACCGGCTTTTCCTCCGCGCTCACCCGCAGCATCAACGAATACGGCCGTCAGTTCGGCTTCCTCAAGGCCTCCGACGCCAACCTCAAGAGCGAGGACGTGCGCGAAAGCCTGGCCGCCGTCATCAGCGTAAAGCTCGTGGAGCCGCAGTTTGAGGGGCAGACCAAGTCCAAGCTGGGCAACAGCGAGGTGCGCGGCATCGTGGACGGGCTGGTGTACGACCGGCTGTCCACCTTCCTTGGCGAAAATCCGGCTACCGCGCGCATCATTCTGGAGCGCTGCGTTGGCGCGGCGCGCGCCCGCGAGGCTGCGCGCAAGGCGCGGGAACTGACCCGCCGCAAGACCGTGCTGGAAAGCGCGAGCCTGCCGGGCAAGCTGGCCGACTGCACGGAGCGCGACCCGGAGAAATGCGAGATTTTCCTCGTGGAGGGCGACAGCGCCGGCGGCAGCGCCAAGACCGGCCGCGACCGCTTCTTCCAGGCCATCTTGCCCCTTCGCGGCAAGATCCTCAACGTGGAGAAGGTGCGCATCGACCGAGCGCTGTCCAACAACGAGATCAAGGCCATGATTACCGCCTTCGGCTGCGGCTACGGAGACGAGTTCAACATCGAAAAGCTGCGCTACCACCGTATCGTGTGCATGACGGACGCGGACGTGGACGGCGCGCACATCCGCATTCTGATGCTGACCTTCTTCTACCGCTACATGCGGCCCCTCATCGAAAAGGGCTATGTATACATCGCCATGCCGCCGCTCTACAAGGTGACCAAGGCCAAGAAGGAATACTACGTCTACGACGACAACGAGCTGGAAAAGCTGCTGCAGGAAATCGGCCGCGACCCCAAGCCGGAGATTCAGCGCTACAAAGGTCTGGGCGAGATGAGCAGCGAGCAGCTCTGGCAGACCACCATGAACCCCGAAACCCGCACCATGATGCAGGTGTCCGTGGAGGACGCCATGGCCGCCGACGAGATCATGAGCCTCCTGATGGGCGACAAGGTGGAGCCCCGCAAGGAGTTTATCGAGGAAAACGCCAAGCTGGTCACCGACCTGGATATCTGACGCTTCCTCTTGCCCCATCACAGTAAGGAGGGACCACCCCCATGGCTTCCACCATCAACGACAAGCTCATCCCCATCGACCTTGAGCATGAGATGAAAAAATCGTTCATCAGCTATGCGATGGCGGTTATCATCAACCGTGCCCTGCCGGATGTGCGCGACGGCCTCAAGCCCGTGCACCGGCGCATCCTGTACGCCATGAACGAGCTGGGCATGACGCCCGACAAGCCGTTTCGCAAGAGCGCCCGCATCGTGGGCGACGTGCTGGGCAAATACCATCCCCACGGCGACAGCTCCGTCTATGACGCGATGGTGCGTCTGGCGCAGGACTTCAATATCCGCTATCCCCTCGTGGAGGGCCAGGGCAACTTCGGCTCCGTCGACGGCGACGGGGCGGCTGCCATGCGTTATACCGAAGCGCGCATGAGCAAGCTCACGCTGCACCTGATCGGCGAGATCGACAAAGACACCGTGGACTTCTACCCCAACTTCGATGAAACCCTGCTCCAGCCCACCGTCATGCCCAGCCGTTACCCCAACCTGCTGGTCAACGGCTCCAACGGCATCGCCGTGGGCATGGCCACCAACATTCCCCCGCACAACCTGCGCGAGGTGGTGGACGGCTGCATTCACATGATCGACCATCCCGACTGCACCACCGAGGACCTGATGCAGTTTATCAAGGGGCCGGACTTCCCCACCGGCGGCATTATTCTGGGGCAGAGCGGCATCCGCGCGGCCTATCACACGGGCCGGGGCCGCATTCTGGTGCGCGCCAAGACCGAGATCGAGGCCATGAGCCAGAACCGCAGCCGTATCGTGGTGACGGAGATCCCCTACATGGTCAACAAGGCCAAGCTGGTGGAGAAGATCGCCGAGCTGGTGCACGAGAAGCGCTTGGACGGCATCTCCGATATTCGCGACGAGAGCGACCGCAACGGCATGCGCATCGTCATCGAGCTCAAGCGCGACGTGCACCCCACCGTGGTGCTCAACTACCTCTACAAGCACACCTCCATGCAGGAGACCTTCGGCGCCAACATGCTCGCGCTGGTAAACGGCGAGCCCAAGGTGCTCTCCCTGCGCGAGATGCTCTGCCACTACATCGCCCACCAGAAGGACGTCGTCACCCGCCGCACAAAATACGATCTGGACAAGGCCGAGGCGCGCGCGCACATCTTGGAGGGTCTGCTTAAGGCGCTGGACCACATCGATGAAATCGTGTCCATCATCCGGGGCAGCAGCGATACCTCTGCCGCGCGTACCGCTTTGATGGAGCGCTTCGCCTTCTCCGAGAAGCAGGCACAGGCCATTCTGGATATGCGCCTGGCCCGCCTGACCGGTCTGGAACGCGACAAGCTGCAGGCCGAATACGACGAGCTGGAAAAGAACATCGCCTATTACAAGAGCCTGCTGGCCGATGAGGCCCTGCTCATGGGCGTCATCAAGCAGGAGATGGGCGAGATCCGCGACAAGTTTGCCGACGAGCGCCGCACGGAGCTGACTGTGATGGAGGGCGAGATCGACATTGAGGACCTCATCCAGTCCGACGACATGGTCGTGACCATGACGCATTTCGGCTACGTCAAGCGCCTGCCCAAGAGCACCTACCGCGCGCAGCACCGCGGCGGCAAGGGCGTCAGCGGCATGGCGACCCGCGAGGAGGACTTCGCCGAGCGCCTCATCATCGTCAACACGCATGACGAAATCATGTTCTTCACCAACCGCGGCCGCGTCTACAACCTCAAGTGCTACCAGATCCCCGAAGCGGGACGGACGGCGCGCGGCATGGCCATTGTCAACCTGCTGCAGATTGCGGGCGACGAAAAGGTGACCGCCATGATCCCCGTTCCGCGCGGACTGGAGGAACACTACCTGGTCATGATGACCAGAAACGGCATGATCAAGCGCACGCCCTACAGCGAGTTCGCCAACCTGCGCAAGGCGGGCCTGATCGCCATCACGCTGCGCGAGGATGATGAGCTGTGCGCCGTGGAACTCACCGACGGCGATATGAGCCTGATCATCGGCAGCCGCCAGGGCCGCGCGCTGCGCATTCATGAAAGCAGCATCCGCGTCATCGGCCGCACGGGCATGGGCGTGCACGCCATGAAGCTGCAGCCGGGCGACGAGCTCATCGACATGAGCCGTCTGGAGGAAGGCCAGCAGATTCTGGCCATCACCACCGGCGGCTATGGCAAGCGCACCGACCCCGATCAGTACCGCGAGCAGGGCCGCAACGGCATGGGCATCCGCGCCATGGCGCTTACCGACAGGACCGGGGAACTGGCCGCCCAGCTGGCCGTCTATGAGAACGAGGATATCATGCTCATCACGGATGACGGCACCATTATCCGCATGGCGGTAAGCGACATCCGCGAGAGCGGCCGAAACACGCAGGGCGTGCGCCTCATGCGCCTGAGCGAGGGCGCGAAGATTGTGGGCGTAGCCCGCGCCGAGCAGGAGGAACCGGAAGAAGCCGACGAGGCCGCCTTTGAGGAGGCCGTAGCCAAGATGACGGATGAAACCGAAACCGTGGTTGATGGTTCGGACGGCGGCGACGAAGAAATCTGATGGATGAAAGCGCCTCATCCGGCGCATGAAAGGAGCCCGGCAGTGTCAAGGCACAGCCGGGCTCCTTGTTCGCATCTTCCCAAGCCGGACGTTCTGCGGTATAATCAGGGAAGGGAAGGCGGGCTTTCCCGCTGCAAATGAGGTGTTGTGATGAACAAGGTTTTGCCCCGGTGGGCGGTATGCGCCTTTTTCGCCGTCTTTCTGGCACTGGGGCTTCTGACCGCCGCCGATTATGGTCCCTCCTGGGATGAGCAGACGGAAATGGACATTCTGCGCATGAACCTGTGGGAATATGCCCGTGTCCTGGGGCTTGATGAAAGCCGTTTTGAAACGCTTGCCGCCCGGCAGGGACCGCTCTCCATTGAAACGCTGCGGCCCATATCGCAGAGCATCGAGCAGGACCACGGCACCGCTGCTTTCTATCCCTTTGGCTGGGTGGTGCTGGACCTTTCTCTCACCGGGGCGCAGCAAAGCGCGCTGTGGCACATGGCCTGCTGGGCCGTGTTCACGCTGGGCGGCTTTGCGCTGTACGCCGCGCTGCGGCAGATGGGGCTATCACGGGGCTGGGCGCTGCTGGGACCGGTCTGCCTGCTTCTCACTCCGCCATTTTTTGCCCACGGGCATTTTAACAACAAGGATATCGCGCTGTTTTCGCTTTCGCTGTGCGGCTTGTGGCAGTCGCTGGCGCTGGCGCGCAGGCCGGGCTTTGCACGCGGCGCATGCTTTGCCCTGTGCGGCGCGCTGGCGGCCAACACGAAGGTGGCGGGGCTTGCGCTGTGGGGGTTGTGCGCGTTGTATGTGCTCGTCCGCCTGCTGATGGAGCGCCGCGTGACCCCGCGCGTCTGGGGCGTGGCCGGGGTGACGGTCCTCTCCTTCGCAGCCCTGTACGCGCTGCTCACGCCCGCGCTGTGGGCCGACCCGGCGGCCTTTTTCGGTTACCTTCTCTCCAACGCAGTGGCCTTTCAGCGCTGGAACGGGTATGTGCTGTTTCGCGGCAGCGTGTTCGATACCACATCGCAGCCTTTGCCCTGGTACTACCTGCCCTATATGATGCTGGCCACCACGCCGCTGTGGATACTTATGCTGTGCGCGGCAGGCACCGCGCTGGCGATGTGGACCGGTGTGCGCCGCCTGCGCGCCCACGGCGCACCGGGCCTGGTCCCGCTGCTGACGGTCCTTTTGTGGCTGCTTCCGCTGGCCTTTGCCGTGCTTACCCGCACGCGCGTATACAACGGCTGGCGGCATTTCTACTTCCTTTACGGACCGATGCTGGCGCTGGCCGTGCTGGGCGCGCGGGAACTGTGGACGCATATGCGCGGCGCAAGGCGGCGGGTCTTTGCCGCGCTGCTGGGGCTGTGCATGGCCTTTACCGGCGTGGGTATCGCCACGCAGCACCCTTACCAGTATGCCTATTACCAGCCGCTGGTACAGCTCCGCGGCATGGATTACAACGAGCTGGACTACTGGAACGTGAGCGCGCGGGACGCGCTTGTCCGCCTGGCCGGAGCGTATGAAGGCGTGCTGACCGTGGAACCCGCCGACCTGTGGAGCGAGTATGCCCTGCAGCGCGCGCTGGCCTCCCTGCCGGATGAGCTGGCCGGCCGCTTCGTCTGCCTGCCGGAAGGAAGCGGAGCGCGCTTTGTGCTCTCCAACCCCACCTACGCCTGTTTTAGCGGATTTTCTCCGGGCGCGGACATGGCCGAATGCGTCACGCTTTCCGCCTACGGCCATCCCATCATGATCCTCTACGAGCGTACTGCAAAGGAGGCTGACCGGCCATGACCGTTGAACGTGTCAAATTCGCCTTTGTGGCGCTGTTTTTTGCCGTCCTCGCTCTGGTGGGCCTCTCCGCCGGCGCGGACTACGGCCTGCCCTGCGACGAGTCCACCGAGCAAATCATTCTGCAAGAAAACATGCTGGAATACGCCCTGCGCCTCTTCGGGGAGGACAGTGCGCCCGCCCAGTGGTACCTGTCGCGGGGCATCACGCCGATCTCGCAGAGCATTGAGCGGGATCACGGCCAGTGCGCCTACTATCCGGCTGCGGCGCTCCTGCCCCTGCAGGAGGAGGCGCCGGACCGTGTCATGGTGCTGTGGCACGCCTATACGTGGCTATGGTTCATGCTGGGCGTGGCTGCCGTGTACGGCTTCTGCCGCGAGGCCAAACTCAGCCGCCCGGTTTCCTGCGGCGGCATGCTGCTTCTCTACCTGTGTCCGCGTTTTTTTGCCGAGGGGCACTACAACAGCAAGGACATGGTGCTGCTGACGCTGTTTTTGTGCACGCTGTGGCTGGGGCTGCGCTTCCTCAAGCAGCCGGGCTTTCTGCGCGGCGCGCTGTTTTCTCTGGCGGGCGCCATGGCCGCCAACACCAAGGTTGTAGGCTTTTTTGTGTGGGGACTGATGGGGCTGTGCGCGGTGGTGCTGGTGACGGCACAGCGGCGCTGGGACCGCCGGATGGCGTGCATAGCGGCCGCAACCGTCGCGCTTTTTGCGGGGTTCTATGCCCTGCTGACCCCCGCGCTGTGGAGCGGTCCGGTGGAGTATCTGCGCTATCTGCTGGTCAACGCGTCCGGCTTCACGCGCTGGCCGGGGGTGGTGCTGTTTCGCGGCATGCGCTTTGAGCATGCGGTCAATCCCCTGCCGCGCTACTATCTTGTGTGGATGATGCTGGTCACCCTGCCCCTGTACGTGACGCCGCTGGCGGCGGTGGGGCAGCTCAGCGTGCTCCGCCGCGTGTGGCAGCAGCGCGCCGCCGCCCTGCGTGACCCCGTCACTCTTGCCCTGACCGCCGCCAGCCTGTGCTGGTTTGTGCCGCTCCTGTTCGCGGTACTGACCCGCCCGCTGGTGTACAACGGCTGGCGGCATTTCTACTTTGTATACGCGGGTGTGGTCCTGCTGGGGGCGCGCGGGTTGTCTGCATGCATTGGCTTTCTGCGCAGGCGAACGGGCGAATACGGCATGCACCGCGTCTTTGCGGCGGGCCTGTGCCTCTTCTTCGCCTGGACGGCCGGGGATATCGCCAAGAACCATCCCTATCAGTACGCCTACTACAACCGTCTGGGCCACAAAAACGCGGAAACGCAAATGGAGCTGGACTACTGGGTGGTCAGCACCCGCAACGCGATACAGCGGCTGCTCAAAGAGCCCCGCGACGAATCGCTTCCCCTGCAGATCGGCGCGCGGGACGACATGAGCCAGCTCGGTCTGGACCGTTCCTTCGCTACGCTTGCTGGCGGGGAACAGGCGGCGCTGGAAGTGGTAGCCGACCCGGAAGCGCCCTACCTGTTTTCCAACACCACCTACGCCATCATCTACGAGGTGGACCCGCCGGAGGGTTACCATGTGCTCTTTACGCTGGACAGCTACAGCATCCCCATCTGCACCGTCTACGAGCGCGACTGACTTCTCCTATGCCAGTTCCAGTTCTTTCAGGATGCGGTCCAATACCGCCTG